>DASPVR010000025.1:0-22210 GCA_035622255.1 Solirubrobacteraceae bacterium | reverse complement strand
CCGCCGAGACGACATCCACGAAGCGTTCCTCACCCTCGCCTGCGCCCTCATCTGCCATCAACGACTCCAACAGTCATTTTGTTAGGCGCTCTTATAAGAGGCGATGCGCTCGTCCTCGCTCACCGCAAGGACGAGGTCGCTGACCTTGGCGCCGAAGTGCCTGCGCAGCTGGGGCGCCTGGACCCCGGTCTTCTCGATCACGTCGTGCAGGACACCGGCCGCGATCACATGTTCGGGGGCGCCGGCGTGGTAGAGGAGCGACGCCACCTCGAGCGGGTGCTCGATGAACGGCGCGCCGTCCACGTTGCGGCGCTGGTTGGCGTGGGCGCTCGTCGCATACGCGACCGCAGCGCGCGTCTGTGGCAGCCCGTCCACGAATCCCGGCATGCGGCGCTCTCCCAACACCAGCCGGCGAGTCTACTCCAAACGCGCAAATTCCGGACAACCGCACGAAGAGGACGGCGCTTCGTGGCGAGCCTCGGCCGCCCCTACCCTCCTCGGCGCGTAACGTCCGCAGAAGCCCGGAGCGCGGACGAGGTGCTCTCAAAGCGCGTGAGAGCGCGCATGCGATCGCCCTCCAGCGCACCGGCCGAGCGGTTCAACAGAACCGCATGGGCCTGCTAGGCCGCCACCGATAGCTGCTCGTGTGAGTCCGCTGCGAGCACGCGTCTGTAGCTAGCTGCAAGCCGCCCTAGCGCGCGCTCCCATGTGCGTTCGCCAGCCGCGGCGAGACCGCCCGCGGCGATACGCCCGCGCAACAGCGGCGATGCAGCGAGCTCGAGCACGCCGTCCGCCAGGGCACAGGCGTCAGGCGCGCGGAGCAGCCCGCTGACGCGGTCCTCGATCAGCGACAGCGGACCGCCTGCAGCCACTGCGACGACGGGCAGGCCGCTGGCCTGCGCCTCGAGAATGACCTGCCCGAACGTGTCGGTGCGGCTCGCGAACAGGAAGACGTCGGCGCTCGCATACGCGCGCGCCAGCTCGATACCCTCGAGCCAGCCCAGGAAGGTCGCTGCCTGACCCACCCGTTCGCGCAAGCGCTCCTGCTCGGGGCCTCCGCCCGCGAGCACGAGGTGAAGCCGCTGGTCGCGCCGACGCGCGAGCATGAAGGCGTCGGCGAGCAGATCGGCTCCCTTCTCGTCGGTTATGCGCCCGGAATAGAGGACGTTCACGGCGCCGGGCATGCTCATCTGGCCACGTAGCGCCGGATCGAAGCGGCCGGTGTCGACACCTCGGTCCCAGCGTGCGACCCTCTCAGCGGGCACACCGATCTCCGCGAGCGCGCTGTCAGACGCCGGGCTCGGCGAGAGCACGAGGTCGCAGGCGCCGTAGAAGGAGCTGACGCCAAGCGCTGTCACATCAGCCATCTGTCGCTTCCCCGATCGAAGCCCTGCGTAGGCGGTCAGCTCGGTGTGATAGCTACCGAGCAACGGGAGCCGCAGCCCGCGGCTGACGAGCGCGCCCGCGACCCCGACGGGACCCGGAGAGCAGACGTGGAGCACGTCGAACATCCCGTCCGCCAGCGTCTGGACGGCCGCGGAGATGCTCGGCACACCGATCCTCAGCCCCGGGTAGTAGGGCACGTCGAACTCTGCCACGGCCGACAGGCGGCGGTCCACGTCGGGATCGGTTCCCACCACCTCGATTTCGAAGCCCGGGACGCCCCGCTCGCGGATCTCCTCGATCACGCGCGTCACCCCGTGGGTACTGCCGATCCCGTCGGCCAGGATCGCCACCCGTGGCGTTTCGCCTTCCTCGAGACGAAGGTCGAGCTTTGCCCTCTCGTTGGCCAGGAACGCGGTCGCAGGCGCATATGGAACGACGGCTATGCAGCTCTCGAACAGGCCCGCCGCCGCTTCGGCGATGTCGGTCTCGCCGCGAGCGGCGCGCACCAGCTCTGCCACGGCACCGCGCAGCTTGCGCTCGTGAATCCGGCTGGCGCGTCGGTGCAGGTCGCGGTGGTTGAAAAGCTCGGCCTGCATCTCGGCGACGAGGCCTCGCTCGTCCAGGTGCTCGAGCTCAACCGCCCGCATCCATGCGTGCAGCAGGCAGCGGGCGTCGTGGGGTGTCAGATCGCTGCTGACCGGCCCGTGGCGTGCGTCGCCCTCGCGTAGCAGCCGTTGGACCATCGCCATTACGGTTCGAGGGTCTGGCGCTGACTTGGCCGACGGATCGTCGTCGCCCTGCAGAGCCCGCGCCGCCAGCGCGATCGCGGAGTGAGCCCACTTCGCCGCGTCGCCCTGTGATCCACCCACGGCGACGTTTCCAGCTCGCACGTGGTCGAGGAACTGCGCCGGGGTGGACGCTGGCGGAGCTTGAGTGTAGGTACGTCCGATATCCACTCCGGCGTGGTCGTCTGAGCCGCCGATGCCGGTGCCGTTGAGCGTGGCGACGTAGCTGGCGGCTGGTCGGTTCAGCTCGCGGGCACGCGAGCCGTTGCGGATCTCCCACACCTCAAACAACCGCGCGAGACGGCGAAGGTGGCGACTCGTCAGCGGCGCGCCCACGGTGTAATGCGGATGAGCGAGCGCACACACGATGTCGCGCTCATACATATAGGCGGCGCAGAGCTCGACGTCGCCGCGGTGCGCCTGCAGCCATTCGTGGTCTTCCGGCGACAAGCCGTAACAGAGGGTGTGCACTACCTGTGGCTCGCCACGGAACCGGGCGGTCAACTCGACCGATACGAAGACATCCGGGTAGTCCTCGATCTCGAGCACACCGGCGATCGTGTCGTGGTCGGTGATCGTCACGAAATCCATGCCGCGCCGCTTGGCGAGCTCGTAGACCTCCTGCGGCGGGGTCGCGCACTCCGGCAGGCCAACGGCGCGCTGCACGCCCAGCCTGGACTCCTGCGATGCGCTGGAGTGACAGTGCATGTCAACCCTCGTGCCCGACCCACCCATCCTCTGTGACGGTGGAGCAGTAACGTCCACATCGATAGTCTTCACCGCAAATTGCGGCGGTCCTGTAACCAGCTTGCAACCACCATGTGAACAGCGTGTAACGACCGCCAGCCCGAGCTGCCGTGGGTGTCGGTGGAGAAAGATTTACGAGTTCGAGACCGAGAACGACAGGGCGATCATCCGTCTCCCCTCACCGCAGCAGCTAAGGCCCCACCGCTACGGATCCGATGCATCGGATACAGGCGCGATCCCGCGCGCCCCGTGCCGATGCCCACGCCGCACACAGAGCCCGCTGCAGTGCTGGAGGACCGCTCAGCGCCGATCAAGCCCGCCCCGCGCGGGCGCAACCCCTACGACACGACGGGCGTAAGGCGCGGCCCCGACGGCAGCGCCGATTACGACGATCTGCCCAGGTCGCTGGTGGAGATGCTCGCCTCGAGCGTCGAGCGCGACCCAGACGCGGTGGCACTGGTCGAGGTCGGCGGCGGCTCAGGCTCACTTACATACAGAGAGCTCTGGGAGCGTGCCGCGCGCGTTGCGGGCGGCCTGCGCGCCGGCGGAGTGAGGCGAGGGGATCGCGCTGCCATCCGGATGCCCAATGGGATCGACTGGGTGCTCGCCTTTTTCGGCTGCCACCTGGCCGGGGCGGTTGTGGTCCCCATCAACACGCGCCTTACCGACGAGGAGGCCGGCTACGTAGTCCGCGACTCCGGCAGCGTACTCACGTTCTCCGCGATGCAGCCGCTGCCAGACGCCGGGCCCTTTGCGATCGACGACACCGGTCCCGACGACCTCGCGACGATCTTCTACACGAGTGGCACCACAGGGTTCCCAAAGGGGGCGATGCTGACCCACCGCAACTTGCTCGCCAACGCTGAGAACGGGATCCGCTGCCATCACATCAAGCGCTCAGACGGCCCGGAGCTCTCGACGTTGATCGGCGTGCCGCTCTTTCACGTCACAGCCTGCAACATGCAGCTCATCCCGCTCCTTGACATCGGCGGAAGGGTTGAGCTGCTCTCGAACCCGCTTGACTTTGAGGGCTTCTTCGAGGCCGTTGGTAACCACGGCGTGAGCGGCATCGTGGCGGTCCCGGCGATCTACTATGCGCTGCTGCGCGCGCCGGGCTTCTCAGAACTCGACGTTAGCCGGGTCCAGCGCGTCTCCTACGGCGGCGCACCGATCGCCGCAGGCCTCGTGCGCGAGATCCAGGCCGCGTTCCCCGATTCGCGGGTCGGAAACGGGTTCGGCCTCACCGAGTGCTCTGGACTCGCGAGCTACCTTCCGCACGAGGAGGCAGCGGCTCACGCCGACTCGGTGGGCTTCGCGCCGCCGACCGTAGATCTTGCGGTCGCGCACGCGGATCCCGAGAGCGGCGTCGGCGAACTGTTGGTGCGGGGGCCCAACGTCGCGGCGGGTTATTGGGACAACGCCGAGGCAACCGAGGAGACCTTCGTTGCGGGCTGGCTTCACACCGGGGACGTGGGCCGAGTTGACGCCGACGGGCTGCTATACGTCCTTGACCGCAAGAAGGACATGATCAACCGGGGCGGCGAGAACGTCTACTCGCTCGAGGTCGAGAGCGTGCTGGCGGGCGCGCCCGGTGTCGCCGAGGTCGCGCTCCTGCCGGTGCCCGACGACATGATGGGCGAGAAGGTAGGAGCCGTGGTCGTGCCTCTCGCGGGCAAACAGGTCGATGTCAGCGCCGTGGTGGGCCATTGCGCGGAGCATCTCGCGGATTTCAAGGTGCCGCAGTACGTCGTCGTTCGCGAGCAACCGCTACCGCGCAGCACGGTCGGCAAGGTGTTGAAGGGTCGGCTTCGCGAACAGACTGGCTGGGGCGCACCAGCGCGCTGACGAGCGGCGGGTAGGGCTTGTGACTGTCGGCAGCGCTAGCCGCCCCAGCGCAAGTGCGAGGTTCTCGCACGGTCGAGAACTGCGGGAGGCGCCTCCTGGCAACGTGCCCCCGGCCCGGCCGGCCGCACGTTCGCAGGCGGTCGTGCAGCTTCCCCGCGCGCGAAGTCAGTCGTTACAGACATGTGAAGTTGGGAAGAATCGCGTCATTGGGGAGTCTTTGCGAAACGACACACCGGAGGAGGTCGCTTGCACCGAAGTTGCAGCGTGCGCTCCGGGCACCCAACGGCGTCCGGCGCGACGCCAGCGAGGAGACGACGATGAGGCTAGGCAACGATCGCCGTGCATTTCGAATCAGGCTGTGCAGACACGGGGGGCTCGTGCTCGCGGCCTTCGCTTTGCTGGTGGCGCCGTCGAGCGCCATGGCGGCTCGTGCGCCCGCGCCCTCCGGTTCGCAGCCATGGAAGATCGACCCCAGCCCAAACGTCGCTGGCGGCAACTTCGACGAACTCGCCGCCACCTTTGTCGCGTCTGCGAACAACGCCTGGGCCGTCGGTCAGTCTCGGCTGAGCGGCGACATCGACTTCAATGCGCTCGCCGAGGAGTGGAACGGCAGCGAATGGAAGATCGCGCCGACCGCCTCTCTCGGATCGGGCGAAATCGACTCGGACCTCGAAGGCGTGTCGGGCACGGGGCCAAGCAACGTGTGGGCTGTGGGCAAGAGCTCTGCCTCTGCCACGGGCGGCCTGATCGAGCACTTCAACGGCACCGGCTGGACGGCCGAGCCGCCGACCACCGGCGAGCCCTCGGAGAGTAGCCTGCTCGCCGTGAGCGCCGATAGCACAAGCGACGCTTGGGCGGTCGGCACGAGCGGTGTCCCGAAGACCGCATCGCCGTTGATCGAGCACTTCAACGGCAAGAGCTGGAGCGTCGTCTCAAGCGCAGAAGGTGCGGGCAACCGGCTCGTCGCGGTTGTGGCCCTGTCACCGACGAACGTCTGGGCGATCGGACAGAGCAAAGGTGCTCACCAGCCCTACAGCACAGGCGTCATCGAGCACTGGAACGGGACCGCATGGAGCATCTCGCTGAAGCTCACCAACGCCAGCGAAACGCTCGGCTCGATCAGCGCCGTGTCCGCCACCAACATCTGGGCGGTCGGCAGCGACGCGGAGACTCATTCCCAGGTGATCGAGCACTGGAACGGCAGCGAATGGAGCATCGACGGACCGCAGTCCCTGGAATCCGACGGCATCTTTGGCGGCTCCTTGAGCGGCGTCACCGCGCTCAGCGCCACCGACGTGTGGGCGATCGGTCTCGGCGAGCGGAAGGTCAGCGAAGACGGGATCGAAGGTGCCGGGATCGAAGACTTCCAGCTCACCGAGCACTTCAACGGCACTAGCTGGTCGGTCGTCCCCAGCGACTCGCCCTTCGGGGCCACCAGCGTCTGCGGTCTGGCGGGCGGCCCGCTGTTCGCCGTAGGGTCGGGGCCGGACGAAAACAAGACGTTCATCCTGCAGCAGGGGGCACCCTAGGAGCAGGCGGCAAGCGCTTACCGCCGACACCCGACACTGGTGTCGCAATTTGCGCATTTGATGGTGGTCTGTTCCGTGCAAAAGCCGCTATATGCGCATTGCTGCGCTCGCCTGGCTGAGGTTGCCTCGCCGGCAACTTGATCGGTCAAGCTCAAGCGGCCGCGGGCCTGCTGCGAACGGGCCAGCTCGGAGCATCGACCTCCGGTCGCGCGCAATCGCCAGCTCTAGGAGGCGCAGATGACTGCTCCCACGGCCACGACTCCGGCCGCCGTCGGAGCCGACGGGGGAACGGCCACGAGCAAAGCGCGGGGTTCACGCAGTTCCGTAGAAGTGGTGATACTGCCACACGGCGTCCGACTCGAGCTGTTGCTCCGGCAACGGTTGGGTGGCGAATCGCTCGATTGAGAGCGCTGCTAGATCCAGCGGTGGCGCGCCCTCGAGGATCCACGCCGCGAGCGCATCCCCGATCGCGGGTGAGATCGACAGCCCCGCGACGTTACACCCGCCGGCGATGAAAAAGCCGTGCGCCGCGGGCGCGGGCCCAACGATGTGCAGCCCATCCGCCGTCATCGTGGGAAGCCCGCCGCGGTGCTCGCGAATTGTCGTCTCGAGCAGGATCGGCAGTTGCTCCTTGACCGCCACCGCCAGGCGCCAAAGCACGTCCGGGTCGAGCTCCATGTCCTTGATTTGAAAACTGCTTGAAAGCGCGTCCATATCGAACTGGCGCGGGCTTTCCTCAAACCCACCCCACAGGAGTCCCCCTTTGTAAGGCCGCATATAGACAGCCGCGTCCATGATGCGCACCATCGGCAAATCGGCGCGGACTCCCGTCAGTGGCTCGGTAGTGAACAACTGGTGGCGAGTCGGGATGATCGGGATCCGAATGCCGCTCGCTGCAGCCACCTGCCGCGTCCACGCCCCTGCCGTATCCACGACGACAGGGGTGCTTATCGTTCCCTCGTCGGTCACGACGGAGGTGACCTGGCCATCGTCGATCTGGACGCGTGTAACGGTCGTGTGCGGCAACATTCTCGCGCCGTGCGCCTGCGCGCCACGGGCGAAACCGATCGCAACCTGCGAGGGCTCGAAAACTAGATCCTCGGGGACGTGCATAACCCCAAGCACACCCCTGGGTTCAAGGAATGGATTGAGCTGATGCGCTGCCTCCGGGGAGATCAGCTCGACTTCGAACCCAAACCTGCGAGCGCGCGCGCGCTCGCTCTCGAGCACCGCCAAGTCTTGCGCTCGTCGCGCAACCTTGAGACTACCTGGCTGGCTCCATTCCAGCGGCTGTCCGGTATCCTCGGTGAACCTCGTGAGCTTCTCGCGCGCTAGCTTCATCAGATGGACCATCAGGTCGCTCGGGCGCACCTGGGCCGCCATGCCTGCGGCGCGCGGCGAGGTTTGCGATCCCAGCTCGTACCTGTCCACGAGAACGACGCGCTCGGCCCCCCGCTTCACGAGATAGAAGGCGGTCGCGGCGCCGAGCCCGCCAGACCCGATAACGACCACATCGGCCTGCTTGAGCATCTCGCGCTTGTCGGCCACAACGGAGGTCATTATCGCCCACAGCCTTCAGACGGCCGGTTCGGTCGCTGTTCATTGGCCGCCCAGCCGTCCCGCACGCGGCAGGCATCTCCAGGAATGCTCCTTTGGGACTACGAGTACGAGCGGTCCGAGCGTCGCGAGATGCCGTCGAATGGTCCGCAGCCGCTTTCCGCGGCGATCTTAGTCGGGTCATTTACGACCTGGAGGACGCGCGCGCGGCCTCGAGCAGCACGCGACGCTCAGCCGAGGCAACCAGGCCGCGGGCACGATCGATCGCGTCGATGTTGACCGAGATCGCGTCGATGCCCGCCCGGACGAGCAGGTCGACGTACTCCGGATGCACCGACGGCGCCTGTCCGCAGATCGAGGTCCTCAATCCAAGAGCACGAGCGCGACCGACTAGCTCGGCGATGTAGGTGGTGACCGCTGGGTCGCGCTCGTCGAACGTGTCGGCCAGCAGCTCGCTGTCGCGATCGGCTCCGAGCAGCAGCTGTGTGAGGTCGTTGGAGCCAATCGAAATACCCCTGACACCCTGCGCGGCGTAGTCGGCGAGGTTGAACAGGACAGACGGCACCTCGGCCATGACCCACAGCTCAAAGCCCTTACGAGACAGCAGCCCAGACTCCTCGATCAGCTCGCGGCAGCGACGCAGCTCGCCGGTGGTCCTCACGAACGGCAGCATCAGGTGCAGGTTGCGCTGGCCGGCATCCCACACTCGCGTGAGGGCAGCGAGCTCCAAGCGAAAGACGTCGGGCTCGCGCGTGTAGCGAAGAGCACCCCGGTAGCCGATCATCGGGTTCGCCTCCCGTGGCTCGAACCGATCGCCGCCGTGCAGGCCGCGGAACTCATTGGTGCGAAAGTCGATCGTTCGATACGTCACCGGCCGCGGCGCAAAGCCGCTGGCGAAGTCACCCAGCGCCTGTGCCATCCGCGCGACGAACTCCTCGCCGCGCCCCTCCGCCAGCAGGACGCGCGGATGTTCGTTGGACAGCGCCTCCAAGACCATCAGCTCGGCCCTGAGCAGCCCGACCCCGTCGACAGCCAGATCCTTGACGCGCCCCACCTGCGAGGGCTCAGAGAGGTTGACGAGGATCTGCGTCGCCGTCACCTCGACGTGGCGCGGCTGTACGGATGCCTGCGGTGTCAGGGCGGGTGGCCCGTCAGCCCGGGGGACGGACGCGCCCTCGAGCACCAGCCCTCGCGTCGCGTCCACCGTCACGGTCTCGCCATCGCGTAGAGCCCGTGTCGCCTCGCCGGTACCCACCACGCAGGGGATGCCCAACTCGCGCGAGACGATCGCCGCGTGACAGGTCATGCCGCCGGAGTCGGTGACGATCGCGCTCGCGCGCCGCATCAGCGCCGTCCAGTCGGGGGCGGTCATGTGGGTCACGAGAACGTCTCCCTCCTGGAGGCGCGACGCGTCACCGAGCGAGCTCAAGATGCGCACCGGACCGCTCGCGCCTCCCGGAGCTCCGCCGAGACCCCGCAGCAGGACCCTCTCACTCCCGGTCTCAGTCGCTCGCGCCGGTGAGACAGGGTCGCGTCCGGTGACCGGGGCGTCGCCCAGGGTGGTGATCGGGCGGCTCTGCAACATCCACAGCGCACCCTCGGGATCGAAGGCCCACTCGGTGTCCTGCGGAGCACCGTAGTGGGCTTCGATGCGCTCACCGAGACGAGCGACCGCCAAGACCTGATCGTCGTCGAGGACCGGGCGCAGGCCCTCCTGCTCATCAAGGTCACGTTTGCGCGTGCCGCCACTGCGCTGATATTCGATCGCGATCTCCTTGCGGTGCACTTCACGACGGCGAATCGCCAGCGCGCCCTTCTGCACGACGTAGCGATCGGGCGAGACTGCACCCGACACGACGGCCTCACCGAGCCCGAAGGCGCCCTCGATCACGATCTCCTCGCGCGAGCCCGTGGCGGGGTTGGCGGTGAACATCACGCCAGCGCAGATGGAGGCGATCTGTCGCTGGATGACGACCGCGATGTCCATGTCGGCCTGCGGGAAGCCGTTGACCGCGCGGTAGTAGATGGTCCGCGCTCCGAAAAGCGAGCGCCAGCAGCGCCTCACCGCCTCGAGCACGTCCTGCTCGCCCCGCACGTTGAGCAACGTCTCGTTCATGCCGGCAAACGATGCGCTCTCGGTGTCCTCCGCGGTCGCGGACGAGCGTACGGCAACGGGGAGCAGCTCCTCCCCGTCACCAAGTGCACGGTACGCGACGATGATCGCGCTGCAAAGCGAGGCTGGGACGGGCGTGTCGTCAAAGAGCGACTGCGCCCTCGTGCTGGCGGCCTCCAGCGCCGCCGTGTCCTCTGCGTCGAGGTCATCGAGGAGCGCAGCGAGGCGTCCTCGCAGGCCCGTCTGCGACAGATAGGCCGCGTAGGCTGGCGCGCCCACAACGTACCCGTCTGGTACCGGCAGCCCGGCGAGCGTCAGCTCGCCGAGGTTCGCACCCTTGCCACCCGCATAGTCGACATCGTCGCGGCTTAGGCCGGAGAACGGCCGTACGACCTCGAGCTCGACGTCTGCCGCTGCAGCGGGCGAAGCGCTCAACGTTCTGCTCCTGATTTGGGGACCAACACTGACCACCACAGTCAAACGGTCACCGGTACGCCCGCCGACCGGGCTTGTCACTGAGCTGCCTCCGTAGTTGTCACCCACTCGCACGCCTGTGGCACACGCATGGTGACGGCGCATGAAGACGATCTCCGAGGCGCAGCTTCACAGAGCACTGCAGGCGCTGCCGGTGGCAGAGCCTGGTTGCGCGCACACTTCGGGCGCAGCCAGCGCGCGCAGGCCCGGCTGGTGATCGAGCAGGCTGCCCATCCTGCCGCTCGCGAGCAGCTGCGCGAGCAGGCCGACGTGATCGCCGCGCACGCGACGCGCGCCCGCCCACGTGAGCAAGCTCGGCTTCAGGGCGCCACGCGGCGGCGGCGGCCGAGCACCTCTACAGCGTCTCCCGGCGATTGCCGGCGTGATGGACGATCGCCTCGTGATGCTCGGGGTAGAGTAAGGACTCGTGCCCGTCCTCCCAGCGCACCCGAAAGTGCACATGCCGCGGCTCACCGAGAACCTCGATCACCTCGCCACGTCGCGATGGATGGCCAGGGAGGCCATTGACCTCGATCCAGTCGCCGGGGGCGGTCTCGTTCGGCACGGTTTCCATGACCCCTATCCGATCAGCTCTGCAGGCCGGCGCCATCGGCGACAGCCACCGATCTCGACGGCGGCCAACTACCTAGCTTGAGTCCTCGGGCGCGTCCTCGCCATGCATACTGGCGTAGCACGCGTCGTGAAAGCAGTCCTCGGCGCCCGTGCGCGCATCGGCAGCGATCGACGTGCGCACCGCCTCTCCCCCGACAAGCGCGATCATCGGCTCGTAGACCCCGATCACGTCGCCGCAGTGCCGGCACCTAATTTTGGCGCTCATGTCTGAGCCTCCACCGAACCTACGATGCTCAACTTGGCGCGCGCGCTGCGCTCGCGGACAGCGGCGCGAACCGCGGTCGCGAGCCCATCGGCCGCGTCATCCTTGACCACGTAGCCCGTGGCTCCTGCGGCAAGCACGCGCCCAGCCGACAGGGCGTGCTCCCCAGTGCCGAGGACGACGATCGGAACGGCACCCAGCTGCGCCTGCAGGGCAGCGAGCGCATCGGCGAGGTCCCTCTCGAGCGCCTGCTGATCGACCACTAGTACATCTGGCCGTCCACTGACCGTCTCTGCAATTGCCGAGTCGATGTCGGCGACCTGCGAGGTGAGGAGCAGGTCGGGCTCGTGGGCCAGCACTAGTGCCAGCGAGCGACGCATGAACGTATGTGGCACGACGAGCACGACGCGAATTGGATTCGCGGAGCGGCTCTCGGGCAAATCTGGAACCGGTTTTGCTGCCGGCCTGAGAAGATGCTTGGACACAGGATGAACTTAGGCATCGCGGCATCGCCCGTCGACCGCACAAACACGTCGTGAAGGTGCAGGAAACCACCGAGTGTGGGGCGGTCGATTACGCTCAAGCGATGGCTGGAGCAGACGCCCCGCAGGGCATGACGAGGACCGGACAACGCGCTGAGCGCATTACCTCGGCCGACACGCTCCCGAGTAGAACGTGGCCGACTGGCCCATAACCGCGTGATCCGAGGACGAGCAGATCGAGCTGCTCGGATCGCTCGACGAGGGCGCGGACCGGGTCGGTTCGCAGTACGGTCAGCCGCGCCTGAGCGCGCAGCCCCTGCGCGAATCTGTCCAGCAGGCGCTGAGCCTCATCGTAGGGCTCGTCTTCGATCTTGGGTGGGGATGGCAGGGAACCCGGATAGCCGATCGCCTCGAGGCTTATGCCGGCACCGGCGATCAGCTCGAGCCCAGCTGCCATCTCCTTCGCGAGCCGGTCGGCCACGCGAACCGCGGCCGAGCTCTGCTCGTCCTCGGAGCAGCCCACCCCGATTCGTCGAATCGGGCTGGGTACCCGCTGGGCGTATCCCGGCGGCGCCACCGCAACCGCACATGGTGCGGCATGCACCATGCGCTCCATCAAGCTCAGGCGGCGGGGATCGGCGTGATGCTCCTGCGCGGCGCCGATGACGATCAGGTCGGCGCCTTCATAGCTGGCCATCTTGTGTAGGCCGCGGATCGGCCAGGAGGACGTCCAGTGACACACGGGCGGTGCCAGCTCGACACCCCGCAGCTGCGCGAGCGCCTCCTCGCGGACCCGCGTCTCGACCTTCTCGGCGGGGTCGCGCGCCATCAGTGGGTGATAGGGGAATACAAGCGTCAGCCGGCCACCGAGCGTCCCCAAGAGCTGTCTCGCGAAAGCGAGCGCGTCGCGCCCGGCTTGATCGGATGCGTATCCCACGATCACCTTCTCGAACATGAGGGCCGAGCGTAATGACGGCGCGCGGAGAGCGCCATCCGCGCTGCGCCACGCCGCGACCGGGATTACTACCGAGCGTCGCGCTGCGCCGACCCCCCGGTTAGTCACGTGAAAGCACGGATGCCCTGCCCCCGAGGAGCCGTAGATCCTGTGCGCATGCCTCCCGCTTTGCTGTCAGCCGATGCTGCCAGAATGCACGAAACGACCGGCGAGTGCGCACCGGATGCCGCGATCGCGACCTGGCGTCTATTCAAGCGCTATGGCAAGACGCTCGCGCTGGATGACCTCGAGCTGTCGGTGAGGCGCGGAGAGGTCTACGGCTACCTCGGACCCAACGGGGCGGGCAAGACGACGACGATCCGACTGCTGCTCGGCTTGCATCGTCCGACCTCGGGTTGTGCGCAGGTGTTCGGCGCCGATGCCTGGCGCAACCGGCTTGTCGCACACCGCCACGTCGCCTACGTCGCCGGGGAACCGGCGCTGTGGCCGTACCTGACCGGCGCTGAGACCTTCGAGTTCCTCGCGCGCGTTCGCGGAGGCGTGGACACCGGGTACCGCGACATGCTCGTCGAACGCTTCACCCTGGACACGAGCAAAAAGATCCGAGCGCTGTCGAAGGGTAACCGGCAGAAGGTCGCGCTGATCGCTGCCCTGGCCACGCGCGCCGAGCTTCTCCTGCTGGACGAGCCGACGAGCGGCCTGGATCCCCTAATGGAGGTTGCTTTTCGCGACTGCGTGGCCGAGGCCAAGGGGCGCGGACAGACCGTGTTCCTCTCGTCTCACATCCTCAGCGAGGTGGAGGCGCTGTGCGACCGGGTCGGCATTCTGCGGGCGGGGCGACTGGTCGACGAGGGAACGCTCGCACAGCTGCGTCACCTGACCGCACAGACGGTCGATGTCACCTTCGCCGGAGAGCCGCCGCAGCTACCGCCGCTCGAGGGGACACAGGTCGAGCACAGCGGTCCCAATGCGCTGCGCTTCTCGGTGTCTGGAAGCATAGGTCCGCTGATCGCCGCCCTAGCTGGACATCCGGTGCTGGCGTTGACAAGCCGCGAGCCCTCGCTGGAGGAGATCTTTCTTCACCACTACGACCAAGCAACGCCAGGTGGCCAGCGCTAATACTACGATCCACCAGCCTGGCCTGAATCCGACGCCCCAAGGCGCGCGGCTTGCGTCCTTCAGCGCTCTGACGCTTCGGGCGCTGCGCGACGCGCGCGTGCGCACCATTGCGTTCGCGTACCTTTTCGGCCTCTACGCTTATATCCAGCCGGTCGGCTATCGCAGCGCCTATCCGACCCTGTCCGATCGCGTCGCCTTCGCGCGCAGCTTCGCTAACAACAAGGCGGTGCGCCTGTTCTATGGAGAGCCGCACGACCTGCTGAGCGTCAGCGGCTACGCGGCCTGGCGCGTGGGCGGCACGCTCGCCATCTTCGCGGCGATCTTCGGACTGCTCGCGGCGGTCCGGGCGTTGCGCACCGAGGAGGACGCCGGCCGTGCTGAGCTCGTGCTCGCCGGGCTGGTCGGGCGCGGTGGCGCCTACTGGGCTGCGATGGCGGGGATCGGAATGGGCGTGGCGTTGCTGTGGCTCGGCGAGTTCGCGGGCTTTGTGCTCGGCGGACTCCCGGTAGGCGGCTCCGCCTACCTGGCGCTTGCGACGGTGTCCGTCGTCCCGGTGTGCGTCGGCGTCGGCGCAGTGGCCAGTCAGCTGGCGCCCAACCGCAGGCTCGCGCTGGAGCTCGGGGGCACGATCGTGGCTGGCATGTTTCTGCTGCGCGTGGTCGCCGACACCACGAGCGGCGTCGGCTGGCTGCGCTGGCTGACGCCTATGGGCTGGGCCGAGGAGCTGCGCCCGTTCGCAAGCGAAAGGCCGCTGGTGATAGTCCTCTCGCTCGCCCTCAGCGCGCTCTTGCTCTGCGCGGGGGCCTGGATGAGCGTGCGACGAGACGTCGGCACGGGGGTGCTCGCCGCTCGCGACAGCTCTGAGCCGCGGCTTGGCCTGCTCTCCTCGCCGATTGCCCAGGCCCTTCGCGCCGAGCGCGCGAGCCTGATGGTGTGGATGATCGGCGCCGGCGCCTTCGGCTTCGTCCTCGGCGTATTGGCCAAGAGCAGCTCGTCGGCGGGGATCTCGCAGAGCCTCAACCACGAGCTCGCCAAGCTCGGCAGCGGGTCGATCGTGACCCCCGCTGGCTATCTCGGCTTCGTGTTCATCTTCTTCGTCCTGACCGTGAGCCTGTTCGGATGCGCCCAGATCGCCGCGGTACGCCACGAGGAAAGCGAGGAGCGCCTGGAGACCCTGCTCGCGCTGCCCGTCAAGCGCAATGGCTGGCTCGCAGGTCGGCTGCTGCTGGCTGGCCTTGGCGCGGGGGCGATATCACTCACGGCTGCGGCATTCACGTGGATCGGCGCGGAGTCAAGCGGCCTGAGCATCTCGTTGGGGAAGCTGTTGGAGGCCGGGCTGAACTGCCTCCCGGTCGCTCTGCTGTTCCTGGCACTGGCTTCGCTGGCCTACGCGACCGTGCCGCGGGCCTGCGCCGGCATCGCGTATGGCATCGTGGCCCTCACCTTTTTGTGGGATCTCGTTGGCGACCTGCTCGGCGCGCCGAGTTGGCTCGTGAAGCTCACCCCGTTTGCGCACATCGGGCTCGTTCCGGCGCAGGCATTCAGAGCAGCCGACGCCTTTGCGATGCTGTTGATCGCGTGCGTGCTGTCGCTGGCTGCGATCTGGATGTTCTCGCAGCGGGATCTGATCGGCGAGTGAGGAGCCAGCTGGTGTTCGAGGACATAGCTGTCGGACGCTGGTCGATCAACGCCTATGGGGCGATCACCCCGCCTGCGATCCTCGAGGAGCTGCGCGAGTATGCTCGCGCGCTTCGCGGGGCGCGCATCCTAAACGTCAACGCCACCGCCTATGGAGGCGGGGTATCCGAGCTGCTGCGCTCGAGCGTTCCGCTGCTACGCGACCTCGGACTGTCGGTGGATTGGAAGGTGATCGGAGGAAACCCAGACTTCTTTCACGCGACGAAGGCGCTCCACAACGCTCTACAGGGCGGCTCGCAGGCGCTCGACGCATCGGAGCGGGAGGCATATCAACGCTGCATGGAGGAAAACGCCAAGACCTTCGACGGGGGCTATGACTTCGTGATCATCCATGACGCCCAGCCGGTCGGCCTGCTGGAGGCCCACGGCAAGGGCGACGCACAATGGGTGTGGCGCTGCCACATAGACACCAGCGAGCCCAACCGCGACGCATGGGCGTTCCTGGCGCCGTACCTGCGCCGTTACGACGCGGCCGTGTTCACCATGCCCGAGTTCGTTCCACCGGACCTCCCGATCGGGCGCGTCGAGGTTATCGCGCCCGCCATCGACCCGCTGAGCCCAAAGAACATGGACCTCCCAGGGACCACAGCAAGCCAGATCCTCGATTGGATCGGCATCGACCTCCCGGGGCGCTTGGTGACACAGGTCTCGCGCTTTGATCGATGGAAGGACCCGCTCGGGGTGATCGAGGCCTACCGCATGGTGCGTGGGGAGGTGGACAGCCTGCAGCTGGCGCTCGTCGGCGCGATGGCGCTGGATGACCCCGAGGGCTGGGACGTGTACCGCCAGGTTCTGGACGCCGCGGAAGGGGACCCCTTGATCCACATCTACACGAACCTCACGGGCGTGGGCAACGTCGAGGTGAACGCATTTCAGCGCATGTCAGACGTCGTCGTGCAAAAGTCGATTCGGGAGGGCTTTGGGCTGGTCGTCTCGGAGTCGCTGTGGAAGGGAACGCCCGTCGTCGCGGGACGGGCCGGCGGCATTCCCCTGCAGATGCCCGAGGGGGTTGGCGGCCGGCTGATCGACAGCACGGATCAGTGTGCCCGCGCCGTGCTAGAGCTGTTGGGCGACGAGGAGCTGGCCACTGAGCTTGGCGATCGTGGTCGCGCCCGCGTGCGCGAGCATTTTCTGCTTCCACGGCTGCTGATGGAGGAGCTGCGGCTACTCACTACCATCGGCGTGCTGTCTCGTTCCACGGTGCAGCACACCTGAGAGATGACCTACCGCGACCGCCTGAACGCAGCTACACCACACACGTCTCAAAGATTCTGGCCGGCTGTCCCATGCGCCACACAGCGACAGCGACGAGACTTCGCATAGCGAATGGGCGCAGCCTGCCGCGCTACCAATCCGAAAGGAGGAGACATGGCACATGTGATCGTTTCCTATGACGGGAGCCGTGATGACCGCGACGCGCTCGCGCTGGGGCAGCTGTTCGCCTCGGCCGGGGCGGGGCTGTCGCTGGCCTATGTGCGCCACGCGCCGGAGGCCGATACCCAAGCCGACGCGACGGCCCAAGCCGAGGCCGAGGAGCTATTGGCCGCCGCCGCCGAGCAGCTCAACGGCGCCGACGTCCAGCAGTACGTCGTGCTCAATGCATCGACGGCCGACGGCCTGGCTGCGCTCGCCGGGCAGGTCGGCGCAGACATCATCGCCTTTGGCTCGAGCTATCGAACGCCTCCTGGCCGGATCGCTCTGCCCCACACGGCCGAGCAGCTGATCGACGACGAGGTACCGTGCTCGATCGCTGTCGCGCCCGCCGGTGCTTACGATGCGCGGGCGAGCATCGCTGCCCTTCGCGTCTACGACGAGGACGACGATGAGGAGGTGCAGCGCACGGCCAGCAGCCTCGCTTCGGCGCTTGGAGCAAGCATTGCCGAGCAGGAGGGCGGACTGCTCTTGATCGCGTCGCGCAGCGACACGCCCGTGGGACGGCTGGGCATCAGCGCCACGGCGCGCGAGCAGGCCGAGCAGGCGGACTCACCGGTCCTACTGCTCGCTCGCGGCGCCCAGCTGAGCTTCGGCTGAGACACGCACACCGCGCCTAGCGGGGCGTATAGGCGGGCGCCTTCCCTGCGCCCCGGGCAACCAAGGCGCACAGCCGATAAAGGTGGTTCAATGGCCAGGCTGGCTTGAGAGGGTCGAGCCCGGGTGATGGCTGCTCAAACAGCCGGGCAGCCCGCTCGAGCCGGAGGACGGCACGCGCAATGGACCGAGCAACACAGGGCATACTGGAGGTCGCCCGCAGCGTCCTGGCCGATCTGGATCTCGATGTCGTACTCAACCGCGTGCTGGAGGCCGCACAGGAGCTGACCCAAGCGCGCTATGCGGCCATCGGCGTGCTCACCGAGGACAAGTCCGAGCTCGCACGCTTCGTGACCCGCGGAATCGACGACGCGACGCGCGAGGCGATCGGCGCACTACCGCGAGGCCGTGGGGTGCTGGGCGCGCTGATCGAGGACCCGGTCCCCCTCAGGTTGGCGAACGTGGGCGAGCACCCGAGCTCTTACGGCTTTCCCCATGGACACCCGCCGATGAGCACGTTCCTCGGGGTGCCGATCCTCGTCCGCGGGACCCCGTACGGCAACCTCTACCTGACCGAGAAGGCCGACGGACAGGAGTTCTCGGAGGCCGACGAGGAGGCCATCGGCGTCCTCGCCGAGTTCACTGGCGTGGCGATCGATCATGCCCGGCGCTACGAGGGCGCCAGCCACCGCCGCGACGAGCTGGAGCGGACCGTCTCGACGTTGGAGGCGATGACGCAGATCGCACGGGCGGTGGGCGGGGAGACCGACCCCGACGTCGTGCTGGAGCTCGTCTCCAAGCGCGGCAGGGCGCTCGTAGCTGCGCGCACGCTGTTGATCGAGCTATGCGAGGGAGAGGGGCTGACGATCGCCGCCGGCGCCGGCGAGCTGCCGCGCGAGCTTATCGGCAGGCGAGTGGTGCTGACGGGCACCGTGGCCGCTCAAGCGATGAGGACCAGGAGGGTGCAGCACCTGGAGGAGGAGCTGAACCGCGCGCGCTTTGACGAGCACGGTCTCGGCGCTCTGGGAATGCAGGCACAGGCCGGCCTCGTAGTCCCGCTTGTGTTCGGAGGCACCACCTACGGAGTTCTGCTGGCAATCGATCGCCTTCGTGAGGGCCCGAAGTTCTCGGCAGAGGACGAGCAGCTGCTGACCGCGTTCGCCACGAGCGCCGCAATCGCTGTCGCGACCGCGCAGTCGGCCGCCTCAGAGCGCCAGAGCCAGCGCCTCGCTGCCGCGGAGGGCGAGCGTCGGCGCTGGGCGCGGGAGCTGCACGATGAGACCCTGCAGAGCCTCAGCGCACTTCGCATCGGGCTTTCGGCCGCAGGCCGCTCGCGCGACCTCGACGCCATGAAGCATTCGGTCGGGCAAGCAGTCGACCACCTGCAGGAGGCGATCACCAACCTGCGCGCGTTGATCATCGAGCTTCGCCCCGCGGCACTGGACGAACTCGGGGTGCAGGCTGCCATAGAGGCGCTCGCTCAGCGCAGTGCGCGCAATGGCCTGGAGGTCGAAGTCAGCGTCGAGCTCGCCTACGAACAGGGACATGAGCCAAGCCGCCTGCACGAGGATATCGAGACCGCGCTCTATCGCATCGTCCAGGAGGCGCTCACCAACGCGACCAAGCACGGCCACGCAAAGAGGGCGATCGTCGAGATAAGCGAGGACGGCGAGCAGGTCGACCTACGGGTGCGCGACGACGGCGAAGGATTTGACACGCACGCAAAGCGCGACGGCTTCGGCCTGCTGGGGATCAGCGAGCGGGTCGCGCTGCTAGGTGGTGAGCTGAGCATCGAGTCCTCGCCGGGCAAGGGCACCGTCATCAGCGCCCGCATCCCTGTCAAGCGCGCCGTGAGTCCTGGACGGCCCCCCGCGGACGGCGAAAGCTCACAGGCCAGCGCCGCCAGTTAGGCTAAAGCGCCATCGCGCTCGGGCGCCTCAGCGAGCGGCCCGCGGCGCCCCGAGCACCGCCCTCGTCTCACGCGCCACCTCGAGGTCCTCGCGCGCGGGCACAACGAGCGTGCGCACTGCCGCGCCCGCCGCGCTTATGTCGAGCTCGATCGAGTCGACCGACTGGTTGGCCGTTCGATCGACATCGATGCCCAGAAACGCCATCCTCTGCGCGACGAGCGAGCGCACCTTGGTGCTGCGTTCGCCGACGCCACCGGTGAAGACGAGCGCGTCGACCCCCGAGAGGGCGGCCGCCATCGCGGCGATGCCCGCACATAGGCTGTGTATGTAAACCTCGAGCGCAAGCTGCGCCGGCTGGTCGCCATCGCGGGCTCGATCCACGACTTCGCGCATGTCTGCGCTGCCAGACAGGCCGAGCACACCGGACTCGTTCTCCAACGCGTCTGAGAGCTCCTCCAAGGTCATCCGGGCGTGTTTGAGCAGCCAGAGGAGCATTCCCGGATCCACGCTGCCCGAGCGGGTGGCCATTACAAGCCCCTCGAGCGGGGTGTAGCCCATCGTCGTGTCGACCGAGCGCCCGTCGGTGATGGCACAAAGCGACGCACCTGCCCCTAGGTGACAGCTGATGATCCGCAGCGTGGACGCGCTCACACCGAGCAACTGCGGAGCGCGACGAGCAACCCAGGAGTGCGATAGGCCGTGGAAGCCAAAGCGCCGCAGACCCCAGAGCTCACGCATCTGTAGCGGTAGCGCATATGTCGCTGCCTCGGACGGCAGCCCGGCGTGAAAGGCGGTGTCAAAGCAAGCGACCGCCGGCAGCTGGGGGAGCGCTTGGCTGACGGCGTCCAGTGCGGCCAGCGAGCGCGACTGATGAAGCGGCGCGAGATCTGACAGGGCGCCGAGCGCGCCGCGGACACCCTCATCGACCCGGACGCCCGCTGTGAAGCGCTCACCGCCGTGGACTATCCGATGGCCCACCGCGTCCGCTGGGGTGAGGTCTGAGTCAAGCTCCCGTGCCAGACGCGCCGGATCGGCGTCGCAGGCTGGGAGCTCGCGCGAGGCGAGCACGTCGTCCTTGGCATCGACCAGCGCGAGCTTCAAGCTGCTGGACCCGGCGTTTACGACAAGGACGCGCAACGCCGTCGCGCCTCACGCGTCGGCGCCAGCGAGTCCCGGCCAGCGCCAGCCGGCGACATCCGGCGAGTCGGTCCCGTGCTCGCGCGTGTAGGCACGGTGGCGCAGGCGTTCGTCGGCCATCTGCTGGCGGATGTGCGCCGCGCGCTCGGCCAGACCAGGCACCCTGTCGATCACGTCCATCACCAGGTGAAAGCGATCGAGGTCGTTGAGCATGACCATGTCGAACGGTGTCGTCGTGGTCCCCTCCTCCTTGTAGCCGCGTACGTGCAGGTTTGCGTGGTTGGTGCGGCGGTAGGTGAGTCGATGGATCAGCCAGGGATAGCCGTGGTAGGCGAAGATCACGGGACGGTCGGTCGTGAACAGCGTGTCGAACTCGGGGTCTGACATGCCGTGCGGGTGCTCTGATTCGGGCTCCAGGCGCATCAGGTCTACCACGTTGACGAGGCGCACCGCGAGCTCGGGAAGACGCTCGCGCAGCAGCGCGGCCGCCGCGACGCACTCCAGCGTCGGCACGTCGCCCGCACAGGCGAGCACGACGTCGGGCTCCTGCTCACCGTCACAAGAGAACGCCTCCCAGATACCGACGCCGCGCGTGCAGTGCGCAACCGCGTCGTCCATCGAGAGGTAGTTGAGCGACGGCTGCTTGCCGGCGACGATCACGTTGACGTAGTCGCGGCTGCGAAAGCAGTGATCTGCCACCGACAGCAGGCAGTTGGCATCGGGCGGGAGGTAGACACGCACGACCTGCGCCTTCTTGTTGACGACGTGGTCGATGAAGCCAGGGTCCTGGTGAGAGAACCCGTTGTGATCCTGGCGCCATACGTGCGATGACAGCAGGTAGTTCAGCGAGGCGATCGGCGCGCGCCAGGGGATTTCCTGAGTGACCTTCAGCCATTTCGCGTGCTGGTTGAACATAGAGTCAACGATGTGGATGAAGGCCTCGTAGCTGTTGAACAGCCCGTGCCTGCCGGTGAGCAGATAGCCCTCGATCCAGCCCTCGCACAGATGCTCGGAGAGCACCTCCATCACGCGGCCGTCGGGCGCGAGGTGATCGTCGCCTTCCTGTAGCTCGGCGTCCCAAGCGCGATCGGTCACCTCAAAGACTGCACTCAGGCGATTGGATGCCGTCTCGTCGGGCCCCACGATCCTGAAGCGATCACGGTTGAGCGCCATGACCTCGCGCAGCAGCTCGCCGAGCACGCGCGTGGGCTCGCTCGCGCCACTGGCTGGCGTCTGGACCGGGACGGCGAAGTCGCGGAAGTCCGGCAGCTCGAGCTCGCGTAGAAGCAAGCCGCCGTTCGCGTGCGGGTTGGCACCCATGCGCCGGTCGCCGTCGGGCGCGAGCGCGGCCAGCTCGGCCTTGAGCGCACCGTTGGCCTCGAACAGCTCCTCGGCACGGTACGAGCGCAACCAAATCTCCAACTGCGCGAGATGCGCCGGGTTGGTCGCCACCTCCGCCAGCGGAACCTGGTGGGAGCGAAAAGATCCCTCGGCAGGCAGGCCGTCGACCGTCTTGGGCCCCGTCCAGCCCTTGGGTGTTCGCAGGACGATCATAGGCCAGCGCGGTCGCTCGCGTACGGCCTCCTCACGCGCCCTGCGCTGGATCTCGG
>DASPVR010000024.1:0-2676 GCA_035622255.1 Solirubrobacteraceae bacterium | reverse complement strand
CCGATGAACTCTTCATCGGCCGTGCAGCCTTCGATCGTCGTGCCCGGGTCGGTTTCCAGCAAGATCCCGGCGTCCTGGTTGAGATCGGCGGTGACGCCCTGGATCGTGATGCCCTGGCCGCCCCCGCCGCCGCCTGGGCGGTGGGCGGGCGAGATCGCGGGCGCGCCGATCGCCGGGCCGGCCTGCAGGCCCGGGGTCGCGACGCCCGGTGCGGGGAGGATGACCCCCGGTGCGGGGAGGGTCCCGCTCGTGGCCGGGCTGGCGCTCGCCACCAACGGACCGGCCTCGAAGAAGTCCCCGATGCCGATGTAGAAGCCCGTGACCGTCCCGTTCTTGATGGTGACGCCCGTTTGTTTGTCGATGTCTATGCCCGTGTACTGGCCCGAGGAGGGACCGGTGCCGGTGATCGTGTGGCCGCGGAGGTTGATCGTGATCCCGTTGGCCCCCACGATCAGCCCGTTTTCAGGGCACTTCAGGTTCGTGTTCAGCGTCACGTTCGTGGTCACGGTTTCGCCGCAGGTAGGCTGCGGCGGTGGTGGAGGCGGCTTGGCCGCTGCGCTGCCCGCCGTCGTAAGAATCCCTGCCGTGAGCAGCACGCCCACGCCCGTCATACGGGCGAATCGACGCCCGCGCTTGAGAGAAAGTTCCATCGTCTCCCCCTATCGAGGTCAGGGCTTCGCTGCCCAGTCCTTTGGGAGGAAGCCCGCTCGCGCCGGCGATCCGTGCCGTACTAGCGCGCCAAGCCTACATCGCCTGAGCTCGCTGGGCAAGGCGCGATGACAAACCGTTCACGGGCCGCTCAGAGACCGTCTGCGTGCGTGAGGAGGCACTCCGCGACTAGTGCTACACGTGCTCGCGACCTCGACCTCACGCCGGAGGGCGACCGTCGGCGGACGAGGTATGATCCGAATACATAGTCAAGTGGGGCCGCGTCGCGTCAACGACCGGCCCCGTGGCACCGCAGGGATTAGCTGCGGCGCGCCAGGCACGATAGCCGCGTGCCTTCCTCGCCTGAGCGTCTCTCGGAGCCTCCCAACAAGAAGGAGGGTCTGATGCAACCTCACGATGACCGCACACTCGAGAAGACGGCGACGCCTGGCGTCTACCGCAGGCATGCGGGCGGGTGCACGCGCAAGCGGCGCTGCCGCTGCCCATACGTCGTGCGCTGGAAGGCGCAGGGCAAGTCGCACAAGCCGTTGAAGCGGTAAGAGTTGGCGCCCGATTCGTCGTCGGGATCGGAGTCGGGTCCGGGTTTTGAGGGATGAAGATGGCCTCAGCGAACCTCACCACGCCCGAATCAGCTCGAGCGATCGGGCTGCATCCTGACGACGCCTGCTGCGAGGATGACTAGCCCGAGTTCAAGGGCAGCGGATCAGATCCAACCGTGTGTTGTGAATAGGCCATGTTGTCCTCGTATTAATTGTTGATATTCGTGAGATGGCGACTGTGCGGTGAAGATCGCACAGCCGAGTCCGGGGAAGCTCGCGGTCTTCGGCCCCTCTTCAGTTCTCTGTCATACAGGTCCGATTTCCGCTAGACACGCGCGCCGGGCTGTGTCACGGTGCATGCGTGGACTTCGACTCGGATCGCGTCTGGCAGGCCATCGAGGCGCGCGATCCGCGTTTTGACGGGTGGGTGTTCTGTGGTGTGAAGACGACCGGCATCTACTGTCGCCCGAGCTGTCCCGCGCGCACGCCCAAACGCGAGAACGTGCGCCTGTTCGCTTCCGCCGCCGCCGCGCAGTCGGCTGGCTTTCGCGCGTGCAAGCGCTGCCGCCCGGATGCGACGCCGGGCTCGCCCGAGTGGGACGTGCGTGCCGATCTCGTCGGGCGCGCGATGCGGCTGATCGCCGACGGCGTGGTCGACCGCGAGGGCGTCGGCGGGCTCGCGCGCCGGCTTGGCTACACCGAGCGCCACGTGCACCGCCAGCTCGTAGCGGTCGTCGGCGCCGGAGCGCTCGCGCTCGCCCGCGCGCAGCGCGCGCAGACAGCTCGCATCCTGATCGAGACGACCTCGCTGCCGATCATCCGCGTTGCTTTCGCGGCGGGCTTTCAGAGCGTGCGCCAGTTCAACGCGACGGTCCGCGAGGTGTTTGCACTGACTCCCAGCGGTCTGCGCGCACGTGCGCGCAGACACGGGCGCCCGGAGGACAGTGGCGCGCTGTCGCTGCGCCTGCCCTACCGCCCACCGCTGGACGCCGACGGTCTCGTCGCATTCCTGGGCCTGCGCGCTGTCGCCGGCGTCGAGCAGGTGCTCGACGGCGCGTATCGACGCAGCCTGCGCCTGCCGCACGGCGCCGGCTTGGTCGAGCTGCGCCCCGCTGACGGCCACGTGCACGCGCGCTACTGGCTCGCCGACCTGCGCGATCTCGGCGCCGCCATGCAGCGCTCGCGTGCGCTGCTCGACCTCGACTCCGACCCGGACAGCGTCGCCGAGGTGCTCGGCAGGGAGCGGCTGCTCGAAGCGCTCGTGCGCGCCGCACCGGGTCGGCGCGTGCCCGGTGCCGTCGACGGACACGAGCTCGCCATCCGCGCCGTGCTCGGTCAGCAGGTCTCTGTGCGCGGCACCGCGACGCTGGCCGGCCGTCTGACGGCTGCGCACGGTGACGCGCTCGAGCGACCGCTCGGCACGGTCACGCACCTGTTCCCATCCGCCACCGCGCTCGCCGAGGCCGAT
>DASPVR010000023.1:0-11454 GCA_035622255.1 Solirubrobacteraceae bacterium | reverse complement strand
CCGCCGGCGCCGGCCCACATCGTGTCGAGCATGAACACCGGCCCGCGCGGGCTGAACGGCTCCTCCCCCTTCATCAGCGCCCAGCCCGAGCGCGACATCGACTCCACGCCGGCGCCGACCCCCACGCCGAGCTCCCCGCTCCTGATGGCGTGGGCGACGTTGATCGCACCCGTGAGCGACGAGGCGCAGAAGCGGTTGACGGTCGCCGCCGGCACCGAGTCGGGAAACCCCGCCGCCAGCGCCCCCCAGCGCGCGATGTCGCCCATCCCCTCGTGGGCCACGTTCACACAGCCCGCCGCAACGTCCTCGACCTGGTCGAGCGCAACCCCGACGTGCTCGCAGGCCGCGCGCATCGTCTGCCCGAGCAGATCGTCGGCGCGCATGTGCGACAGCGACCCCCCGTAGCGCCCGACGGGCGTGCGCACGCCGCCGAGCACGAACGCCTCGGCCACGCTCAGAACCCAGGCTGACCCGAGAGCATGGGCGAGGGCGGGATGCGCGTGCTCCCGTGCACGGCGCCGATCACCATCGCGAACTGGTCGACGTAGCACCACGACCACGTCTCGCCCGGCTCGAGCGAGCGGATCAGCGGGTGGCCGCTTCGGTGCGCATGGCGGGAGGCATGTTTGTTGGGCGAGTCGTCACAGCAGCCCACTTTCCCGCACTCCAGGCAGATGCGCAGGTGCAGCCATGGGTCGCCGGCCGCGAGGCATTCCGGACAACCCTCGACGGATTCCGGAAGCTCGGTGAGCTCGACTTGGTCGAGGTGGGTGCAGGTCGCCATCAGGCCCTCCTTTGGTCGATCCGCTCAGGCTAGCGCGCCGCGCTGCGCGCCGACGCGACGCTGGCCGGTCGGCGCCGGCGGGGCTCGCGGTTACGGTTATTTGATGGTGAACTTGACGGCGATCGTAATTGTTGATAAAGTTGATCGACATTGTTTGGTTAGGGCACGAGCAGCCCGTCCCGCGCGACCCGTGGGCGGGCGAACCGGCCGGCTTCCCCTCCGCCGGATGCCCTGCTGAGTAATGAGAAAGACAAGAAAGACCAGCTCAACGGGCTCCAAGACGCGAGCAGCGTTGACCTCCTCCCCAGACCGGGCCGGCGACAGCCGGCCCGGTCTCGTTTTTGGCACGAGCCATGCGGGCCTCGGTGCCAATCGGCCCAGGCACATCGGCGATGATGTCTCCGTGGGCTCCTCGCTCTCGGCCTTCAATGGCGACGGTGAGCTGCGGATCTTCGTGCGGCGAATCGCCGTGCTCGGCTTCGTCGTGATCGGCCTGCTGCTCGTCGGGGCTCTCGGCCTGGCGATCAGCGAGGGCGTGGGCTTCTGGTACGCGTTTCGCTGGGCGCTCGACACCACTGCCACCCTCGGCGGCTTCCCCCAGCCGCACACCGTGGCCGGTCAGGTCATCCAGGTCTGCCTGATCCTGGTTGGCGTCGGTACGCTCTTCTACGCGCTGGCCACCGTGGCCGAGTTCTTCGTCGCCGGGCACCTCGCCGACCTGCTCGCGCGGCGGCGGATGCAGAGGGGAATCGACTCGCTCTCAGACCACCACATCATCTGCGGCTTCGGGCGCGTCGGCCGCCAGGTCGCACGCGACCTCAACGCCGCGCGCGCGTCCTACGTCGTCGTCGACGCGAACCCCGAGAACCGCCATCTGGCCGAAGGCCTCGGCACCCGCTTCATCGAGGGCGACGCGACCGAGGACGAGGTGCTCATCCAGGCCGGGATCGAGCGCGCGCGCTCGATCCTCGCCTGCGCCGACTCCGACGCCGACAACGTGTTCATCACGCTCACCGCGCGGGAGCTGCGCGCGGACATCGCGATCGTGGCCCGAGCCGCGCTCGAGGACACCGAAAAGAAGCTGCGCCGCGCGGGCGCCGATCGCGTGATCTCGCCCTACCGCGCCAGCGGGACCGAAATGGCGCGCCTCGCGCTCCACCCCCAGCTCAGCGGCATCGTCGACGTGGATATCGAATACCGCCTGGAGGAGATCTCCGTCGGCGAGGACTCAGACGCGGTCGACCGCACCGTCGAGGACATCCGCGGCGGCGCGATGATCGTCGGGCTGCGCCGCGGCGCCGACTTCCAGCCCCAGCCTCCGATCGAAACGCGCCTGCGACCCGGTGATGTGATCGTCGCGATGGGTACGCCCACGTCGCTGGATCGCCTGGAGGAGCTGCTCCAGGCCACTGGCGTGCACTGACGGCGCCATGCGCTCAGCGGGTCGCGCTCGTCGCCGCGGGCGCCTGTGATGCGGCCCAGCTTTGCAGCAGCTCCTCGACGGCGACTGCGTCGAGCGGCTTGGCGAACAGGAAGCCCTGGCCGCTGTCGCACAGCTCGCCTTGCAGCAGCGACAGCTCGTGCTCGCGCTCGATGCCCTCCGCGAGCGTCTTGATCGACAGCGCCTTGCCGAGCTGTACGAGCGTGTGGATCAGCGCCTCGCCCTCGTTGTTGCGGGTCACGCCGGTGATGAACGAGCGGTCGATCTTCAGTGCGTCGACGGGGAACTGGCGCAGGTGCGCGAGCGACGAGTAGCCCGTTCCAAAGTCGTCGATCGCGATCCGTACGCCCAGCGACTTGATCGCCTCCAGGCGCCGCACGGTCTCGCGCGCATCGCGCATCAGCGCCGTCTCGGTGATCTCGAGCACGAGCGCTCCAGGCTCCAGGTCGGTCGTCACGAGCGCCCGCTTGACCTCGACGATCAGCTGGTCGCTGTCGAGCTGGCGCGCGGAGACGTTCACCGACATCTCGAGCTCGAGGCCGGCGCGCCGCCAGCTCGCGCCCTGGCGGCAGGCCTCGTGCAGCACCCACGTGCCGATCTCCACGATCAGCCCCGTCTCCTCGAGCGTGCCGATGAAGTCGTCGGGCTCGACCACCCCGCGCACGGGGTGCTGCCAGCGCAGCAGCGCCTCGACGCCGGTCGGGCGCATGTCGTGCAGGTCGACCGTCGGCTGGTAGACGAGGAAGAACTCCTGGCGCTGGAGAGCGGCGCGCAGGTCCATCTCGAGCTCGAGACGGCTCTGCACCGCGTCCTGCATGCGCGACTCGAATACCACGTAGCGGTTCTTGCCGTCCCACTTGGCCCTGTACATCGCGATGTCGGCGTCGCGCAGGAGCTCCTCTGCCGACATGCGCTGGCCGGCGGCGATGCCGATGCTCGCGGTCACGGTGAACGGCGTCTCGCTCGACTGCAGCTTGAACGGCTGCTTGAGCGCGTCCAGCATGCGCTCGGCGATCAGCTCGGGTCCGGCGGCCAGCGACAGCTCGCCCGCGATCACGACGAACTCGTCGCCGCCGAGGCGACCGAGCGCGTCCAGGTCGCGCACGACGCCGTCCAGCCGCGCCGCAACGGCGCACAGCAGCTCGTCGCCGGCGCTGTGCCCGAGCGTGTCGTTGATGTCCTTGAAGTTGTCCAGGTCGATGAACAGCGCCGCGACCGGGCTCTGGCTGTGGCGCGAGCGCACGAGCATCTGCTCGATGCGGTCTACGATCAGCGTGCGGTTGGGCAGGCCGGTGAGCGCGTCGTGCGTCGCCAGGAACGTGAGCTCCTCGTCGGTACGCCGACGCTCGGCCTCAAAGGACTCACACATGCGCACCAGCGTCACGTTGAGGCTGCGCCTCAGCATCTCGCACGCATGGCTGAGCACGTCGTCGTCGACGCGCAACTCGCGCGCGACCTCCCCGAGCACCTCGCTGGTCGAGTCACACCAGCGCAGGCAGCGCTTCGTGACCTCGTTCAGCGGCGCCGCGCGCTGCGCCGCGAGCTGACCGAAGATCCGCCACGACTCCTGCCCGACCTCACGCGCCACCTGCGCGCCCTCGCCGGCCATCCAGCGCGCGACCGCCGTCGTCGACACCGCGCCGACGCGCTCAAAGCGCTCCTCCACGGCCTCGTCGAGCGCCGTGCCCGACTCGCGCGTGCGTCGCGCCATGCCCTGCACGACGTCCTCGGTGCGAGCCCCGAGCGCCTCGCCGATACGCCGAAGCTCGGCTTCTCTGGTGTCCTCCGACCCGGCCATAGTTCCGCCTATCGGCGTCAGGCGCGATTTATTGAGTCGCGGGCGAGCACTGTAGACAACTGTCACAATGATGTGCCGGTCGAGTCGCATCACCGAGCGGCCTGGCCCGGCGACGAGCACGGGCGCGCCGACGCGCTACTGCGGCGCGACCTGCAGCGCGAGCTTGCCGAGGTGCTCGCCGCTGAACAGCCGCAGCAGCGTCGGCACGAAGGCCTCGAGCCCTCCCTGCGCGACGTCCTCGCGCGACTTCAGCTTGCCCGCTGCGTACCACTCGTGCAGCTGGCGGGCCGCGTCGGCCATCCCCGACGCGTAGTCGGAGAACACGAAGCCGGTCATGCTCGCGTGGTTGACGAGCAGCGACATGTAGTTGGACGGCCCGCGGATACCCTCGGTCGCGTTGTACTGGGAGATCGCGCCGCATATGACCACGCGCGCTTCGCGCGCCAGCCGGGCGAGGGCCGCGTCGAGGATCTCACCGCCGACGTTGTCGAAGTACACGTCGATCCCGTTCGGGCAGTGCTCGGCCAGACCGCGCGCCACGTCGCCGGCCTTGTAGTCGATCGCCGCGTCGAAGCCGAGCTCGTCGACGATGTAGTCGCACTTCTCGGGCCCGCCGGCGATGCCCACCGCGCGCGCCCCCTTGAGCTTCGCGATCTGGCCGACGACCGCGCCGACCGCGCCCGCGGCGCCGGAAACCACGACCGTCTGGCCCTCCTGCGGATGACTGATCTCGAGCAGCCCGAAGTAGGCGGTCAGGCCGGGCATGCCGAGCGTGCCCAGGAACGTCGGCAGCGGCGCGAGCCCGGTGTCGACCTTCGTGACCGCCCTGGCGCCCACGACCGCGTACTCCTGTGTCCCGAACACCCCGACGACGTGGTCTCCGACCGCGATGCCCTCGTCGTTGGACGCGACCACCACGCCCCCGTCGAACGCGCGCATGACTTCGCCGATCTGCACCGGCGGCACGTACGAGCGCCCCTCTCGCATCCAGCCTCGCATCGCGGGGTCCAGCGACAGGTAGAGGACCTTGACGAGGACCTCGCCCTCGCCGGGCTCGACGACGGGCTGCTCGACCAGCTCGAAGTCGCTGTCCTGCGGCAGGCCGACCGGGCGGGCGGCCAGCAGCAGCTGGTGATTTACGAGATCCATCGCTTCCTCCGTGTCGTAGCCGTGCAGCCCATCGCCGGGCCGGCCCCAACCATATCCCGCGGTCGCCCCCGGTCGCCATCGCGCCCGTGCCCGCGCACCCCCGCTTGCGCTTCCTAAGCTGGGACGTCATGCCCTACACGACCGCCGAGGGCCGCCAGCAGCTGCTCGACGCACTCGCCGAGGCGATCGCCGAGATCGGGGCCGCGCTCAGCTCGCTCGGCGAGGCCTACGAGCTGCTCGACGAGCGCAAGGCCGACGAGCTCGAGCGCACGCTGTTCGGCCCCGTCCAGGTCGCCTACGGGCGCGCGCGACGCACCCACTCCGAGTTCGCGCGCCGTCACGGCCTGCCTGAGCACGCCTTCGCGCCGGCGACGCCCGGCGCGCCCTCGCACGGCGCCCGCGGCTTCGTCGACGAAGCTGTCGAGGCTGCCACGCGCGCCGACGCCACGCTCGCCACGCTGCAGGACTCGATGCTGCCGGTGGAGGTCGGCGACGCCGACCTGCGCGCCGGGCTGGGCGAGGTGCGCTCCCAGCTCGACGGCCTGCGCGACCACGCGCGCGAGCTGCTGCGGACGCTGGGGCGCTGATTGCGTCCAGCGTGACAGTATCCCGCCAGTGCCGGCGAGCACCGGCGACGCCGTCAACCGCAAAAAGGAGCGACGCACCATGCCTGATGTCGAGTTCGCCACGAGCGCCGAGGCCGTCCCCGGCTACCTCGCCGTCCCCACCGACGAGCACGGACCCGCGACGATCGTCATGCACGAGTGGTGGGGTCTGGACGCCTCCGTGCGCGCGCTGTGCGACCGCTTCGCCGAGGAGGGCTTCTACGCGCTCGCTCCCGATCTCTACCGCGGCGACACGACGACCCAGCCCAGCGAGGCCGAACAGAAAATGATGGCCCTCTCGATGGACCGCGCGGTGGCGGACATGTGCGGCGCCGCCGAGTACCTCAGCTCGCGCCCGGGCGTCGAAGGGTCGGGCGTCGGCGCCGTCGGCTTCTGCCTCGGCGGTGGCCTGGCCATGTGGGCGGCGGCGTCGTGCCCGCAGATCACCGCGGCGGCCACCTACTACTACGTCCTGCCGCACGCAAAGCCCGACTTCTCCAAGATCAGCGGTCCGGTTCTCGGTCATTTCGGCACCGGCGATGAATTCGTCCCGCTGCAAGCCGCACAGACGCTCGAAAAGGAGATCCGCGACGCCGGCGTCGATGTCACGTTCCACTACTACGAGGGCGCGGGCCATGCCTTCGCCAACGACCACAACCGGCTGGGCACCTACGACCCCGAGCTGACAGATACCGCCTGGCAGCGCACGGTGGGCTTCCTGCGCTCAGCGCTCGCGCCGACGGCCGCCTGAGCACGCTGCGCACCCACTTGGCCTCAGCGCCGGCCCGCTGGCCGGCGCGACTGGCGGCGGCGGCGCTGGCCGCGACCGCGCTGCTCGCGATCCAGCTCGGCGGTCACCCGGCCGGGTCGCCTGCGACCTCGGCGCGTGGCGCGGGCTGGTCGACGCCGGCCACCCTCGCCGCATGCTCGGGAGGGGGGACGCCGCGCGTGCTGTTCCCCAGCGACTCGCCCGATCACGCCACCGGGCGGGGAGCGATCGTGTGGGGCGAGGGGTCGTGCGCACGGACAGCCACGGGGCGAGCGCCAGAAACAGCGAGCCTCGCGGTGATCGGCGCCGGCGAGGTCCCGTCGGCGCCTGGTCCGCTGCGCACGCCGCCGGGCGGTGTCGTGGCAACCCCGCTCGCGGCGACGAGCGGACCGCACGGAGAGATCGTTGTCGCCGGGGCGCGCTCGGCACGTGCCGGCGCCGGCCAGCGCGTCGTGCAGGGCACGGCGCGAGGGCGCTTCGCCGTGGCCTACACGGGCGCCGGCGCCACCGCGACGCCCGCGCTCGCGACCGCCTACCTCGGCGATGTCGCGCTGCTGTCCGAGGCCGCACCGGCGCGCGACGAGCACGTCCTCTCGCTCCACATCGAGCGCTATTTCGCGCATGATTTCGCCGCGCGCGCCAGCTTCAGCCTGTCGCGCGGCGGCCCGGCGCGGGGGCTCACGGTGGCGCTCGACTACCGCACCGACGCGCTGGCCGTGTGGGCGCAGGGCGCGAGCGTCTACGCCCGCGATATGCCGGCGCGCGGCTCGCCGCACGCCGCGCAGCGCCTGGGCACGGCGGGCTCGCGCGTGAGGATCGCCGCGCTGCTGAGCGACGACGACCGCGCGATCGTGGCGTGGAGCGCTGAACGCTCGGGTCACACGAGCGTGTTCCTGGACATGTCGGCCACCGGGGTGCGCTTCGGCGCCCCGCGGCTGCTCGAGAGCTTCGCCGACCCCGACGGGCTGACGGCGCCCGCCGGCTCGCCCAGCCTCGTGCGGCTGAGCTCTGAGGGCGTGATGATGGCGTGGGCCGGCTCGCGCGCCGGGCGCTGGAGCGTGCGTGCGGCGGCGATCGATCTCAACGGCCTGCGCAGCGTCGACACGATCTCCGCCCCCCGGCAGGACGCGCTCTTGACCGGCCTGGCACCGGGACCCGACGGGGACGCGATCGTGCTCTGGGACGAGCCCGAGCGCGAAGGCGCGGGGCGCCCCGATCTCGCCCGCGAGACGCTGCTGGCGGCCCGCGGCATCGACGCCTACCCGGGCCGGGTGATCTTCGCGGCGCCCGAAGTCGTCGCTCCGGCACCGCTCGGCGGCCCGGCGCGCGTGGCGCTCGATCCCGCCAGCGATCGGGCGCTCGCGGTCTGGCGCGCTGCGGGTGGCGCGATCTACTACGCGATCCGAGCGGCGCCGGGGGGCTGACGCGGCCCAGCCGCAACGGGCAGACCGCGCACGGTGGGCGCTTTAGGAAAAGATGCTCTCGGATGGATCGCGACTACGAGCTGCAAACCCATCGCGCCGAGGATCGTCACTGGTGGTATCGGGGGCGGCGGAGGGTGCTCGAGCAGGTCATCTCCGAGCTGCCGGTCCCCAATGGCGCGCGCATCCTCGACGCCGGCTGCGGCAGCGGGCGCAACATGGTCGAGCTCGCACGCCACGGCACAGTCACGGGCGTCGAGCTGTCTGAGACGAGCGTGTGCCTGGCACGCGGGCGCGAAGCCGGCGAAGTGATCGAAGGCTCGGTGCTCGCGATGCCGTTCGAGCAGGACAGCTTCGACCTCGCGGTGTCGCTGGATGTGATCGAGCACCTGGAGGACGACGTCGGCGCGCTGCGCGAGCTGCGCCGCGTGGTCACGCCCGGTGGGCCGCTGCTCGTGACCGTGCCCGCCTATCGCTGGCTGTGGAGCGGGCATGACGAAGTCAACCACCACCATCGCCGCTACACGCGCGACTCGCTACTCACCGTCGCCCAGGACGCGGGCTGGCGCTGCGTGCGCACGACCTACTTCAACTCGCTGCTGCTGCCGGCCGCCGTGACGCTGCGCCTGCTCGAGCGCCTGAACCGCAAGACGACCGAGTCCAGCCTGGACCTGTGGGTCCCCACCGAGCCGCTGAACTGGCTGCTCGAGCGCCCGCTGGCGTTCGAGGCGGACCTGATCGGCCACGGCGGGCGCATCCCAGCCGGCCTCTCGCTGCTGGCCGTCTTCCGCTAGCCCGGCGGGCTCGCGCGGGCGGGCGCACGAACGCGAAACGTCCACGCACGGTTGACGAAGAAGGTGACGGTCGTGACGATCACGATCGCGAGCGCCTGCGCGATCAGCTTGTTGATCCCCAGCCCGTCGACCCAAAGGTAGAGCAGCCCCTCGTTGAGCGCTAGGCCGCTGCTCTGGACGATGCCCCAGCGCACCGGTGTGAACGAGTCGCCGACGTGGCCGCGAAACGTCCACGCGCGATTGAGCAGGAAGCCGTTGACCGCGCCCACGATAAAGCCGATCGCCGACGCCGCCAGGTACCAGACCCCGAATACCTTCAACAGCAGCGTGTAGACGGCGAAGGTGATCAGCGTGTTCGAGATTCCGACGATCCCGAACTTCACGAACTGCACGACCACCGGGCGGGCCGCGCCGGGCAGCGGCGCCAGCAGGACGCGGAGGGCCAGGGTGTCGCTCGCGCCGGACGGAGGATCCTTGCTCATGCGGGGAGAAGGCATTCCCCACAGGATGAACGATAGTTTCAGGTTGAGCTTAAGGATCTGCTGCAAACTGTCCAAGAAATCGTCCTGGCGACAGCCGGCGGGGGTAACCTAAGGCGGGGTCGCCACATTCCCGACGCTGTCTGATCGGGCGGCTCGTCCAATAACCATGTCGGATACAGCCCTCCGCACGCCCAAGCTGCTCAGCGTCGTGGCCCCTGTCTACAACGAGCAGGAGCTCATCGGCGAGTTCGTGGCGCGCACGCTGACCGCCGTCGCCGACTACCTGTTCGAGCTGGTGCTCGTCAACGACGGCAGCAGCGACCGCACGCCCGAGCTGCTCGACGACCTCGCCGCGCGCGACCCGCGCGTGCGCGTGATCCACCTCTCGCGCAACTTCGGCCACCAGGCCGCGCTCACGGCGGGTCTCGAGCACGCCGCCGGTGACGTCGTGGCGATGCTCGACGCCGACCTCCAAGACCCGCCGGAGCTGATCGGCGAGATGGTCGCGCAGTGGAGCCAGGGGTCGGACGTCGTATATGCCGTGCGCGAGCGCCGCACCGGCGAGACGGCGTTCAAGCTCGCAACCGCCTCGTGGTTCTACAAGCTGTTCGACAACCTCGCACAGGTCGATCTCGAGCCCAATTCCGGCGACTTTCGCCTGCTCGACCGCCGCGCGCTCAACGCGCTGCTCGAGATGACCGAGCGCTCGCGCTTCCTGCGCGGGATGACCGTGTGGGTGGGCTTTCGCCAGACGGCCGTCTCCTACCAGCGCGACGCGCGCCACGCCGGCGAGACCAAGTACACGCTGCGCAAGATGCTGCGCTTCTCGCTGGACGCGATCACATCCTTCTCGCACCTGCCGCTGCAGCTGGCCACGTACGCCGGGCTGCTGTCGGCCGGCGTCGCGTTCGTCGCCATCCCGGTCGTGCTCGTGCTGCGCCTCACCGACTCCTACCTGCCCGGCTTCAGCTCGATCACGATCGCGATCCTGCTGCTCGGCGGCATCCAGCTGATCGCGCTCGGCGTGATCGGCGAGTATGTCGGGCGCATCTACGACGAGGTCAAGCACCGGCCTCTCTACATCGTGCGCGAGGAGCGAAACCGGCCGTCGAGGTCTGCCGCGCGCCCGGTCGCCCCGGCCACGCGGGCCGGGCTGGCGGCCCGCGAGCCCGAACGCGTGGCCTAGGCGCAGCGAACCGCACCCGCGCGAGCGAAAACGTGTTGTCATCCTGCGATGACCCACCGTCGCCTTCGCCCCACCGCGCGTGCCTGCGGCACGTGCGGCGCGCTCGCCGCCGCGCTGGCGCTCTTGGGGGCCCCGCGCGCGGCGGCTGAAACGTGCGCCGGCTCGGGCCCCGCGCAGTGTCCCTATGTCGGGGTGCAGATCATCGGCCAGCGCGCCGAGGGCGTGCTGCGCTATCCCGAGGCGGTCGCGCTCGACAGCAGCGGCGACGTTTACGTCGCCGACCAGCTCAGCTACGTCGTGCAGAAGTTCAACGTGAACGGGGAATTCGAGACCGAGTGGGGCTCCTACGGCGGCGGGCAGGGCCAGTTCGGGCCGATCGGCGGGCTCGCAACCGACGCGGCCGGCAACGTGTACGTGGTCGACTCCAGCCACAACCGGATCGAGAAGTTCGGCCCTGGCGGCAACTTCATAACCGCCTGGGGCCACAGCGGCAGCGGGCTAGGCCAGTTCCGCTTCTACTCCTCCCAGAATCCCAGCCAACCGCCAGGCGGCGGGATCGCCGTGGCGGGCAACTACGTCTACGTCGCCGACTCGGGCAACAACCGCATCGAGCGCTTCAACCTCCAGGGCGAAGAAGCGATGGAATGGGGCTCGCGCGGCAGCGGGCCCGGCCAGTTCTCCTACCCCCGCGGCGTGGCCGCCAACGAATCGGAGGTGATCGTCTCAGACGACGACAACCACCGCCTGGAGAAATTCAGCCCCGACGGCGTGTTCGAAGACGCGGCTGGCTCGCCCGGGACGGGGCCCGGCCAGTTCGGCTTCCCCTACGGTGTCGCGCTCGACGCGGCGGGCGACGTGTACGTCGCCGACGACATCAACGACCGGGTCGTGAAGCTCAACCCCCAGCTCGGCTTCGCCGGCGCCTGGGGCGGGTTCGGCTCCAAACCCGGCCAGCTCGCGTTCCCACGCGCGCTCGCGAGCGACCCGGCCGGGGACACCTACGTCGCAGACACCGCGAACGACCG
>DASPVR010000022.1:0-7323 GCA_035622255.1 Solirubrobacteraceae bacterium | reverse complement strand
AGCCGGTTTGCGCGCGCGGGCTCGTGAAGCGCTACGGCGAGCTCGTGGCTGTCGACCACGTCGACCTCGACGTGCGCGCCGGAGACGTGTACGGCTTCCTCGGCCCCAACGGCGCGGGCAAGACGACCACGCTGCGGATGGCGCTCGGGCTGATCACGCCGACCGAGGGCGTCGTGGAGCTGTTCGGGCGGGATCCGATGCGCCAGGGCGCGCGTGCGCTGGAGGGCGTCGCCGGCTTCGTGGAGGCGCCGCGCTTCTATCCCTACCTCGGCGCGCGCAAGAACCTCGAGCTGCTCGCGGCGCTGGACGGTGCCGACGCTCGCGCGCGCATCGACGAGGTGCTCGAGATCGTCGAGCTGACGCCCCGCGCGGCCCATCGCGTCGGCGGCTACTCGCATGGCATGCGCCAGCGCCTGGGCATCGCCGCGGCCCTGCTGCGCCGCCCCCGCCTGCTGATCCTCGATGAGCCCGCGACCGGGCTGGACCCCGCCGGGATGCGCGACATGCGCGTGCTGATCCGCGACCTCGCCGACGGCGGCATCACCGTGCTGCTGTCGAGCCACCAGCTTCCCGAGGTGCAGGAGCTGTGCGATCGCGTCGCGATCGTCGACGCCGGGCGGGTCGTGTACGAGGGCGCGCTCTCGGACCTGCGCCGCCAGGGCGGAGCTGGCTACCGGCTGCGCACGACCGACGACGCCCGGGCGCTTCAGGTGGCGCGCGCGCAGCGCGGCATCGAGCATGCCAGCGGCGCTGAGCACGGGATCGGCTTTCAGGCGGACGAGCGGGACGTCGGGGCCCTCTCGCTGGCGCTCGGGGACGTCGGGATCGGCATCCTCGCCCTCACGCCCGAGCTCGCGACGCTCGAGGACCTGTTCTTCCGCCTGACAGAGGGCGAGGACGCGCACGCCAATGGTGCGGCGTCGGACGCTCGCGGCGCACAGGCCGTCGCCTCTGCGCAGGGGACGCTGGAGCCCTCATGAGCACGGCCGCCCCAACCATCGCCGTGCCGCGCCTGGTGGCGCGCCGGCGTCCGTCGACGCTCACCGTGTGGCGCTGGGAGCTGCGCAAGCTCGTCTCCCAGAAGCGGACCTACCTCGGCCTCGGGCTTGCAGCGATCCTGCCGGTGATCTTCGTCGTCGTGCAGAACCTGCGCCACGACCACGGGCACGCCGAGAACATCTTCGAGTCGCACATCACTCAGTCGGGGCTGGCCACGCCGGTGCTCGTTCTGCTTCTCCTGTCGGTGTTCATGCTCCCGGTGATCACTGCGCTGGTCGCCGGGGACATCTTCGCGGCCGAGGACGGCAACGGGACGCTGAAGACGATCCTCACCCGCTCGGTCGACCGCGGGCAGGTGTTCGCGGCCAAGGCGCTGGCCGCGATGACCTACGCCACGATCGCGGTCTTCCTGTCGGCGATCGTCGCGACCGCCGCCGGCGTTGCATCGTGGGGCTTTCGCGACGTGATCACGTTCTCGGGCTCCGTGGTACCGGCGGAAGAAGGGCTGGCGCTCGTGTTCGCCGCCAACGCGTGCTACCTGATCCCGCTACTGGCCGTGACGAGCTTCGGCGTGCTGCTGTCTGTCACCACGCGCAACAGTGCGGCATCGGTCGTCGGCACGATCGGCTTCGTGATCCTGCTGTACATCCTCTCCGGGATCCCGGGCGTGGAATCGATCAAGCCCTACCTGCTGACCGAACAGTTCGAGAATTGGCACGGCCTGCTGAGGACGCCCACCGACTGGGCCCCGATCGCCCACTCGGCGTGGGTGTGCGCGCTGTACGGCGTGCCGGCTCTGCTCGCCGGTTACCTCGTCTTCCTGCGCCGCGACGTCGCCGGAGGTTAGGCCCCGCGGCGCCTCAGCCGCCGACCTCGGCCGCCAGCTGCAGATCGAGCAGCTCGACGTCGCCCATCAGACGCCTGGCCTCGCGCGGGTCGATCCGGCCGGCGCCGAGCCGCGCCGTCGACTCGGCGCCGCACGCCACGCCGAAACGCAGGCACTGATCGGGCGCGCGACCTTCGTAGCGGGCCGACACGTAGCCGGCGAGGAAGGCGTCGCCCGAGCCGCGCCTGGCGACCGGCTCGCGCGGCTCGATCACGGCACGCTTCAGCCGCGGGCGGTCGTCGACGAGCACCTGGGCGACGCAGCCGTCGGGGAGAGTCATGATCGCCTCGCGGGCGCCCAGCGAGGCGATCTCGCGCACGGCCTGCGAGCTCTCGTCCTCGCCCGCGAACTCGTGGCCGATCAGCTCCTCGGCCTCGAACGCATTGGGCGACACCACATCGGGCTCGGCGCGCACCGCCTGGCGCATGGGCTCGCCGTCGGTGTCGACGACGGTCGTGATCTCCATGCGCGCGAGGTCACGGATCAGGGTCGCGTAGATGTCGGACGGTACCCCCGGCGGCAGCGAGCCGGCGAACACGACGATCGCCGCGCCGCGGGCTAGGTACAGCAGCTTGTCGGCGAACAGCTCAACCTCGCGCTCGGACACGGCCGGCCCGCGTTCGTTGATCTCGGTCTGCTCACCGGACGTCGGATCGAGCACGGAGGTGTTCGTGCGCGACTCTTCTCGAATGCGCACGAAGTCGTTGAGGATGGCGTCCTCGGTCAGCTGCTCGACGATGTGCGTGCCGGTCGCGCCGCCGGCGAAGCCGGTCGCTATCACCGGCTGGCCGAGCGCCTTCAGCGTGCGCGCGACGTTCACGCCCTTGCCACCCGCCATCGTGCGCTGCTCGACGGTCCGGTGACGCCGCCCCAGCTGGAAGTTCGGGACCGACAGCGACTTGTCGATCGCCGCATTCAGCGTGACCGTGATGATCATCTGCGATCACCTTACCCAAGCGTCTAGCCGAGCGCCCAAGCGGCCGCGCGCAGGCGTTCGGCCTCTGCGAGCGCGGCGCCGGCCGGCTCGCCGCCGCTGCTCAGGTGCGCGTTGACGATGCTGCGCGACGCCGTGACGAGGCCGCCGGCCCTACCGGGGGCAAACGCCGCCTGGAGATCCTCGACGCGGCCACCCTGCGCGCCCACCCCGGGCAGCAGGAACGGCGCGCTGCGCATCAGCTCGCGCGCGCGGGCGAGGTCCGCGGGGGCGGTCGCGGCGACGACCGCGCCAACGTCGCTGAGGCCGTGCTCGCCGACGCCCGCTGCGCCGAGCTCGTCCGCCATTGCAGCGAGGTGCTCCCACAGCGGCTGGCCGTCCGCAAGCTCGCGCTCCTGGACATCGGCGGCGCCTGCGTTTGAGCTGTGCACGAGCACGAGCACGCCGCCGCCCGCCTGGCGCGCCGTGGCGACGAACGGCTGCAGCGAGTCGCGCCCGAGCAGCGGGTTGACCGTCACCAGATCGGCTTCCAGCCCCGGCACGCGCCCGAACGGCGTCTCGATGCCGCCGATCAGCGCCTGCGCGTAGGCCTGCGCGCTGACCGGGATGTCGCCGCGCTTGGCGTCGGCGATCACGAGCAGACCGCGCGCCCGCGCGTGGGCGCAGACGGCCTCGAGCGCGCTCCAGCCGTGGGTGCCCAGGCGCTCGAAGCAGGCCAGCTGCAGCTTGACCGCGACGCAGGCCAGCGCCGTCGCGTCGATCACTTCCCGGCAGTGTCCAATCAGCGCCGCGCCAGCGAGCACGCCCGGAGTTCCACGCGCCCGTTCGCGCCCGCTCCCGCGCCAGAGCGCGTCGGGGGCCGGGTCGAGGCCGAGCACGATCTGGGACTCGCGCTCGGCCACGCGCGCGGCCAGGATGTCCCCAAAGCCCCTGCCCGGCGTCAGCGACTTCCCTTCACGGCGCCCTTGAGGCCGCTGCCGGCGGTGAAGCGCGGAACGCGCGAGGCGGCGATCTGGATCCGTTCGCCGGTGCGCGGGTTTACCCCCAGGCGCGCACCGCGCTCGCTGACGTGGAACTTGCCGAATCCCGACACAGTGACCTCGCTGCCTCGGCGCAGCGCATCCTCGACGGTCGCCAGCATTGCGTCGACCGCTCGAGCAGCGTCCTGCTTGGTGAGACCGGCGCGATCCGCAACCTGATCGATCAGCTCGGACTTCGTCACTTGGGACCTCCCTTCTCGCGAAACGATGCGTTTTTGACGCTAACACCAGAGGCGGACGAGCGCGTCCGCAAGAATGTTCGCGTGTCGATCACCCGCGTCGCCTGGACCGCGACCGTGCTCGTCGCGCTGCTGACGGCGCTGCTGCTGCTGCTCGCGGGCTACACGGGCTATGCCGGCCTCGGGCTTGCGGTGGCGGTGTCGGCCGCGATCAACCTGCTGTGAGCCAGCGAAGCAGCGCGCGCAGGGCGCGCCCGCGATGGCTGATCGCGTCCTTCTGCGCATCGGTCAGCTGCGCCATCGTCAGCCCGGGCGGGCCATCGTCGGGAATGAACGCCGGGTCGTAGCCGAAGCCGCCTTCCCCGCGTGGCGCGGCCGCCAGGCGCCCCAGGCAGCGGCCCTCGAACAGCTCCTCGGCGCCGCGGACCGGGTCGACGCAGGCGATCGCGCAGACGTACTCGAGCGCGCTCCCGGCGGGCACCTCGCGCAGCAGCTTGGCGAGGTTCTGCTCGTCGGTCGCGTGCTCTCCCGCGTAGCGCGCGGAGCGCACCCCGGGCGCCCCGCCGAGGGCGGCCGTCGTGATCCCGGAGTCGTCGGCGAAGCTCACGGCGCCCGTCGCCTGGGCCGCCGCGCGCGCCTTGGCGAGCGCGTTCTGCGCGAACGTCTCGCCCAGCTCCGGCGGCAGGCGCACCGACGCCGGCAGCAGCGCCAGCTCGTACCCCGCTCCCTCGTGCGGCGCCGCCGCCTCGCCGCCGCCCGAGCCGGCGAGCAGGCGCGCGAACTCGCGCCGCTTGTGCTCGTTGTGGGTGGCGAGGATCAGCTGCACTGGGCCGTCGATGCCCGCGGCTGCCGGCCGCTCAGGCGGTCGCCGGCGCCGCGTCGATCGCGCGCTGCTGGGCGGTACGCAGCTCGTCCATGCCCGCCGCGGCGAGCGCGAGCAGCTCGTCCAGGTGCGCGGGCGACAGCGGCGTGCGCTCGGCCGTCGCCTGGATCTCGACCAGGCCCCCCTCGCCCGTCATCACGACGTTGGCGTCGACCTCGGCGCTCGAGTCCTCCGCGTAGTCGAGATCCAAACGCGCCTCGCCGTCGACGATCCCGCACGACACCGCCGCGACCGAGCCGGTGAGCGGCGAGCGCTGTAGCGCATCCTCGGCCTGGAGGCGCGCGCACGCCAGCGCGAGCGCCACGAACGCGCCCGTGATCGAGGCGCAGCGCGTGCCGCCGTCTGCCTGGAGCACATCGCAGTCCAGGTACACGGTCCGCTCCCCGAGCGCCTCGAAGTCGATCACGCCGCGCAGCGAGCGCCCGATCAGGCGCTGGATCTCGACCGTGCGCCCATCCTGGCGGCCCCGGGTGGCGTCGCGCTGCCTGCGCTCGCCGGTCGCGGCGGGCAGCATGCCGTACTCGGCCGTGACCCACCCCCGGCCGCTGCCGCCAAGCCAGCGCGGCACGCCCTCCTGGGCCGACGCGGTGCAGATGACACGCGTCTCGCCGACCGAGATCAGCGCCGATCCCGTGGCCGTGCGCATGAAGTCGGGCTCGATCGTCGTCGGGCGCAGCTCGTCGGGCGCCCTCCCGTAGCTGCGTGCCCGATCGGCGCCGGCGTCCGCGTCCCGGGCCCCGGCGGAGCGCTGCGCCGGCGCGCTCACGCCACGGCCCTAGCCCCGGCGAGCTCGATGCGCTCGACCTCGCCCAGGGGCATCTGCAGGAAGCGCGTGCCCCGCTCGCGGAACGCCTCCGCGTCGCCCGTGCACAGGAAGCGGTAGTCGCCCTCGCCGTCGCGGGGGTTCTGCAGCCCGCGCGTGCTGAGCGCGTGCTCGACCTGGCGGGCGAGCGCCGCGCCCGAGCTGATCAGCGTGACCGACGGGCCGAGGATCCGCTGGAGCATCGGCTGGATCAGGGGGTAGTGCGTGCAGCCGAGGATGACCGTGTCCACGCCCTCTCGGCGCAGGGGCGCGCACGCCTCGCGCACGCTCGCCACCGCATGCTCGTCGAACTGCCGCCCGGCCTCGATGATCGACGCGAGCTCCGGGCAGGCCACCGAGTGCAGCGTGACGTGGGGGTCGACCGCGGCCACCGCCTCCAGGTAGGCGCCGCTGGCGACGGTCGTGGGCGTCGCGAGCAGCCCGATGCGCCCGCTGCGCGTCGCCGCGACCGCCTGGAAGGCCTCGGGTCGCACGACGCCGAGCACGTCGACGCCCAGCGTGGTCTCCATCATCCTGGCGCTCAGGCTCGGCAGCGCGGCCGACGTGGCCGAGTTGCACGCCACGACGAGCAGCTTGGCGCGATGGGCGAGCAGCTCCTCGGCGATCTCGGCCGCGAAGCTCACGAGCTCCTGCGGCGAGCGCTCGCCGTAGGGGAAGCGCGCCGTATCGCCGATGTAGAGGAAGTCCTCGTGCGGCAGCCGCACGAGCAGCTCGTGCAGGACCACGAGCCCCCCCACGCCCGAGTCGAACACTCCCACCGGGCGCGTGCGCGGATCGCCGGCGCGCTCGTCGGCGCCGAGGGCGCCCGCGCGCGAACGGCGCGCGCCGTGTGCTGCGGAACCGCTGGCCACCGACTCCATCATTCCAGAGCGCTACGGTCGATGGCTCGTGCGAGCGCTCGTGGTCTCGAACATGCTCCCCGACGCCGCGCATCCCGAGCGAGGCTCGTTCGTTCGCGACCAGGTCGCGGCGCTGCGCGGGCTCGCGGGGCTCGACGTGTCGTTGCACGAGTTCTCGCCGGGGGCACGTGCGCTCGCCGGAGCGCCGCTGCAGCTGCGGCGAATGCGCCCCTCGGCCCCGGCCGAGGCAGATCGAGCGGACGATCGGGCGTGGGACGTCGTCCACGCCCATTTCGGGTTGACGGCCTGGCCCGCTCTGGCGGTGCACGCAAGGGTCCGCGCCCTCACGGTTCACGGCACCGACCTGCGCCACGCGCGCACGCGCCTGGCCACGCGGGTCGTGCTCGCGCGCATGGACATCCTCGCCGCGGCGTCGCGTCCGCTCGCGCGCGAGCTTCCAGCGAGGGCCGCGGAGCGAGCGCACGTGCTCCCATGCGGTGTGGACGTCGCGCGCTTTCGCCCGCTCTTGCGCGCGCAGGCGCGCGCGGAGTTGGGCCTCGATCCGCAACGGCCCTACCTGCTGCTGCCGGCCGACCCCGCGCGACCGGAGAAGCGCCACGATCGCGCGCTCGCGCTCGCGCGTGCGCTGGACGTGGAGCTGCTCGCGCTCGGGGGTGTCGCACCCGCGCGCGTGCCGCTGTGGGTCAACGCGGCCAACGCGGTGCTCGTCCCGTCAGACA
>DASPVR010000021.1:0-35470 GCA_035622255.1 Solirubrobacteraceae bacterium | reverse complement strand
AAGTCCTGCTGGCGATCGTCGCGCGCGACCTCGAGCATCGACTTCTCCGCCAGCTCCACGAGCTCGCGCGGCGCGGCGCGATGGCCGAGCACGCTCTCCTGGATCTCGTAGGAGGCCGTGAGCAGCCGTCGCAGCAGCGCGTTCTCGCGCACGATCTGCGCATAGCGGCGAGCGTGCCCGGCCGCCGGCACCAGGCCGGTGAGCTCGTCGACCGCGGCGGGGCCTCCGATCTGCTGCAGCGTGCCCGTCTGGCGCAGGCGGTCGGTCACGGTGAGCACGTCGACCGGCTCGCTGTCGTTGTAGAGCGCGAGCATCGCCGCGTAGATCGTGCCGTGGTGCTCGCGGTAGAAATCCTCGGGGCGCAGCCCCTCCTCGATCACGAGCGCATACAGCGAGCGGTCCGACAGCAGGATCGCCCCGAGCACCGACTGCTCGGCGTCGAGGTTGTGCGGCGGGGCGATCGCGCCCGCTCGCGCGCCGGCCGAACCGTTGGCTGTCGTCGCAACCGGGCTCATGAACCGGGCGAGTGTAGATCGCCCCCCGCGCGCCCCAGGGGGAGCTCCCCGCTATGTCGGACCAATTTTGCGCCCACGAACACATGTTCGCAGGCGATCAGGACACTAGCCCTTGGCCACGACCATCGTCTTGACCGTGGCCGAGCTGCCCTCGACGACGTCGACCACGACCATGTAGGTGCCCACGTTCTTGATCGGGTCGGGCAGGTGGACGTTGCGTTTCTCGAGCGCCAGGCCGCGCGCTTCGCGGATCGCGGCGGCGATGTCCTGGGCGGTCACCGAGCCGAACAGGCGACCGTCCGGGCCGGCCTGCTGCGGGATCGTGAGCACCGTGCGGTTGAGCAGCGCGACGTTCTCGGCGGCTTTCTCGACCGCCTCGCGCGCGGCGCGCTCTTCGGCGGCGCGGCGCTGCTTGATCGTCTCGATCGCCCCCTTCGTGGCCGGCTGGGCGAGCTTGCGCGGGACGAGGTAGTTGCGCAGGTAGCCCTTGGACACGTCGACCACCGTGCCCTGCTCGCCGAGCTGCTCGACGTCCTCGAGGAGGATCGCTTCCGGCATCGCGCGCGCCGCCCGCGGTCCCGCTAGCGGTCGCCGCGTTCGCGGCGCGGGTTGTCGTCGCGCCCGCCCTCGTTCACGTAGGGAAGCAGCGCGAGCTCGCGCGCGCGCTTGACCGCGCGCGCTATCTGGACCTGGTGGCGGCGGCAGGTGCCGGTGATGCGCCGCGAGCGGATCTTGCCCTTGTCGGAGACGAACCGTTTGAGCGTGGCCACGTCCTTGTAGTCGACCTGCTCGACCTTGTCGCGGCAGTACTGGCACGGCTTTCGCCGCCCGCTGCCGGGACCGCCCTTCTTGTCACGCCGGCGCACCGGCTTGCCGCGACCGCGCTTTGCCACCGAAGTCTTCCTCGCTCTATGCCCGTGTGTTCTGTGTGCACCTAGAAGGGGATGTCATCCTCGCCGCTGCCACCGGCAACCGGTGCGGGCTGGAAGTCCCCGTCGTCGACGGGCACGTCGCCGCCCTGCGGGGCTGCGCCGCCCGTGAACGCGCCGCCCCCGGCGGCGTCGTCGCGCGAGCCGAGGAACTGCACCGAGTCGGCAATGATATCGGTTGCCTGCCGTTTGGTGCCGTCCTGGGCTTCCCACTCGCGCCACTCCAGGCGCCCGTCGATAGCGACCGGGCGTCCCTTGCTCAGGTAGCGCGCGGCGTTCTCGCCCTGCGCGCCCCACACGGTCACGTTGAAGTAGTTGGGCTTGTCCTCCCATTCGCCGGTGCTCTGGTTCTTGCGCCGCGTGTTGCACGCGATGCGCAGGCTGCACACCGACGTGCCGCTCGGGAGCGAGCGCAGCTCTGGGTCGGCGGTCAGGTTCCCGGTCATCACGACCCGGTTGATGTTCGTGGCTGCCACGACGGCTTCCTTTCGCTCTAGCTCTCTGTCCGCGCCGGGGCGCGCGCCGCGCGCCGCCCGGCCACCGAGTCTAGAGGCGCCCGCGGCGCTCGCCGTGGGCGTGGCCGGCCGAGCGCGCTCATTGCGAGGTTCGCCGGGCGCGTGAGGAGGTCCGGAAGACCTCGTCCCAGTAGGGCGCGCTGATCCCGAAGCCCTTCGTGTCGTCCTGGAAGTGGTGGCGCATGTGGCGCTCGCGCAGCATCCGTCCCACGCGCCCGTGCGGCTGGAAGTGGTGGAGGTAGTAGTGGATCATGTCGTACACCAGGTAGCCGGCGAAGAAGCCGGCAGTCAGGCCGGGCCCGTACGTCGAGCCGAAGATCGCATAGAGGGCGGCGAACACGAGCGCCGCGAGCGGCACGCTCACGGCGGGCGGCATGACCAGGCGCAGCGGGTCGTTCGGGTGGTCGTGGTGGACGCCGTGGATGATCCAGTGAAAGCGCGCGCCGATTCCCCGCTCGGGCTCGAAGTGGAACACGATCCGGTGCAGCCAGTACTCGAACAGCGTCCAGAGCGCGTAGCCGGCGGCGAACAGCCCGAGAGTCGCGAGCACGCTCACACCCGACAGGCTCCAGGCCACGAGCAGCGCGATCGCCGGCGCGAAGATGAGCACCGGCACCACCGGGTGCACGCGCGAGAGCGTGTCGAGCACCCGCGACTCGAACATCGGAGGCGAGGCCCGCAGCAGATCGGTCCTGCTGGTCATCGGGTCGCCGAGGTCCTCAGCCTGCATCGCACGATCTTATTACCAGCGTGCTGGCTTGGGGACGCCGTGCGCGCTGCTGGCGCGGCCGCGCAAGCGCCTCTCCCAGCCTGCTGCTCAGGAGGCTTGGCCGGGGTCCGGCTCGCCGGCCTGGGCCGCCGCCTCGGCATCCGGCTCGGCCTCGCCTGCCGGGGCATGCTCGCCCGCGGTATCGACGCCCGGGAGGGTCTCATCGGGCGGGGCGGCCTCCTGGGGCGGGACAGCCTGCGCGCCCGCGCCGGCCGGCTGGGCGTCGTCCGCGGCAGGCGCCTCGCCGACACCGCTGATGATCCCCTCCACCTCGACCATGCCGGCCTCGGGGGCCGGCGCCGGGGCCGGCGCCTCGCCGCGGCCGGTGGGCGCGGAGGCGCGGAGGTCGGGCGCCGGCGGCACGCCCGGCTTCAGCTTGATCAGGCGGAAGCGCAGGATGCCGTCGGTGATGCGCAGCGAGCGCTGCAGCTCGGCGAGCAGCTCGGGCGTGGAGGCGTGGAACTGGAGCAGGTAGTAGTCGGCCGCCCGCCGGCGGTCGATCGGGTAGCTCAGCGGACGCGTGCCCCATTCGTCGAGGCGCTCGAGCTCGCCGCGTGCCTCGATCGCGGCGCGGGCGTCGGCGACGATCTTCGCGCGCGTGGCCTCCTCTGCGTCGGGGTCGAGCAGCAGCGTGAGGTCGTAGGTCGGCGCGGGCAACGTCATCTCGGCCGGCGGCAGAGGGTGGCGCCGGGCGCAAAGCGTAGCGGGTCGATCATGCCTCGCCAAGCGCAGCTAGCACGTGCTGCCCTTCGCGCGGATGTCGTCCAGCTGCTCATCGATCCAGTCACCCGGGTCGCGGGAGGTGACGATCTCGACCAGGCCGCGCGCTCGGCGGCTGCGCTCGGCGGGGTCCATGGTGAGCGCCGCGTAGATCGAGTTGGCGAGCTCCTGGATGTCGAAGGGGTTGACCGAGAGCGCGAACTCCGCCAGCTCCTCGTGTGCGCCGGTGTTCTCGGACAGGATCGAGACGCCCTCGCGCTCGTTGACGATCGGGCCCTCCTTGGCGACGAGGTTCATGCCGTCGAACATGGCGTTCACGAGCAGCACGTCGTAGTGCTTGTAGGCGGCCATCGCCTCCTCCACGTCGTCGCGCAGCTTCAGCTGGATCGGCATCCAGTCGGGCGTGCCGTGGCGGTGGTTGACGACCGCCACGAGCGCCTCGATCCGCTCGAGGTACTCGGCGTACTGCGGCACGTCGGTGCGCGAGGGCATCATCTGGGCGATGAACGTGACCTGCTCGATGAACTCGGGGTGCTGCTCGAGGAACAGGTCGAAGGCCGAGAAGCCGCGGAGCACGTTCTTGGACAGGTCGGCGCGGTCGACGCGCAGGATGAGGAAGTTCCGGCGCCGGTTCAGCAGCTCCTGCTCGAGCGCACGCACGCGCTCGCCCTGGGCGAGCAGCCGAGTGGCCTCGTGGTCGATCGGGAGCGGGTAGGCGCGCACCCAGACCTCGCGCTCGCCGAACCACACCACGCCGCGCTCGAAGTCGACGTCGAGGTCCATCAGGTCGCGGCAGCACTGCAGGAAGTTGCGCCGGTAGGAGCGCGTGTGAAAGCCGACGATGTCGTTGGCGAGCAGGCCCGTGAAGATCTCCTCGCGGATGCGCGCCGGCAGCACCCGCCAGGCGTCGGACTGGGTCCAGGGGATGTGGATGAAGTGGTGCAGGAAGGCGTCGGGGCGCGCCCGGCGCACGAGGTCGGGGAGCGTGTAGAGGTGGTAGTCGTGCACCATCACGACCGGCTCGGCCGCCCGCTCGAGCTCCTCGACCACGGCGCGCGCGAGGTCCTCGTTGACGGCGTTGTAGCCGAACTCGAACGCCTCGATCTCCTCGCGCCGGATGTCGGGGGCGTTGGAGAGGTCCCAGAGGTAGTGCTGGATGAACCACAGCATCGGGTTGGCGAACACGTTGTAGAAGCGGTCATAGGCCTGCGGGTCGGACACGATCAGGCGCACGTTGAACTCCTCGCCGGTCGGCGAGCGCACGGGAAACGCCTGGCCGGCGTGCTCGCGCGCGGCGGCCGCATCGTGCTCGTTCATCGCCGAGGCGATCCACACCGCTTCGCGGTGGGACGCGAGCCCGGTGAGCGCGGTGACCAGCCCACCCGAGCCCCGCTGGACCTCGCCTCCGGCCTGGAACGTGACCGGCCCGCGGTTGGACACCAGCACCAGCGGGGATCGCTCGGCCGGCGTCTCGCTCATCAGCGACGGCTCTCGCGGTGGCCGGGTGGACGGTGGGCGTCGCTCACGGCTGGCCGTCGCCGTTGAGTATCCGCAGGTAGTCGCGCAGATAGCGGGGCATGAGGAAGTGCTTGCGCACGTGCTCCTTGCCGCGCTTGCCGAGCGTCCTGCCCAGCTCGGGGTCGCGCAGCACCTCGAGCGTGCGCCGCGCGCACTGGTCCACGCTCGAGACCAGAAAGCCGGTCACACCGTCTTCGATCTGCAGGGGGATCCCGCCAACTTCGCCGCCGATGAACGGGCGCGCCTTCCACACGGCCTCCGACACGGTCAGGCCGAAGCCCTCGCGCGTGGACTTCTGGATCAGCACGTCCGAGTGCGACTGGAAGGCGTTCACCTCGATCGCGCCGACGTTGTTGAAGTTGTTGAGGATGTGAATGTCGGGGTCGCCGTCGGCGTGCGCGATCGTGGCGTTGAAGAAGTCCCAGCCCTCGGGGTCGTCGGAGGCCATCGAGCCCACGAGCGCCAGCTGCACCTCGGGCATCGACGCCTGCACGACGCGGTAGGCGTCGATCACCCCAAGCGGGTCCTTCCACGGATCGAAGCGCGAAACCTGGCACATCAGGGGGCGGTCGACGTCGATCCCGAACTGCTCGCACACGAACGAGGCGTCCTCGGGCGAGAGCGCCATGTTCTTGGGCGTGAGCGGGTCGATCGCCGGCGCCACCACGTGGGCGGTGCCGTGCATCCCGGCGGGCACGTACTCGCGCAGGTGAAACAGCGAGTCGGGGTAGTCGGCGATGTAGGGGAGCAGATGGGCGATCGTGTGCGGGTTGGGCGTGGACAGGTCGATGTGACAGCGCCACACCCACGTGTCCGCCTTCTCGGGCACGAGCCCGTGCAGCGCCGCCGGCTGCGGGTCGTGCACGACGCATGCGTCCCAGCCGCTCGAGAGCTCGCGCGCGTTCATCTCGTTGTAGCGCCGCCATGTGTCCCACTGCTCCTCGTCGAGGTCCTGCGGCGCGCCCTGGAGCGCGTTGTGCATCAGCTTGGTCGCGTTGAAGAACTCCTCGCGCCCGTAGATGACCTGCCACTCGCAGTCCAGGCCGACGTCGCGCATGAGCGGCACGAGCGTGTAGAGGATCTCCGACACGCCGCCCCCGAACGCGGTCGCCGAGATGTGCACCACGCGCTGTCCCTGCAACGGCTGGGCCAGCTCGCGGATCTCGGCGACGAGCTCGCGGCCGACGATGTGCGTGTAGTCGGACAGCGTCTTGCTCGCGACTGCGACAGGCTGGAGCACGCGGGCACGATATCTGACACGGTGCGCGGATCTGGGCCTGCAAGGCGCGGATCTCGCGTCGCCGCCGCCCGCATCCCGCAGGCGGCGCGCACGCGTGCGGTGCAGGGGTGCGCCCACGCGTGCGGCGCAGGGGTGCGCGCATCGGGCGCTCGATGCGGTCTGGGGCGCACGCCCGCACCGACGGCCGGACTATGGTCTAGCGCGATGCTCAACGCACGCCTGTACCGGGCGGCGCTCGTGCCGTTCGCATTCGCGCTCGCGATCGCAGCGTTCTCGCTCGGCCCGAGCCCGCCGGGGTACACGTCGCCGCTCGCCCCAGACGCCTTCAGCGGTCAGACCGCGTTCGCCGAACTCGGGCAGCTGGCGCATGAATTTCCGCAACGGCGCCCCGGTGAAAGCGGCGACGCGGCGCTCGCGCTGCGCGTGGCGGACACGATCCGAGGCCTCGGCGGGACCGCCGGCGGCGGCTTCTCGGTCGACATCAGACGCCTGCGGGCCGACACGATCGACGGCGAACGCCCGCTCGTCACGGTGATCGCCCAGCGCGCGGGCTCGACCGGCGAGGCGCCGATCGTGATCATGGCCCACCGCGACGCGGCCGCGGGCGGCGCGGAGGCCGAGCTGTCGGGGACCGCGGCGCTGCTCGAGCTGGCGCGCGTGTTCGCAAGCGGCGAGACCAAGCGCACGATCGTGCTCGTGTCCACGACCGGCGGCAGCGCGGGCGACGCCGGGGCGGCCAACTTCGCGGCCCACGCAAGCGGCCCGTTCGACGCGGCGATCGTGCTCGGCGACCTGGCGGGCGCGCGCGCACATAAGCCCTCGGTCGTCCCCTACTCGGCTGGCTTCGGCTCGGCTCCGCTACAGCTCCAGCGCACGGTCAGCGGCGCGATCACGCGCGAAGCGGCGTCGGCGCCCGGGTCGCCGAGCGTGCTCGGCCAGCTCAGCCACCTCGCCTTCCCGCTGACCCCGGGCGAGCAGGGTCCGCTCGACGCGGCCGGCATCCCGGCGGTGCTCGTGCAGGTGTCGGGCGAACGCGGCCCTTCGGCGCGCGAGCCGGTGAGCGCGCAGCGCCTGGAAGGGTATGGACGCGGCGTGCTCGGCGCCGTGTACGCGCTCGACGCGGCGCCCGATCTGCCGACGGCGATGCAGACGGGTGTGCTCGTGCACGGCCAGACGATCCCCGAGTGGGCATGGCGGCTGCTCGTCGGCACGCTCCTGCTCGCGCCGCTGGCCGTGACCGTCGACTGGTGGGCGCGCGCACGGCGCCGGCGCGAAGCGCTCGCGCGACCGACGCTGTGGGCGCTCGCCTGCGCGCTCCCGTTCCTGCTCGCCGCCGTGTTCGCCCGCGCGCTCGGCCTGCTCGGCGCGCTGCCCTCGGCGCCGGCCGCGCCCGCCGTGTCGACCGCGCTGCCCTTCGACAGCCTCGCCGCGCGCGCGGTCGCCGCGACGTTGCTCGTGCTCGCGCTCGCCTGGGCGCTGTGGCCGCTGGCCGTGCGACGGCTGGGGTTGGACGTCGCGCGCGGCTCGGACACGCCCGGGCTGGCGCTGATGATCGTGCTCGTCACGCTGTGCGTGGTCGTGTGGGCCCTGGACCCCTATGCCGCGCTGCTGCTCGTGCTCGGCGCCCACGTTGCGCTGCTGATCGCCTCGCCCCCGCTGCGCCCGCGCCCGCTGGGGGCTCTGGGGCTGATCGCGCTCGCGCTCGTGCCGCTCCTCGCGCTCGTCGCCTTCTACGCCCACGAGCTCGGTCTCGGTCCCGGCGCAGTCGCGTGGACGGCCGTGCGCCTGCTCGCCGGCGGCCACGTGTCGATCCCCGTGGCCGCCCTGTGGAGCGTCGCCTTCGGGTGCGCCGCGGCGGCGGCTATGCTTGCCTTCTCGCCGCCCGCGCCCGAGGCCGGACCCCGCGGGCCGGGCACCGAAATGAGGATCACGATTCGCGGTCCGAGGTCCTACGCGGGCCCGGGATCGCTCGGCGGAACGGAGTCGGCCCTGCGACGGTAGTTGTGTCCGAGACAGCGTCCACATCGAGATCGCCTCGCGGGCCCGGCCTTGCGCGCACGCCACTCGCCGTGTCGCCGCGGCTGTGGCGCGCGCTGGCGCTCGCGCTGATCGCGGTCGGCGCGCTCGCGCTGATCGACGCCACTGTCACGCTCGTGTGGCAGGAGCCGTTCTCGGCGCTGTACGCGAAACTCGAGCAGGACAAGCTGAACGGAGACCTGCGCAGCCTCGAACACGCCGCGCCCACGCCCGTCGAGCAGCGCGCGCTCGCCTCGCTCACCACCGAGCGCCGGCGCATCGCCTACCTGGCTGGCGAGCTCGAACGCCGCACCGGCGACGGCGGCGCCGTGGGGCGCATCGTCATCCCGCGCATCGACGCGAGCTTCGTCGTCGTCAAGGGCACCGACACCGCCGACCTCGAGCGCGGCCCCGGCATCTACCCGCAGACGCCGTTCCCGGGCGCCGAAGGGACGACGACGACCGCGATCGCCGGCCATCGCACGACCTACCTGGCGCCCTTTCGCCACATCGACTCGCTGCGCGCGGGCAACCGGATCATGCTGCTCATGCCCTACGCCCACTTCACCTACAAGGTGGACGGCCAGCGCGTCGTGTCGCCCAACGACGTGGCGGCGGCGATCGGTGGCGCGTCGTACACCCGCCTCGTGCTGTCGGCGTGCACGCCGCTGTTCAGCGCGGCGAAACGGCTGCTCGTGTACGCGGTGCTGACGCGCATCCAGCCGGTCGGCAAGGCGCGCATCCTGCCTGGGGGCGCACGGGCGACGGCGATCGAACTCCACGGCCCGGCGCGGCGGCCGGCCGCGCCATCACCAGCGGTGTTCGAACCCGGCGACTCCAAGCTCCTGTCCACGGGCGTCCAGTAGCGCCACCCCGGGCGCCCCCTCGACGACCTCGCCGACCCACGTGATCCCCGCGCGGCCCGCCTCGCGCAGCGCTCGCTCGGCGCTGGCGCGCTCGCTCGGCGCCAGGCACACGCACAGCTCGTAGTCCTCCCCGGCTCCCGCCGCCAGGCGCCAGGCGGGCAGCGACAGCTGCCCGGCCACCTCGGCGACGCCGGGCTGCAGCGGCAGCGCCTCCAGCTCCACGCACAGGCGCACGCCGCTGGCGCGCCCGATATGGCCGGCGTCGTCGCCGAGCCCGTCGGACAGGTCGATCATCGCGTGTGCGCCCGCGCCGGCCAGCGCGCGGCCCTCGGCCAGGCGCACGCGTGGGCGGCGCAAGCGCGCCAGCAGCGCCTGCTCGTGCTCTCCGCCCCCGGCGCGGCGCTCGAGCACCGCCAGCGCGGCACCCGCGCCGCCGAGGGCGCCGGTCACCCCGATCAGGTCCCCCGGGAGCGCGCCCTGGCGGCGGACGAGCTCGCCGGCGTCGTCTGCCCACCCGACGGCGGTGAAGGACACGGTCAGGGCCGGGGCCGCGACGACGTCGCCGCCGGCGATCGTCGTGCCGGTCTCGCGCGCGAGCATCCCGGCGCCGCGAACGAGCTCGAGCGCCTCCGACTCCTTGAAGCCGGGCGGCAATCCGAGCACCAGGTAGGCCTCGCCCGGCCGGGCGCCCATCGCCGCGAGGTCCGAGAGCGCGGCGGCGAGCGCGCGCCAGCCGACGTCCGCCGCTGTCAGCCAGCTCTCGCGCAGCTCGAAGTGCACGCCGTCGACCATCGCGTCGACCGACGTGACGCAGACCGGTCGGGCGAGCACCACGGCGGCGTCGTCGCCGATGCCGGTGAGCACGCGCGAGGGGGTGGGCGCGGGCCCGTCGGCGCTGCCCGGACGCCCCGCGCGTTCAGGCACGGCGATCGCGCCGGACGCGCCCCGGGGTGGCGCGGCGGCGGCGAGCTCGGCCGCGATCGACTCGATCAGGGAGCGCTCAGCGATGCCGGTAGACGATCCGCGCGCGGTCCAGGTCGTAGGGGGACAGCTCGCAGCGCACGCGGTCTCCGGGGAGGATGCGAATCCGAAAGCGCCGCATCTTGCCGGCCACGTGGCCGAGCACGACGTGGTCGTTGTCGAGCTTGACCCGGAACATCGCGTTTGGGAGCGCCTCGACGACCTCGCCCTCGAATTCGACCTTGTCCTCCTTCGCCACTCCTATCCCATCCGGGCCCGCTCGCCCTGCGCGGCGCGCCCCTCGCGGTCAGATGTCACCATTGAAACTACCAGCGCCGGCGCGCAAAGAGGGCCTGCGAGCAGGGGCCGGCCAGCCACAGCTAGCCCGCCGGCGCTCCGCCGCCGCCCGCTTCGGGGTGTTCGCCGGCTTCCGGTGTGGGGGTGGGGGTGGGCGTGCCCTGCGCGGGTCCAGGCGCGGGTCCAGGCCCGGGGGCGCGGTGATGGGGCCGGGTGCCTTCGTTCAGGTCAGGGGGGCGCGGCCGTTCGTGGCGTTCGTGGCGTTCGTGGCGCTGAAAGCGCGGGGGTGGCGGTTCGTAGACCTGACCGACGGCGCCGAGCTGGCTCCCTTCCAGGCGCCCGGTCGTCGCGAATTTCCCGAAGAACGGCGCGTAGCTGAGCGGTTCCTTGGGCTGGGGGAACGGCACGCACGGCTTGCCTTCGGTCACCGCCGCCATGTAGTCGTGCCAGATTTCCGCGGGCAGGTAGCCGCCCTGCTGGGGCTCGCCGTGGACGTCGGTCATCGAGACGCGCTTGTTGGGGTAGCCCATCCACACGACCGTCGAGTAGTCGGGCGTGTAGCCGTCCAGCCAGGCGTCCACGAGTTCGCTCGTCGTGCCCGTCTTGGCGGCGGTCGGGCAGTCGATCGCCGAGCGCGTGGCGGTGCCGCTCTCCACGTTCTCGTGCAGGATGCTCGTCTCCTCGGCGGTCACGCCTTCGCTTAGCACCTTCACGCGCTGCGGGCGGCCCCAGTCGTGGTCCACGCGGCCGTCTGGGAACACGACCTTGGTGATCGCGATCGGCGTGTCGCGCCAGCCGCCGTCGGCGAGCGTGGCGTACACGTCGGCCATTTCCAGGGGGGTGACGCCGAGCGTGAGCCCGCCGAGCGCCTCGGCGGGGAAGCTCGAGAGGTGGGTTTTCACGCCCATCTTGTAGGCCATCTGGGTGATCGTCGGCTCCCCCAGGTCGGCGGCGAGCTGCGCATAGACGGTGTTGTCGGAGTGCAGCGTCGCGGTCACGAGGTTCATCGACTCATCCAGCGAGGTGCCCTCGAACGTCTTGACTTCGTACGTCGGGTAGCCGGGCAGCCAGCCCGGCTGCAGCGTGTGCGAGAGGTAGTAGGTCGTGTTCGGGTCCACGCCGCGCGAGAGCGCGTCGGCCAGATCGATCGCCTTGAACGTCGAACCCGGTTGGCGGTGGCCATCGGCGGCGAGGTTGTACTGGGACTTCTCGTAGCTCTCGGACTCGGCCATCGCCTCGATGTCGCCGGTGCGCGGGTCGATCGTGACGATCGCCGACGCCGGGTCTTCGGGCTCATCGAGCACCTCCGCGATCGCCTTGCGCGCGAAGCGCTGCATGTTCAGGTCGATCGTCGTGTACACCCTCAGCCCGCCTTCGGCGACCGCCGTGTGTCCGTAGCGGTTTTCAAGCTGTTCGCGCACGTATTCGAAGAAGAAGTCCTCCTGGCGCTGTGAGTAGAAGTCCCCGAGGTGCAGTTCCAGCGCCGCGCGCTGGGCGGCGGCGGCCTGCGCGGCGGTGATGTAGTGCAGTTCGGCCATCTTGGCGAGCACGACGTTGCGGCGCTGGCGCGCGAGCTGGGGATAGGAGAAGGGGTTGTACTGCGACGGCGCCTGCGGCAGCCCCGCCAGCAACGCGGCCTGCTGCAGGTTCAACCGCCAGACGGGCTCGTCGAAGAACACCCGCGCGGCGGCCTGCGCACCGATCGCCGTCTGGCCGCCGATCGTCCCGTACGGGATGCTGTTGAGGTAGCTGGTGAGGATCGAGCGCTTGCTGTGGTGCTTGGTGTATTCGATCGCCAGCTTGGCCTCGGTGATCTTCTGGCGCAGCGTGTGCTCGTCGTTTCCGAGGTAGAGCGTTCGCATCAGCTGCATCGTGATCGTCGAGCCCCCCTGGAGCGGGGCTCCTTGCGTGAGGTCCTTCACGGCCGAGCGGAAGATCGCGGTCACGTCGATGCCGTTGTTCTTGTAGAAGCGCTGGTCCTCGATCGCCACCGTGGCGTTCTTGAGGTCGGCCGGGATTTCGTTCCACGACACGGGGGTGCTGAGCTCGGACGACTGGATGAAGCCCAGGGGTGTGCCGTTGGCCGCGAACACCTGTGAGGAGCCCGTCGTCGAAGTCTGGTGAAATGAGCTCAGCGCGGGTGCGTCCTGGACGATGTGCAGCACGATGGCGAAGGCCGCCACCACGCCCACTATCAGCATGCTGGCGATGGCGATCGAGCCGACGAACAGGATTCGCACTGGCCCAGACCTGTTGTGCCGGCGCCGGCGCTGTCGTGACTGTCGGGACATCTCGGGGCATTCGAGATTACCGTGCACGTTCGTGATCTCCTGCCACTGCAACGGCCGGCGGCGTCCGGCGACCCGCGCGCGATGACCCTCGACACCGGCGAGCTGGCGATCGTCGACAGCGCGATCGTCGAGCGGGCGGGAGAGCTGACACCGCCGTTCTCGGTCCCGGCGACCGCGGGCACCGACGCGCCGGCGCTCGTACGCTGGTGGGCACGCCTGCGGGCCGATCCGGCGCGCATGGCCGCGGTGCGCGACAGCTGGCGCGCGCTCTGGGTCTCGCGCCTGCTCGTCTGGGTGGCCGGGGTGGGGACCGTGCTGTGCTTCGGCTTCGGGCCGGTGCGCAACGCGTTCGACCCGCCCGGCGTGACGCGCGGGTTCGGCTGGCTCGGAGATCTGCTCGCGGCGCCGGCGGCGCGCTGGGACGCCTCCTGGTACCTGGTGATCGCCCACTACGGCTACCGCCCGGAGCTGGGGCTCGTGACGTCGTCGCGCACGGCGTTCTTCCCGCTGTATCCGCTCGGCCTGCACGCGCTCACGCTCTTCGGCCTGGCGCCCGTGCTCGCGGGCGTGCTGCTGTCGGTGCTCGCGCTAGCGCTCGCGCTCTATGGGATCCACCGGCTGACGGCCCTGGAGATCGCGACCGGCGCGCGCGTCTCGGCGCGTCCGCTGCAGCCGGGCGACGTGGCGCGCCTGGCGGTGATGGTCACGGCGTTCACGCCGATGGCCTTCTACTTCTCGGCCGTCTACTCGGAGTCGCTGTACCTGGCGCTCTCGGTCGGCCTGTTCTGGAGCGCGCGCCAGGGGCGATGGTGGGCGGTCGGCGTGCTCGGCGCGCTGGCCGGCGCCACGCGCAGCGCCGGCATCGTCCTGCTCGCGCCCGCGCTGCTGCTCTACCTCTACGGCCCGCGCGAGGACCGCGCGCCCGATCGCCCCACGGCACGCTGGCTCCCGCGCTATCGCGCGCGCCGCGACCTGCTGTGGCTGACCCTGGTGCCCGTCGGGCTGTGCCTGTACATGGCCTACCTCGGCCTCGCCGGCGGCTCGGCGCTGATGCCCTTCAGGGCGCAGGAGGTCTGGTACAGGACCTTCGCCGGCCCATACGTCGGAGTCTGGGACGGCATGCAGGCGGCCTGGGAGGGCGCTCGTCAGCTGCTCTCCCTCCAGCGCACGCACGTCTACTTCACCGCCGCCGGCGGCAGCCCGTTCGTCAACGCCGGGCACAACCTGATGCTGATCGTGTTCCTGCTCGCCGCCGTGCCCGCGCTCGTCGGTGTGCTGCGCCGGCTGCCGCTCGCCTACGGCCTGTACGTGCTCGCCGCGCTCGCGCTGCCGCTCTCCTACCCGGTGTCGCCGCAGCCGCTGATGTCGCTGCCGCGCTTCTTGGTCGTGCTCTTCCCGCTCGGCATCTGGCTGGCGATCTGGCTCGCCGAGCATCCGCGCCTGCAGCGTCCGGCGCTGGTGGCGATGGCCGTCTCGCTTGGCTTCTTCGTCGGCGAGTTCGCCACCTGGCACTGGGTAGCCTAGGTGCAGATGACGCTCGACTCTCGCCAGCCCAGAGCAGGGCGCATGACCGTGGGATCAACCATCTAGGTGGACGAGCAGACGATCCAGGGGGCAGCCGCGCCGCCCGGCAAGGCCCCCGCCCCGGCAGCGGCGTGGCCGCGGGCTGTGCCCGACTGGCCGCCGTGGACGGCGCCAGTCGTCCTCATCAGCGGCCTTGGCATCGCGCTGGTCGCGGCGGCGCTCATCGACATCCCGGCGGCGGCGCTCGGAGCCAAGGTGACCGGCGAAAACCTGCCGGGCGGCCTGGTGTTAGCCGACACCGTTGCGCAGGACCTCGCGTTCGTGTTCGCGGCGGTCGTGTTCGCGCACATCGGCGGGCGCGCCGTGCGCGCCTGGATGTTCGGGCTGCGCGCGCCGCGCGTGAGCTGGTGGGTCGTGTTCGGGCTGATCGCGACACTCGGCGTCGGCGTGATCGTGTTCGCGGGGGTGTGGTCGGAGATCTTCCATCCCGGCAAGGAGAAGCTGCTCGAAACGCTCGGCGCCAACGAAGGCGCGCTGCTGCTCACGCTCAGCGCGCTGCTGACATGCGTGCTCGCGCCGATGTGCGAGGAGTTCTTGTTTCGCGGCTACTTCTTCACCGCGCTGCGCAACTGGCGCGGCACGTTGCCGGCGGCGCTCATCACCGGTGTGGTGTTCGGCGGCGTGCACGCGGGCTCGGCGCCGCTGGCCGACCTTGCGCCGCTGGCCGTGCTCGGGTTTGGGCTGTGCCTCCTGTACCGCTACACGGCCTCGCTATATCCATGCATCATCGCCCACTCGCTCAACAACTGCGTGGCGTTCGCAGCGCTCGAGGGCTGGACGTTCGGGCAGGGCGCGTTGCTCGCCGCCGGCGCGCTGGCGCTGCTCTGGCTGGTGTGGCTGGCGCTCACCGTTGTCGGCGTGATCTCACCCGAGCCCCCGGCCATCGGGCCGAGCGCATAGGATCGCGCCGGTGAGCAAGCCGCGAGGCGGGCCGCGCCGGACCCCGGGCTTCCACGGGGCAGGCCGCCTGCGCGCCGCGGGCGTGTGCGCATCGCTGGCGTCCATCGTCGTGCCTGCGCTCGCCGCGGCGTCCGTCGCCGGCGCGGAAACCTCGCCGCCGGCACCGCCCCTGACCTCGGCCCCCCCACCCACGCCCGCGCCGGCGGCGCCACCGGCGGGAGCCATGCGGCTCGTGCTGCAGCGCGTCGGCGGCAAGCCGCTGTTCGCGCTGGCGGGCAGGCGGATCGTCGTGCGCGGGATCGTCGAGCCCTACGTCGCAGGGCAGCAGGTCAAGCTGAGCTTCTATCTGAGCGGGCGCAGGATCGCCGTCAAGCAGGTCGCCGTCGACGCGGTCGGCAACGGCGCGGGCCAGTTCCACGTCGACTTCGCGACGCCGACCGGGGTCGTGGAGGTGCACGGGGTCCACTACGCGACCGCGCAGCAGGGCGCGTTCAGCGCACGCTCTGCGCTCGTGCACGTCGTCGCCGCCAACCTCGGGCCGGGCTCGCAGGGGGAGTCGGTGCGGCTACTGCAGTCAGAGCTCGACGTGCTGCACTACGCCGTGACGCTCAGCGGCGTGTTCGACGAAGGCACCGGCCACGCGCTGATCGCCTACCGCAAGATGACCGGCCTGGCGCGGATCCCCTACGCCGGAAGCCAGGTGTTCGAGCTGCTGCAGCGGGGCGCCGGCAGCTTCCATGTGCGCTACGCGCGCGATGGTCGCCACGTCGAGGCCGATCTCACGCGCCAGGTGCTCGCCGAGATCGAACCGGGGGGTCGCGTGCACGCGATCTACACGATGAGCTCGGGCAAGCCGTCCACGCCCACCGTGATCGGGCACTTCTACGTGTACGAGAAGACACCCGGCGTCAACTCCGAGGGGATGGTCGACTCCAACTACTTCATCCGCGGCTACGCCATCCACGGGTACCCCGAAGTGCCCACCTATGCGGCCAGCCACGGCTGCCTGCGCGTGCCGATCCCCGACGCCCCCGCGATCTACGCCTGGGTGCAGACGGGCACGCCCGTCGACGTCTACAACGAGGGCGGCGGCGGCTCCAGCCACGTGCGCCCGAACGCCGGCCCCTAGGACTGGCAGCGGCCCGGCTTCTGCGGCCCAAGCCGCAGGCGGCGCCGCGCGCAGGTGGCGGCGCGTCTTAGACCCTGACGCGTATGACGCGCGCCAGATAGCCGAGGCCGAGACCGTAGACGACGAGCGCGCACAGCAGGTCGACCCCGTGAACGACCCATTCGCTGCTCGAGCCCGCCGTGATCGAGGAGAAGGGCGAGGTGAGTTCGCCGGCGACTTCATCGATCACCCTGTGGGCCGTGTCCTCCTTGGCCGTGCTCGGCTGGCCCGTGGCCGCCCGCGGGGTGCCGAAGACTTCTTCCTGCTGGCGCGCGGACGCGCTGGCTGTCTGGTTGATCGCGAAGATGGCAAACGAGGCGATCACGACGAGGCAGGCTGCGACCGATGCCCAGGTGAGCAGTTTCGCCAGCCGCTTGGCCATGTGCCGTGATTCGGCGCGACCGCAGCGCTAGATTAGGTCCGCTCGTGGAGGCCGTGGCCGAATATCGGAGCGCGCTGGCCCAGGCGCGCCAGACGCTGGTACGGGGGCTGCGCGAGCACGCGCTCGTGCCGGGCGAGGTGACGCTCGCCAGCGGCGCCACCGCGCAGTACTACGTCGACGCCCGGCGCGCGATCTTGCTGCCCGACGTGTTCGCCGCGCTCGGGATGCTCGTCGCCGAGCACGTGCATGCGCGCGGCGCCCGCGCGGTCGGTGGTGTGCCCGTCAGCGCCATCCCCGTGGCCTGTTCGGCGCTGGCGGCGCCACGACCCCCGGCGAGCGTGTTCATCGTGCGCAGGGAGCGCAAGGCCCACGGGCTGCAGCGCTGGATCGAGGGCCCCGCGCTGGGCGCAGGCGAGCGCTGCGTGGTCGCCGAGGACGTCGTCACGACCGGGGGATCGACCCTGCAGGCCGTCGAGCGCGTGCGCGCCGAGGGCCTGTCGGTGGTGGGCGTCGTGAGCGTGCTCGATCGCCTCGCCGGCGGCGCCGAGGCGATCCAGGCGGCGCTCGGAGACGATGGCGCCTACCTGGCGCTGACCACGATCGACGACGTCTACCCCGATCGCCCCGACCGCAGCCTGGCGCGCGAGTGATCCGCGCGGCGCGGGCCGACGACGTCGCCGTGCTGCTCGAGCTCCTCGGCGAGCTCGCCGAGTATGAGCACCTGAAGCATGAGCTGCGCGCGACCGAGAGCGGACTGGCCGGCGCGCTCTTCGGCACCCATCCGCTGGCGCACGCGCTGATCGCCGAGCGCGACGCGCACGTGCAGGGGTATGCGCTTTTCTATGCGACCTTCTCGAGCTTCCGCACGAGCGCTGGCGTGTGGCTGGAGGACCTGTTCGTGCGGCCCCCGTTTCGCGGTCGGGGGGTTGGAAGGGCGCTCCTGGCGGCGGTCGCCGAGACCACGCTGCGCGGCGGCGGCGAGCGCCTGGAGTGGGCCGCGCTCGACTGGAACGAGCTCGCGCTCGGCTTCTACGAGGGGCTTGGCGCCAGGCGCTCGAGTGAATGGATCACCCACCGCCTAGATGAGGGCGCGCTCGCGCGTCTGGCGCTGGAGGCGCGCGGGGTGCGCGACACCCTCGAGGAGGACCGACGCTAGCCTTCTGCGGGGTCCCGTAGCCGCGGGCCGCGCCCTCGTAGTCCAATGGATAAGACGGCCGCCTCCTAAGCGGCAAATCCAGGTTCGACTCCTGGCGGGGGCACTGCCGCAGAGCCGGTGTTACCCTGATCGCCGGCCTTACTTCGGGTGGATCAATGATGCGAACGCTTTCCACATGGCTCATCCTCGCCGTCGGCACGGCGGCGCTGATGGCTGCGTGTGGGGGCACGAGCACCACGACGTCGAGGACGGAAGGGTCCTCCTCGCCCGCTGGGCCCTCGGGGCCTGTCGGCGGCACCGCGGCCGGTGCAACATACCCAAGCACGCCGGCGGCGCAGCGAGCCGCCGGCAAACACGCGGTCGCGTCCTGCAAGGGCGCGATTCACGCCCAGACGTCGATCGCCGCCAGCGCTAAGGCCAAGCTCGAAGCGATCTGCGGCAAAGCGGCGAGTGGCACGAGGCAAGCGCTGGAAACGGTCGCCCATGAGGAGTGCGTGGCGCTCGTCAACGCCACACCGCTGCCAAACGCAGCGGCCAAGCAGCGGGCGCTGGCGATCTGCAAAGTTCCGGCCTAGGAGCCGCCGTCGCGCGCACCGACGGTGGCGCCCTCGTCGTCCTCACCTGCATACAGCGACTCGCGCGCCAGCTCTCGGCCGCGGCTGTCGAAGAGCTTGATCTCGAGCAGGTCGTGGCGGTAGTCGTCGGGGGCGAGCAGCGTGAAGCGCTCCTGCACCAGCTCGCACTGGTCGACTGGCAGGTCGGCCAGCTCGGCGGTGACGACGCTGCCGCCTGAGACGAGCGGGTGGCCCCATACGAGCGTCATCGCGGCGACCTCGCCTGCGTGGCCGCGCCAGGCGCCGACCACCTCGTCGCAGATGTCGATCTGCCAGTCGGGGTTGCGCTCGGCCGTCTCCTCGGTGAAGTCGACGTGCGCCGAGAAGTCGTGCGCCTCGCCGCCGGCGCCGCCGGGCACGAAGCGCACGTAGCCGAACAGCTCGTACCCGGCCGAGGTCCGCGCGGTCCCCGGGACGTACGTGCGCCCGTGCCAGCTGCGGTCGGGGTACCACACGACATCCCCGGGCTCGCCGAGGTCGGCGGGGTGCAGGTCGAGTCGCAGCGCGGCCGCCATGAACTCGGTGCCCAGGCGCTGCGCCCAGCGTCCGTAGGGCAGCTCCTCCTGCGGCGGCTCGGCCGCGAAGCGGGGCACGAAGCGTTCCTCGGGCGCCACAGCGGGAGCGTAGCGCCAGGGCGCTCGGCGAGCGGCCGCTATCCCGCCGCGCGCAGGAGCGTGGCGGCGTGCTCGGGCGCGACGATGTTGAGGTTGACGTCGGTCGAGAGCTCCAGGCCAGCGATGTGGGTGAGCCGCGGGAGCACGTCGATTCGCCAGCAGAACTGCTCGGCGCCGGGCGGGGCGGTGCGCACCCACAGGTTCAGCGGCGGGCTCGACCCGAGGTGGCGCGCGAGGCGGCACAGCCCGTCGTGCAGCAGCGCGGCGCCCGTCGGCCCGTCGTCCTCGAAGCGGGGGCGCGGCGCGCGCGGGGCGAGCATGAGCTGAAACGGCAGGCGCGAGGCGTACGGGGCCATCAGCACGGCCTCGTCGTCGATCGCCACGATCCGCTCTTCGCGACGTACCTCCTCGGCGAGGAGGTCGCCGAGCAGGCTCTGTCCCATCGTGCGCGTCGTGTAGGCGGCCGAGCGCTCGCGCTCGCGCGCCACCGCCGCGGGCACGAAATCCAGCGCATACAGCTGCGCGTGGCTGTGCGGCAGCGACGCGCCGGCCTCGCGACGCTCGTTGACGATCAGCTGCACGTAGCGGCTGTCGCGGTGCGCGCGCATGCGCTCGCGCCAGACGTCGATCGCCGCGATCACCTGCGTGCGCGGGAGCTGTGCCAGCGAGACCACCGGCTGCGGGCCGTTGATGATCACCTCGTGCGCGCCGTGCGCGGGCAGCGACACGAACAGGTCGTCGCGCGTCACGCCACGCCCGCCGCGCGCCGGGGGCTCGGTGTCGATGCCGGCGGGCGGGTGCACGGCGAGCCCCGCGTTCGCGCTCGCGGCCGGCGGTGAGAGCGCGGGATAGAGGTTGGGCACCACACGCACCGTCCAGCCAGGGCCGTCGGCCGGTCCCGAGGGGCGCAGCGCGAACAGCTCGGGGGGCGTGCGCTGCTCGTGGCCTTCGACGAACGGGTCCTCGCTGGGGTCGATCGGCTGCGGCGGCTCGCACCCGGGGTCTCCGCCGGGGCGTTGCGAGCGCTCGCCGGCGATGATCGTGCGGTGCCCGCTGAGCGGGTCGATGCGGATCTCGGGCACGCCTGTCCTCAGTCCAGCGCGTAGCGGCGGATGTCGCGTTGCAGCTTGGCGAGGCTCGGGTATGGGCCCTGGTGGATGTACTCGCCGCCGGCGCGGTCGTAGAAGACCGTCACCGGCGTGAAGCTGGAGTCGGTGATCGCTTCGCCGAGGTGCCCGCTGTGGTCGTAGTAGCTGGGATAGGCCACCGGCACCGCCCGCAGGAAGGCGCGCGCAGCGGCGATGCTGGTGTCGGCCGAGTCGATGCCGATGAAGGCTACGCTTCGCCCCAGCGCGACCGAGGCCCGCTCGAACTCGACGCGCTCGGCTTGGCACGGCGTGCACCAGGAGGCCCACTTGTTGATCACCAGCGGATAGCCGTGCAGGGCCGCAAGCCGCGCGCGCAGAGCACGGGCGCCGCCCGGCAGGAGCTCGTCGGCCTGAGCGTGCAGCGCCGCGAGCGGCGCAGGTGAGCCCGCCAGGCGGGCGCGGATCTGTGCCGGCGTGAGCGGCGCGCTGGGCTGTGCTTCGTGTGCGCTGTCCAGCAGCTGGACGAGCCCGACCACTAGCAGCACCGCCAGCACGAGCCCGAAGATCGAGAGCAGCCAGCTCCTCGGCGTCATCGGCGACAGGGGGGCAGATGGCCGTCCTTCAACGACGACCTCCTGTGCGATATCCTTGGTTCAAGTCACAGCCGGATCGCTGAGGGCGTCCGGCTGCCCGCCGGTTCGTGATGCCGACGGTTCCTGCGCCGTGTGGACCGCAACTCCAGCGGCGAGTCCGTCTCGAACTCCAGAGCCTAGATGGCCGAGTCAACCTCAGCGGCCCGTGTGGCCGCGTCCATTCCAAGCTCCGCCGACATCGCGCGGGCGGAAAGGCTGGTGCGCGAGCGCTTCGTGCACGAGGGCGAGGACCCGGCGCTCGCACTTGCGTCCGGGTCGCCCCGCAGGCGCGCGCTCGACCAGGCGCTGGCCGAGCTCGAGCAGGATCCGGGCGCTAAACGCCCCTCGACGGCGTGGCGGCGCGAATTCTCCCTGCTGCTGGGGCTGGAGCGTCTGCTGTCGGAGGACGAGCCCAAGCTCGCCGACGGCACGATCCTGTCGGCCCATCAGATCGACCCTCTGTCCGGCACGCTCGCGGCTCTCCTGGCCGAGGCGCAGCGCGCGGGCGCCAACGGCAACGGCCGCGCGGCGGCGTCGGCCTCCCCCGAGCTGCTCGCGGCGGCCGACATTCTCGGCCCCGAGGAGCTCGCCAAGGCCAACGGCGGCGAGCCCGGCTCCGACCACGGGCTGCTCGCCGAGCCAGACGAGGAGGAAGAGGACGACGACGACGCCGAGGACTACGAGGACGACGAGGACGACGAGGAAGAGGAGCTCGAGCCCGTCGAGCGCGCCGCCCCCGATGAGGACGATGAGGAGTACGACGACGAGCTCGAGGAGGGGGAGCTGGGTGAGGACGAGGAGGGACTCGGCGGCGACGAGGACGAGCCCGAGCTCGCGGGCGACGGGGATGAGGAGCCGCGCGACTGGGTCGACGAGGGCGACGGCGAAGAGGTCCTGGCCGAGCAGCCCGAGGACCCCAACGCGGCCAAGCGCTTCTGGTTCGAGCATGCGACCGGCGCGGGCAAGACCGTTGCTGCGCTCGGCTTCGTCGAGGCCTCACAGACGGGCGGCGTGCTGATCCTCACCCACCGGCGTAACCTCGTCGACCAGTTCAACGGCGAGCTGCGCGAGCGGGGCTACGCCAAGCGCATCAGCAGCCCGCTGCTGAAGGGCCAGGACTCTGCCAAGGGCCCGGTCACCGTCGAGACCTACCAGTGGTTCGTGCGCAACGCGGGCAAGGTGTCGAGCGCCTACACGATCGTGATCTGCGACGAGGCCCACACGGCGCTGGGCGAGAAGACGAGCGCGGCGATCCGCCAGTGGACGGGCCCAGTGTTCATCGGCATGACCGCCACGGGCGCGCTCATCGCGCGCCACGTGACCGACCTGTTCCCGACGCAGACCTCGCGCTTCGACCTGGCGCAGGCAGCGCGACGCGGCGTGATCGCGCCGCTGCGCTGCGTGCGCATCTCGCCCGGCGTCGGGGTGCGCACGATCGCCAACGTGCCGCTGCGCCGGGGTGAGGTCGACACCGAGTTCGACCAGGACGAGCTGGCCAAGCTGCTCGATCAGCAGCCGTTCAACCTGGCCGCGGCCAACCTCTACAAGACGCGCTTCAACGGCGTGCCCGGCGTGGTGTACGCGGCCGGCGTGAGCCACGCCTACAACCTCGCCGAGGCGTTTCGCGCCGAAGGCATCAAGGCGCAGGCGGTCTCGGGCGAGACGCCCAAGCGTCAGCTGGCCGAGATCCTGGCCCGCTACGAGCGCGGCGACATCGACGTGCTGATCAACGCCCAGCTGCTCGCCGAGGGGTGGAACAGCCCCCGCGCGACGGTCTGCCTGCACCTCGCGCCGACCGCCTCCAAGCGCATCTACCAGCAGCGCGTGGGTCGCGTCACCCGCCGCCACCCGGGCAAGGAGGCCGGCCTGGTCGTGGACTTCGTCCACCCGGCCACCAAGCACGACGACCCCGTCGTGACGCTGCACTCGCTGCTCGACCGCGACGTCTATCGCGGCGGCGCGATCGTCGTCGGCCCGGTCAGGCGCGGGCGCGGGCGCAGGGTACGCGTCGAGCGCCGCGTGCTGCCCGTGTGCGCCGAGGAGGAGCGGCGCTTCGCCGCCTTCGAGCGCGAGCTGTGGCGGATCGCGGTCGAGCACCTCGACTACGGAGAGCAGCACGTTTGGGCGGCGCTCGCGGGCGCGCGCGTGACGCCGACCGGCTGGCGCCGCGCGCGCGCGATGCTGCACTTCGATCGCGGCGGCGAGCTCAAGAGCCGTTTCCTCATCACCGCGGTGCAGCGCAACAAGAATTCGCAGCTGCGTCTGCGTGCGCTCGCCGACATCGCGGCGCTGCGCGACCCCGACGCCTTCGACACCGCGATCGACATCATCGGCTCCTGGTCGCGCGAGGAGCGTCGCGACGCGGTCAAGATCATGTTGCGCGCGCTCGCCGACCGGCGCATCGGCCGTCGCGACCAGGCCAACGCGTGGATCTGGCGCCTGGCCGAGTACACGCGCGAGGTCCACGAGGAGTACGCCGTCCAGCGCTGGCCCGAGACCAAGCGCCTGCTCGGCCTGCTCGTCAACTCAGCCGGCGGCGCCCACGCGCGCAACGCGCGGCGCCTGATCCACGCCGCCCGCAAGCAGGACCGCCGTCTCGCCGCCGCGCTGCTCGCGGCCGCGCTGGCGCACACGCCCGAGGCCGAGGAGGCGCTGCGCGGCGCGCGCACGCGCATGGCGCGCAAGCCCCCGGCGCTGGCGCGCGAGCTGCTGCGCAACTTCCCCAAGCGCAGCGCCCGCGGCTCGCGCCGGCGCCGCAAGCCGGCCCGGGCGGGCTCGAACGGCTCCACCGTGGCGGCGCAGTCATCTCCAGCGCCAGCGGGCCTGGTGGCCCCCAGGGGGGCCTCGTCTGCGGGCAGCCCCGACGTGGCCGGCGGCGCCCGGGACGGCGACGGCGTCATCACCGAGGCGCTCGCGAGCGAGCCAGAGCCGCAAGACGGGGGTGCAGCGCTCGCCGACGGCGCCGACGAGCGGCTCAAACGCGAGGTGCGGGAGGCGCTCGAGCGCACCGAGGAGTGAGGCTCAGGCGCCGTCGAGCAGGTGCACCTCGCCCGCCTGAAGCGTAGTCTGGCCGCCGCCCGCGAGCGACACGACCAGGCGCCCCTCGCCGTCGATCCCGGCGGCGCGCCCGCGCTCGCGCGGACGATCCGGGCCCGCACGCTCCCAGGCGATCTCGCGCCCGTCGAGGGCATCGCGCCCGCGCCAGGCCGCGAGCGTCTGCTCGCGCGGCTCGGCCAGGCGCCGGGACAGCGCCGTCAGCAGCGCCGCGAGCGTCGGCTCGATCTCATCCGGTCCGCGCCCGAGCGTCGCGGCCGTGGCGCGTGCCGCCAGGGGGAGATCCTCGAGCCCCAGCGCCACGTTCAGGCCGATGCCCACGACGGCCCAGTCTTCCTGCGGGCGGCCCTCGATAAGAACGCCCGCGAGCTTGGCGAACGCGGGCGGGCCTGGAGCGTCGCCGGGTGCGCGCTCGCGGGCGATCACGACGTCGTTGGGCCACTTGATCTGCGCCGTGGCCGGGGCGACGTCGCACACGGCGACAGCGGCGATCAGCGGCAGCAGCGGCGGGGGCGAGCGCAGCACGAGCGATGCGAGCACCGAGCTGTCGGGCGGGGCCAACCAGCGCCGGCCCTGACGGCCGCGTCCGGCCGTCTGGAAGGCGGCGGTGACGAGCGTCCCATGAGGCGCGCCGGTGATCGCCAGCTCGCGCGCCCGGGCGTTCGTCGAGTCGGTCTGGCGCAGGTGGAGCCGCGGCCGCCCGATCACCGGGGGTCCGTGCCGGGCCTGGGCGTGCCCGCCGCCCGCCGCGCTCACGCCGCGCGCACCATCAGCAGCTGGCCAGACCGCGCGGCGAGCTGCTCGGCGGCGGAGCCCCGGTTGACCGCGACCGCGACGCTCTGCTGCGCGTCCTCATACAGCAGCAGTTCGCCGGTGGCGACGTCGGCAAACGTCGAGCCGTAGCGCGCGCGGTGCGTCGTCGCCGCGATCTGCAGCGAGACCGGAGAGCCCAGCGAGAGGCCGGCGGCCGCGAGCTCATCACGGGTGGCGTCTAGGATCACGTTGCCGAAATGGTCGATGCGCAGGACGTGGGCGGTCAGCTCGCCGCCGGCGACGCTCGCGTGCGGCAGCTCAAGAGGCTGCAGATCCTCAACCGCCAGCGGCTGGCCGACCGCGCCGAGCGGCTGCCCCGCGGCCAGCGCGGCGGCGACCGGGGCGAACACGTCGCGCCCGTGGAAGGTGCTCGACACGCGCGCCAGGCGCTGCGGCGAGGCGGCCAGATCGACGGCGCTCACCACGCCCCCGAGGCGCTCGGCGGCCAGCATCAGCAGCCCGTTGTCGGGACCCACGAGAAAGCTCGTGCCGTCGGCCGTCGCCAGGGCGACGCCGCGCCGCGCGTTGCTCCCAGTCGCGCCCACGTGCGGGTCCACGACCGCCAGGTGGACGCCCTGCGGCGTGTACGGAACAGCGTCGCGCAGCACCAGCGCGCCGGTCAGCACGTCGTGGCGCGGGATCGCATGTGTGATGTCGACGACGTGCGCCTGCGGGCAGCCGCGCGCGATCACGCCGTGGCAGACGCCGACGAACTCGTCGCCCAGCCCGTAGTCGGACAGGAAGCTGATGAACGGCGCGCCGGGCACCGACCAGTGCTATCAGCTCGGCGCCGCAGCGTCCTCGACGACGGCGTCGATCACGCCCTGCACATCGTGCGTCTCGGCCTCCACGTGCGGCTCGAGCCCGTGCTCGCGCAATGTCTCGCTCGTGACCGGCCCGATCGAGACGACGCGCGTGGAGGGGGACAGCCCCGCCTCGCCGCCGGCCGCCCGCAGGAAGAAGCGCACCGTCGAAGACGAGGTGAACGTGACGTAGTCGGCAGCGCGGACGGCCGCGAGTACGCGCTCAGACAGGGGCCGGGCGACCGTCTCATACAGCGCGAGCACGTCGACCTCGGCGCCGCGCTCGCGCAGCGCCTGCGCGAGCAGCTCGCGCCCCTCGCGCGCGCGGGCGATGAGGGCGCGACGCACGGGCAGCTCGCTCGCCGCCAGCTCCTCGACGAGTCCCTCCGCGACGGCACGCCGTGGGATCACGTCGGCGAGCACCCCGCGCTCGCGCAGGGCCTCGGCCGTGCCCGCGCCGATCGCCGCCACGCGCGCTCCGGCGAGAGCGCGCGCGTCGCGCCCGTCGGCGAGCAGGCGCTGCACCAGCTGCGCAACCCCGACGGGGCTCGTCATGCAGATCAGGTCGTAGCCGCGCAGGTCTGGTATCTCGCCTGGCAGCGGCACGGTCTCGATCACCGGCGCCTGCACTGTACGCGCGCCGAGCTGCGCCAGGCGGGCGGCCAGGGCGCTGCCCTGCGCTCGCGCGCGTGTGACAGCGACGCTCACGCCGTGCAACGGGCGCTCAGGCAGCCACGAGAGCTCGCCGGCCAGCGCCGCGACGGGGCCGATCACGGTGATCGCGGGCGCGCCCACGCCCTCCTCACCCGCGCGCTGGGCGATCGTCTGGAGCGTCGCGGTGATCGTGCGCTGCTCGGGGAGCGTGCCGGCTTCGATGACCGCGGCCGGCTGGGCGGGGTCGCGCCCGGCGGCGAGCAGCGCCTGCGCGAGCTCTCCGAGCCGACGCGCGCCCATGTAGAAGACGAGCGTCCCGGGGAACGCCGCGAGCGCAGGCCAGTCGATCGCGCTCTCATCCTTGGCGGGATCCTCGTGGCCGGTCACGAGCGCGACCGCGCTCGCGCTGCCGCGGTGCGTCACGGGGATGCCGGCGTAGGCGGGGGCCGCGACGCCCGCGCTCACGCCCGGGACGATCTCATACGGGATCGACGCGGCGCGCAGCGCGAGCGCCTCCTCGCCCCCGCGGCCGAACACGAACGGGTCGCCGCCCTTCAGCCGCACGACCGTCCGCCCGGAGCGCGCACGGGCGAGCATCAGCTGCTCGGTCTGCTCCTGGGGGACCGACTCGCCGGTCCCCTCCTTGCCCACGAACACCAGCTCGGCCTCGGGGCGCGCGACGTCGAGCGCCGCGGCCGGGATCAGGCGGTCGTAGAGGATGACGTCGGCCACGGCGATCAGCTCCAGCGCTCGCGCGGTGAGCAGGCCGGGGTCGCCGGGGCCGGCGCCGACGAGGTAGACGCGGCCGGGCCCCCCGTCGCTAGGCGACACGTGCGAGCAGCTCCCCGGCGCCCGAGGCGTCCATGCGGCGGGCGACGTCGCGCCCCAGCTCGGCGGGATCGTAGAAGCCGCCGAGGAGCTCGTCGGCGACCCAGGCCGAGCCGTCGGGCAGCCCCACCCAGGCGCGCATGTGCAGACAGCCGCAGCCGGCCGGGCGCGCATGCGCGCCGAGTGGCGTGTGGCAGCTCGCGCCGAGCGCCCGTACGAGCGCGCGCTCGGCCAGCAGGCAGGCAAAGGCGTCGGCGTCGGTGATCGCATGCGCGGCGGCGCGCGCGCGCTCGTCTTCGCCGCGCGCCTGCAGCGCGAGCACGCCCTGACCGGGCGCGGGAACGAACGTCGCCGGGTCCAGCGACGCGCCGATCGCGTCCTCGCGCCCCAGCCGCTGCAGCCCGGCACGCGCCAGCACGATCGCGTCCAGCACGTCCTCCCCGTCGCCGTCGCGCCCGGTTACCGACAGGCGGCGCAGGCGCGTATCGACGTTGCCGCTCAGGGCGACGATCTCGAGATCATCGCGCGCCACGCGCAGCTGTGCCGCGCGCCGCACGCTGCTCGTGCCCACGCGCGCCCCGGCGGCGAGCGAGCGCAGATCGCGGGCGCCGCAGAGGACGTCCTCGGCGGGCGCACGGGCGGGGGCGCCGACGAGGTCCAGTCCGTCGGCGGGCTCTCCGGGCACATCCTTGGCAGAGTGCACGGCGAGGTCGATCTCGCCTTCGCGCAGCGCACGCTCGATCGCGTCCACCCAGCGGCTCTTGTCCGGCGCCGCGTCGTGCGGCAGCTGCACGTCCGGCGAGGGCGACGCGTCGTCCAGCCGGGTTGCGTCGGTCGGCGGCTCGTCGCCGCTCACGCGCACGATCGCGAGCTCGGGCTCGAGCCCGAGCTCGCTGGCGCGCAGGAGCGCGATCACCTGCTCGGCCTGCGCGCGCGCGAGCGCGCTGCCGCGGCTGCCGATGCGCAGCTGCGCCATCGGGCGCTCAGCTCGAGCCCGAGCCGCCTGCGCTCGTACGGCGCGGAAAGGCGCGCACGTTGTCGGGCGTGCCCGCGCCGTCCCGCCGCTCCTCGGGATGGGCGTACGCGCGCGCGTCGTCCTCGCGCAGTCCGAAGAGCTCGCGCACGAGCTCGATGCTCGCGTGCCCACGCGCCTCGGACAGGCTGCGCAGGCGCAGCGTGGGCTGGTGCAAGAGACGGCTCACGACGGCGTGTGCGAGCGCATCCACCCTCGCCAGGTCGCGGGGCGAGGCCGACTCCCATTGCCCGACGTTCTCGGCGAGCACCGCCTCGACGATCTCATCGGCGTGCTCGCGCAGCGCGCTCACCGTGGGCAGCGCGTCGAGCTGGCCCATCCAGCGTGCGAAGCGGTGGATCTCCTCCTCGACGATCTCCTGCGCGCGCGGCACCTCGCTCGCGCGCGTGTCGAGGTTGCGCGCAATCACCGCCTGTAGGTCGTCGATGTCATACAGGCTCACGCCGTCCAGCTCTCCGCACGCGGCTTCGATGTCGCGCGGCACCGCGATGTCGATCAGGAGCAGCGCGCGCCCGTCACGCTGGCGCATCACGAGGGTGAGCTCCTCGTGGCCGACGATCGGGTGGGGCGAGGAGGTCGAGGCGAGCACGATGTCGGCCGCCACCAGCTGCTCGGGCAGGCGCTCGAGACCCACGACCGAGCCGCCGAAGCGCTCGGCCAGACCAAGCGCGCGGTCGGCGTGGCGGTTGGCGACGAACACGGTGGCGGCCCCCTGGTCGGCGAGCGCGCGCGCCGTCAGCTCGCTCGTCTCGCCCGCGCCGACGATCACGACGTGACGCTCCTGCAGCGAGCCGAGCACGCTCAGCGCGTGCTCCACCGCGACCGACGGCACGCTCACGCGACTGGCGCCGATGTCGGTCTCCGAGCGCACGCGCTTGCCCGTCGTCAGCGCGGCGGCGAACAGCCGATTGGACAGCGGCCCGGTGGTGCCCTCCGTGAGCGCGGCCGCGTGTGCGCGTCGCACCTGGCCCTGGATCTCGGCCTCGCCGACGATCATCGACTCGAGCCCCGCGGTCACGCGATAGAGCTGGCGCGCCGCCTCGCAGTTGCGCGGGGCGTAGATCGCCTCCGCCAGCTCGGTCGGGCGGATGCCGGCGCGCCCGGCGAGCAGGCCGAGCACGTCAGACTCGGCGCGCACGGGGTCGCCCACGACGAGGTAGACCTCGGTGCGGTTGCACGTCGACAGCACGACCGCCTCGCGCACCTCGGCGGTCGCGATCGCCTGCTTGGCGAACTCGCCGGCCGCGGGCTCGCTGAACGCCAGGCGCTCGCGCAGCGCTACGGGCGCGGTCTTGTGCGAGATGCCGAGCGCCAGCAGCTCGCTCATACCGGCGTCGACTCCCGTGCGGAGGGCAGCTCGGCGAGCTCCTCGGCGTGCTCGCGCGCGCCCTGGCCGCCGGCCTCAGCGCGCTCGCGCAGCTCGCCGAGCTCGCGCTCGAGGCGGTGCAGGCGCGCGGCCATGATCGCGACGTAGACGAGCACGAGCGCGAACAACACGACGTAGGCGCCAGCGACGTACTTCCCCGCCTCGTGCAACGGCAGCGCCGGCGTCTCGGCCAGCAGGACGCCCATCACGCCCCCCGCTGGCCGGTCGCCACGATCGCCGGCGCCGCGCTGCGCGGCCGCCGAGCGACGCGCGCGCCGTCTTCGCCGGCGAGCTCGCGGCGCAGCGCGCGCAGCTGCGCGCGCGCTCGCTTGGCGGTCAGCTCGTAGGAGCACAGCGTCGTCCACAGCAGCGCGATCGCCAGCAGCGAGACGAGGAACGTGAGCGCCATCGGCGCGGGCAGATTGGAGGCGCTGCCGAGCACGCGCGGGTGCAGGTAGGCGGTCGACATGCGCACGGCGAGGAAGTTCAGCGGGACGAACGCGCCGGCGGTGATCGCGAACACCGACGCGTAGCGCGCCTGGCGCTCGGGGTCCTCGATCGCGAAGCGCAGCGGCTGGTAGGTGGCGTAGAGCAGGAAGATGATCAAGAACGAGACGAGCGTCGGCTCGCTCCACACCCACCAGTGCCCCCACGAGCCGCGCGCCCAGATCGAGCCGCAGATGAGCGCGCCTAGCGCGAAGATGAGGCTCATGTGGATCGCCACGTAGGAACGCATGTCCCAGCGCGCGTCGCGCGTACGCAGATAGGCGATCGCCATCACGCCGCCGGCGACGAAGCCGCACAGGGACACGATCGCCAGCGGCACGTGCACGTAGAAGATCTTCTGCAAAAAGCCTTCTTCGGCTTCCAGCGGGGCGTAGAAGAAGACGAGCGCGAGCGCGGCCGTCATCAGCGCGACGGTCGCGAGGCTGAGCGCGCGTAGGTGGCGGCCGTACATGTCAGGCCGCGGGTGCGCTCGCGCGTGCGCGCGGGCGGCGGGTTGTTGCGAGCGACGTCATCGACAGCTAGTCCTCGAGCAGGAAATCGAACACCGCGTAGGCGATCAGCCCGAACACCAGATCATAGAGCGCGAGCAGCGCCAGCCAGCGCGCTCCCGGGCCGCCGCCGTGGCCGAAGGACAGCAGCGGGGCGCTCGCGCGGGCGGCGCCGATCACGACCGGGATGAGCAGCGGCAGCGCCAGCAGCGGCCCGAGCAGGTCGCGTGCGCGCGTGCGCACGGCCAGCGCGGCGACGAGCGTGCCGATCGCGGCGACGCCGAGGTCGGCGAGCGCGAGCACTGCCAGCAGCGCGGGCATCGCGTGCCACAGCGACGGCCCGAGCAGCAGCAGCGCGAACGCCGGCACGGCGACGAGCTCGAGCACCGCCAGGTAGGCGAGCAGCGCGAGCGCCTTCGCCACGAGCAGCGCGCTGCGGTCCACGGGCGCGAGCAAAAACGCGTCCAGCCCGCCCTGGTCGGCGTCTGCGACGAACAGTCGGTTCACGCCGAGCATCGCGGCGAACAGCAGCGTCACCCACAGGATGCCGGCGGCGAGGTCGCCGTCGACGCTGCCGCGGTTCAGCGCGAAGTGAAAGACGACGAACGTCGTGACCGCGAACAGCGACATCCCCGGCAGCGACTCGAGCGTGCGCAGCTCGACGAGCAGCTCCTTGCGCAGCACGGCCGCGATCGTCGTCGCCAGCCCTGGACCGTGCGGGCGGGTCGCGCCCCCCGGTGGCGGGCCGGCGTCGCCGGTGGCGGGCGCGGCCGCTCCCGGCGCCAGCGGGCGTTCGGCGGCGGGCTGGATGCTCGGGGCCGCCTGGCTCACCGGTACAGCCGCTCGATCTGGTCGCGTTCGATCGCGTCAGGCGCGCCGAGCAGCGCCGGTCGCCCCCCGCGCAGCCCGAGCACGAGGTCGGCCTGGGCCAGCGCGCCGGTCGGGTCGTGGCTGCAGATCACGCGCGCGCCCGGCGCCCCGGCGCCGATCAGCGGCTCGGCCAGCGCGGTCGCGGCCGGGTCGAGGTTGGCGTAGGGCTCGTCGAGCAGCAGCAGCGCCGGCTCGTGCAACACCGCGCGCGCGATCGCGACGCGCTGGACCATCCCGCGCGAGAGCGCGCGCAGCGGCTCCCCCGCGCGCGCGGTCATCCGCAGCGCCGCCAGCAGCTCCTCGACGCGCCCCGGCGCGACGCCGTGCAGGCGCGCGTGGAAGCGAAGGTTCTCGCGCGCGCTCAGCTCGCGGTAGAGCAGCGGATCGTGCGCGAGCAGCCCGATCCGCGCCCGCGCGCGCCAGGCCTCGTGGGGCAGCGCGTCGCCGAGCACGCGCACGCTGCCCGCGTGAGGGCGCAGCAGCGTCGCGAGCACCCGCAGCAGGGTCGTCTTGCCGGCGCCGTTGGGTCCGAGCACTGCGAGCGTCTGCCCCGCGCCGAGCGTGAGCGTGACGCCGGCGAGCGCCTCGCGCTCGGCGAAGCAACGCGTCAACCCATCGAGCTGCAGAGCCGGCGCACGTCCCTCGGACGCGGCGGGAGCCGGGGCCGCAGTCGCCGGCCCGCCATCTCCTCGCCCAGCCGCGTCCATCGCCGCTGCGCGGGGCTCAGGCGCCGACCGCGGCGCGCGCGTGCCCGGCCTGTGCGCTGGCGATCAGCTCGCGGACCGCGCGCTCACCCGCCTCGCGGTCGCCGTCGCGCAGCAGCGCCACCGGGTCGGGCTCGCCGTTGACGATCGACTCGAAGAACTCCTTGCGCTCCTGGTAGGTGGGCAGCGTCGCCTTGGCCCAGCTGCGCGCGTCGTTGAGCAGCACGGCCAGACGCGCGTAGGGCTCGCCGTACTGCGCGGCGATCTCGCGCTTCATGCGCTTGGCCAGCGCGGGCGAGGCACCCGCGGTGGAGATCGCGATCGCCAGCGGCCCGCTGCGCGCGATCGCCGGCAGGATGAAGTTGCACAGCGGCGGCACATCGACCACGTTGACGAGCATCGCGCGGCGCTCGGCGTCCTCGTACACGGCGATGTTCGTGTCGGTGTCGCTCGTCGCCGCGATCACCATGAACACGCCCTCCAGGTCGCTCGTGCCGCCGTAGGGGCGTGGCTCCCAACGGATCGAGCCCTCCTCGTCGAGCTCGCGCAGCGGCGCGACCGCGTCGGGCGCGATCAGCGTCACGTCGGCGCCGCACGCCAGCAGCCCCTCGACCTTCTCCAGTCCCACGTCGCCGCCACCCACGACAACACAGCGGCGCCCGGTGAGTTTGAGGCATGCGATGTAGAACGGCGTGTCGAGCATCCCCTGCACGCAGCTCTGATCGCAGATGCCCCGGTGCAGCTGGCACACGCACTCCTTGCCGGCGTAGGCCTGGGCTGGCATGTGAAAAGGGTAGCCGGCCGGTGCTAGCGCGGCAGGCCCTGGCCCAGCGCGCGCGCCCCCGCGCGCGCCAGCGCCGTCGCCCCGCGGCGCCGCGCCTGGCGGCGGTCGCCGGGGCGTGCGGAGCGCAGTCCGGCGACGGTGCGCGCGGCGCTCGCAAGGACTTCGTCATAGGGCCCCCACCACGGGCCGCGCAGCTGCGGGGGCGTCCACGCGATCAGCTTCTCCTGCGCGCAGGCGCGCAGCCCGGCCTCGCCGAGCGTGCGTCCCAGGCCGCTGCCGGCCGCCGCGCCCCAGGGGCCCCGCGCGAGCATCGGCCCCGGCAGGTGGTCGTTGAGCCACACCATCCCGGCGTGCAGCTCGCGCGCGATGCGCATCGCGCGGTAGCGGTCGCTCGTCCAGACCGACGCGCCGAGGCCGTGATCGCCGTCGTTGGCCAGTGCGATCGCCTCGCCGATCGACTCGACACGCACGACCGCGACCACGGGGCCGTCGATCGGCTCACGCAGCAGGCGCATCGCGTGCGTTGCCTCGGTGACGACGGCCGGGGCGTAGAAGGAGCCCAGCTCGCACGCCGGCGGCTGCGCCGGCCCGCCGCAGCGCAGGCGCGCCCCCTGCGCGACCGCATCGGCGACGAGCTCCTGCACGTGCGTCAGGCGCCGCGTCGAGGCGAGCGGCCCGACCTGCGTGGTCGGCAGCGACGGGTCGCCGACGCGCAGTGCCCGCGCGCCGTCTACGAGCTGACCGACGAAGCTCTCATACACCTCCTGCGCCACGTACGCGCGCTCGACCGAGCCGCGCGCCTGTCCGGCGCCGGCGCAGCCTGACCACAGCGCACCAGCGACCGCTCGCGGCACGTTGGCGTCGGCGAGCACGAGCATCGCGTCCTTGCCGCCGAGCTCGAGCGTGACCTCTTTCTCGTGCGAGACGCACGCGCGCGCGACCGCGCGCCCGACCGCGGGCGAGCCGGTGAACAGCACCTTGTCGAGCGGCGCCTGGGCGAGCGCCACGCCGGCCTCGGCGCTGCCGTGCACGACGCGCACCAGCCCCTCGGGCAGGCCGGCGCGCGCGAGCACGGCCGCGATCCGCTCTCCGGCCAGGGCGGCGCGGAGGGCGGGCTTGAACACGACGCCGTTGCCGGCCAGCAGCGCCCCGGCGATCTGGCCGAGCGGTTGCGCGAACGGCGCGCTGCCGGCGCCGATCACGCCGATCACGCCGTAGGGCTCGTAGGCAACGCGCGCGCGCGTGGCCAGCGAGGTGGTGCGGCTGACGGCGATCTTGCGCGAGCCGAGCACCCGCTCGCCGTCTTGCGCGATCCACAACAGCGCGTCGATCGCCGCGAGCAGCTCCAGCGAGGCGATCTCCGCGCGCGGCCGGCCCTGCTCGCGCGACAGCGATGCGAGCAGGGCGTCGAAGTCGTCTATCACCGCCTGCGCCATGCCGCGCATGTAGCGGGCGCGGTCGCGCACCCGCAGCAGCGCCCACAGCGGCTGCACGCGCGCCACGTCGAGCACGACCCGCTCGATGCTCGCGGGCTCTATCACCTCGACGCTGCCGATGACCTCGCCGGTCGCCGGGTCGCGCGACTGTGGCCTGCGCGGGGCTTCCGCCGCGCGTGCGTGTTCGGATGTGGCGCTCATCCAGCCTGATTATCGTCAGCTGCCGGCGATCCGCGAGCCTGCTCGCGCGCCCGCCTGACGCGCTCCAGGCGCTGCGCGAGCTCGCGCTCGGCGTCGTCGGGCGCGTAGAAGCGCTCCCCCTCCACGCTCCCAGGCAGGAGCTCCTGAGCGGCGAGGTGCCCGGCGTGGGCGTGCGGGTTGTCGTAGCCGCCCGTGCGCTGTCCCGGTCGCGGGCCCGAGCGCAGCCAGGGAGGCGTGGGCGCGGCGCCGTGCTCGCGCACATGCCGCTGCGCCGCGGCCAGCGCCCGCCCGGCGGCGTCGGACTTCGGCGCAAGCGCCAGGTAGATCGCCGCCTGCGCGAGCGCGTAGCGCGCTTCGGGCATCCCGACGTGCTCGACGGCCACCGCCGCGGCGGTGGCCACCGACAGGGCTCCGGGGTCGGCGTTGCCGATGTCCTCGGAGGCGAGGATGACCATGCGGCGCACGATGAAGCGCGGATCCTCGCCGCCCTCGAGCATCACGGCCAGGTAGTAGAGCGAGGCGTCGGGGTCAGAGCCGCGCGTGGCCTTGATCCACGCCGAGATGTAGTCGTAGTGGCGGTCGCCCTGTTTGTCGAACAGCACGGCGCGCTGCTGGAGCGCGTCCTCGGCGCGCGCGAGCGTCACGCTCCCTTCGCCGAGCTCGCGTGCGGTCTGCGCGCCGAGCTCCATGGCGTTGAGCGCCGTGCGCGCATCGCCTTCGCTGCGCGCGGCCAGGAACGCGATCGCCTGCTCGTCGATCTCGACGCCGACGAGCTCCCCGGCGGCGGCGCGGCGCAGGAGCGTCTCGATCTCCTCCGGCGACAGCGCGGTGAGCGCGTACACGCGCAGGCGCGAGAGCAGCGCGCCGTTGATCTCGAACGCCGGGTTCTCGGTCGTCGCGCCGATGAGCGTGATCACGCCCTCCTCCACGGCGGGCAGCAGCGCGTCCTGCTGGGCCTTGTTGAAGCGGTGGATCTCATCGAGGAACAGGATCGTCTGCTGGCCGCCGCTCCGGCGGCGCTGCGTCGCGCGGGCGATCACCTCGCGCACCTCCGCGCGGCCCGCCTGAACCGCACTCAACTGCTCGAACGCGGCGCTCGAATGCTCCGCCACGATGCGCGCGAGCGTGGTCTTCCCGGAGCCCGGCGGGCCGTAC
>DASPVR010000020.1:0-35144 GCA_035622255.1 Solirubrobacteraceae bacterium | reverse complement strand
TCGCCACCGCAGAGGGGCTGCGGTGGCGAGGTCTCTCTCGGTTGGGCGTCTATCGCGTTGGCCCGGGTGGGTTCGAGCACGCGTGCGAGTTGGCCACCGTGGCCTTGGCGCTGCAGAGGCGCTTCCCCAGCTGGCGGGTGATGAGCGAGCGCGAGCTGCGAGTCGAGGAGGCCGAGGCAGAACGGCTGATCGCGTCGATCGCGCTGGGCGAATTGCCCGGTGGGCGCCGCGCCCTGCATTGCCCTGACCTCGTGCTCATCGGCCAAGGGCGTATCGTCGCCGTCGAGATCGAGCTCTCGGTCAAGGCGCCGCGCCGACTTGCCGCGATCTGCCCGCGGCTGGGCGCGTGCCCGCTATATGGACGCCGTCTACTACCTGGCGACGTCGGCGGCGGCGAGGGCGCTGCAGCGCGTCGTCAATGACGTTCGCGCCCACGACCGCATCGCGGTCCTTCCGTTGGATGGCGTCGAGGCGATCGAAAGCCGGGAGGTGGGCGATGTCGTTCTTTGAGCACGCCCTGAGGGACCTCGTCGCCATCGCTGTCGTCATCGTGGCCGCCGGTATCGCCGCGGCGACGCTGCTCCGAAAGCGCCACCTGATGTGGACGGGCGGCGCTGGGGCTACCCGCAGCGTGGGTCCTACTCCAGGCCAGCCTGTTGCTCGGCGTCGCGCTGTGCTTCGCGAGCCTACTCGCCTGCTGGCTCGGTGCTCGCTGGCATCACACAGACCTGCACCTCGGTGGCGACCTGGCCGAGATCGCCTCGAAGCGCATGGGCTTTGGGGTCCTGTTCCGTCGTCAGCTTCATCGGTCGCGGGTTGGCCGCGAGGGCTGGCTGCATGGCGAGCGCCTGGTCGTCGGCCACGACGAGCGCGGCCCGCCGGTCAGGATCCCCGTCGGCTTTCGCTCCGGCTGCCACACGCTCGTCGTCGGCGCGACCGGCTCTGGCAAGACCGTCAGCGAGACCTGGATCGCCTCGCGGTTGATCGAGCAGGGCCACGGCGGGTCGTGATCGACCCCAAGGGCGATCGCATGCTGCGCGAGCAGCTCATCATGGCAGCGCAGTCTCGAGGGGCGTCATTCCTCGAGTGGACTCCGTTAGGTCCGCTCGCCTACAACCCCTTCGGCCAGGGCTCAGGCAGCGAGATCGCCGACAAGGCGCTGGCCGGCGAGGTTTTCACCGAGCCCCACTACCTGCGCCAGGCCCAGCGCTACCTCGGCCACACGGTACGGGCGATGTCGGGCACGAACGTCGCGGTTACGCCGGCGTCATTGATGGCCCAGCTGGATCCCCTCGCTCTCGAGGTCAGCACACGCTCGTTGCCGGACGACCACGCGCGCGAGCTGCAGGGCTACCTGGACTCTCTGGCGAGCGTCAGCGTCGGGAGCTCACGGGCGTGCGCGATCCTCTCGATTCTCGCCGAGTCAGACGCACGGGCGTGGCTTGAGCCCCAGGACGGGCAGGTGATCGATCTGGCGAGCGCCGTCGCCGAGCGTGCTGTCGTCTACTTCCGCCTGGACTCAGACCGCCGCGCGTTGCTGTCGCAGATGCTCGCCGCCGCGATCGTCGGCGACCTCGTCACCCTCGTGGCGCGGCTGCAGGCGCGACCGACCCCGACTGTGGTGATGGTTGACGAGTTCGCCGCCGTCGCGGCGCACGAGGTCGCCCGTCTGTTCGGCCGCGCGCGCTCGGCCGGCGTGAGCCTGATCCTTGGTGCCCAGGAGCTCGCCGACCTCAAGACGACCTCGGAGGGCCTGCGCGAGCAGGTTCTGGCCAACGTCTCGGCGGTGATCACCCACCGCCAGAACGTCCCCAGTCGGCGGAGCTGATCGCGGCGATGGCGGGCACGAGGGCCGCCTGGATCACGACCGAGCAGACTGGAGAGGGCCTGCTGTCGCGGACGTCTACCGGTCGCGGCATGCGCCGGCGCGGGTATGAGTATGAGCTGCATCCCAGCCAGATCAAGCGGCTGTCGACAGGCTGCGTAGCGGTGATCGCACCGGGGAGCGGCCAGGCGCCGACGATCGCGCGGATCTGCAATCCAATGCCGGCGATTCGCGCTCATCGAACGACCCGCCGATGATGTTGCCGTGGCTGCCCAACGAACGTTCCCAGCGAAACGACCCCCTAACGGTCCGGCGATCGAGGACCCGGCAACACGACGCGCCCTCGGCCGGACCGAGCACGTAGGTCGTGCCTGGCTTGTCGGCAGCCTTGCGACGATCGCGGCGGGGGTGCTGGTCGATATCTATACGCACAATGGCGGCCTCGGCGCGTTCTCAGGAGCTGGCCTCGTCGGGCTCGCGGTCGCGTTCTTGACGCTCCGCAGAGTCCGGCGTTGGCGCAAGGTGCTGGCCGAGCGGCCGTGGCAGGGATTTGGCGTGGAATACCTACCTGAACGCTGGGGTGGCGCCGCTGGTCTGCTCCTTGCATCCGAATCGGGGCCGACGCCTAGCGTCGTGCCGCTCAGGATCAACGAGGTGAAATGGAGACAGGAAGGACTAAGCGGGGAGGCATGCGTCTGGGTCTGCGGCGATACCGCGGGGAGCGTAGTCGTCGCGGCACCACAAACCCGTGCGCTATACGCAGCATCCTCACCGAGCGGCTATCTCGGCCACAAATGGGTGAAAGCTCACAAAGAGGAGCTCGCCGCGCGAGGTCTACATCTAGCGGAAGACGTCAAGAAACCGTGGCTTTGGGTATCGATTGGACTCTGGAGCGCTTGCGTGTTGATGCTAACCGCTGCAGTTGGCTTCCTCGTGCAGGTCGCCGAAGGACATCTCGACAGATGGCCCGGAGTCGCGATCTGCACCTTGCTATCGGCCTCGATCGCCTGGCTATCGACCCGGTCTTGGTCGAAGATCGCTTAGTGATCGCGAAGTGCACGGCGCCCATGCGCCGATAGCGACGGTTACGAATCGTCGTATGGTTCAGCGCGGAAGCCCCGACCTGACGCCACGTCCTCGGGGATCGAACAGCCAGTCATCGAGCATACACGCCACGGGCTCGCGAAGCTTGCGATCGGTCCTAACCGGATCGAGCCCCTCGGAAACGAGCACCATCTCGACGATCTTCTGCGACCCGAGCTCATCGGCCAGCTCCTGCGCCGTTAGCTCGTTGCAGTAGCCAAGACGCACGCAGAGTTCGTAGATCAGGGCCTCTCGTCGTGACCGCGGCTTGAATCCCACAGCGGAGAGTCTCGCATGGTGGCTGGGGGTCGTCGGGCGCAGATCACGTCATCTGGAGCTGACTCGCTCGGGCCGCCCATGCGAGACGCAGTGCTGCGAACTCGCACGTAGCGGGTGCCATCCTTTCGCGCGCGACCCCGTAGGACGAGATCGACACCGACATCGGCGCGATGACTCGCGAGAAATTCGCTGAGCTGCTCAGCCGGCACAGGGTGACACACAAGATAACCCTGCACATGCTCGCAGCCGAGCCGTCCCAAGTGTTTCAGTTGCGCCTCGGACTCGACGCCCTCGCCTATAACTGAAAGGCCAAGCGCGTGACACATCTCGATGATCGCTTTCATGATCGCGGCATTCTGGGGGCTTTCATCCAAGCCGTCTATGAATGAACGGTCGACCTTCACCCCGTCCAGCGGGAGGCGCTGCAGATAGCTCAGCGACGAGTAGCCCGTTCCGAAGTCGTCAAGCACGAGTTTCAGTTGGTGATTATGGAGCTCGCCGAGAACGGTCATCGGCGAGGCCATCTCGTCGATCAGGACGCTCTCGGTCACCTCTAGGCCCAAAGCCCCAGGCAGCAGATTGCACCGGCTTGCGATATCCGCGACTTCCGCGGGGAACCGTGAGTTCGCCAGCTGGCATCCGGAGACGTTGACGAACGTCTTCAGCGGAATATCGAACTGGCGCTGCCATGCCGCGCCCTGCTTGCAGGCGACCTCGAGCACGTGTCGCCCAAGGTCGTTGATGATGCCGGTCTCCTCGGCGATCGGAATGAAATCCAATGGAGGAACGAGTCCGTGATGGGGATGTCTCCACCGGACAAGCGCCTCCGCTGCCACCGGCCTGCCGCTGTTGACATCGATTATGGGCTGATAGTGAACGCAGAGCTGATCTTGCTCGAGCGCATGGCGCAGCTCTTGCTCGGTCCGCAGCCTGGCGAGGACCTGTGCCCGCACCGCGGTATCGAAGACCTCGTAGCGCCCCGAACCGTGGCCCTTGGCGCGATACATCGCCGCGTCGGCGTCGCGAAGCAGCGAAGCCGATGTGTCATCGGCCCTCTCGGCGATGGCAACGCCAATGCTCACGGTCAGGAAGTGCTCGCCACTGGCCAAGGCGAACGGTCGGGCGACGGCTGCGCCGATTCGTTGTGCGAGCTCGGCGAACTGGCCCACGCCACCCCGACTCTCGCAGATCACGACGAACTCGTCTCCGCCCAGACGAGCGACGGTATCGGTGGGCCGCAGCACCTCTTGCAGACGATTCGAAAGCGCGACCAGCAATGCGTCGCCGGCCGCGTGCCCGAGCGAGTCGTTGATCACCTTGAAGCGATCGAGATCCAGCACGAGCGTGGCTGCGTCGATGCCGTCGCGCCGCCGCCTGGCGAGCGCGAGGTCCAGACGGTCCAGCGCCAACGTTCGGTTTGGCAGCCCTGTGAGCGGGTCGTGCAGCGCTTCGTGACGGGCAGTCGTCTCTCGGTTGTGACGCTCTACCGCCGCAGACAGCACGTTTGCGACGGCAACCAGGAAATGCACGTCATCTTCGCTGAAGCGCCGAGGGCGCTCCGTGTGAGCACTGAGTACGCCGTATGGTCGTTCCAGCCCCTCGATGACGGCGTTCATTCCACTGAGGACGCCTCTGCTGAGCAGGGGCCGGCCGTCAAACCGTGTCTCGGTGCGAAGGTCCTCCGAGACCACGGCCTGACCGATGCTGAGCGCGTAGCCTGCGTGTGTGGCTTTCCCGGCCGGAATCACCGCCCCCAGGTCGGCCGTGTGGCCCACGTTGGAGACGATTTCCAGGCTCTTCTCATCCTCGCAGAGCCTGAGCACTCCGCACAGCTGCACGTCGAGGATGTCGGCGACGGTGGTAACCACGTCGTCTGTGAGTGGGCTCAGATCGTGTTCACGCAGCGCAAGCTGACCAAGGTGCGCAAGGGCCTTGTGCTGGCGTGCGTACAGGGCGAGTCGCTGCTCGACCTCCTCCCGCGCCGCTAGGTCGCGCGACACGACCCCAAGCCCCCAGACCGCGACGTGCCCGCCTCGTACCGTGCCCGCGATCGACCGCCTGCACGCCTAGCCGCGTTCTCGTCAAGCGGCCCGCAAGGCGCATCGAACGCGAAGGAGTTGAGGTTTCTAGGCAGTTCCATCGATTCTGTCCTATGTGGTCAGGGCGCTCGACCCCGCGAGAGTGGGCAGGATCAGGCGTGTCGTCACTTTCATGATCGACCTCCCTGCAGCCGAGCTAAACACTGCACTGGCAATGGCGGACGCCATCCCGGCACGGCTCTATCCGACGCGGGGCACGTGCCCCGGTGGCCTCTTAGGCGAACGCTAGTCTCGATCCCGTGCCGCTCCCAGCAGATGACGACTGGCGACTAACGGTCCGCTTTGAGTCCCATGCGCACGCCCAGCACATCTTCTTGCACCTGCGCGAGCACGCCGCGGCCGCGCTTGCCGCGGATCGGCTCAAGGACGGCGTCGTCGCCGAGCATGACGGCGAATGGCTACGGGTCTATGCGACTTCGGAGCGGGGACTGCGCCGTGCTCAACAGATCGTCGCCTCGGCGATGCGGGCCGAGGGCGTTGAAGCCGAGGAGCAGACGGAGCACCACGACGGTCGGAGGTGGGAGCCGGTCGAGCCGTCCCCAGGCGCGGCGACTGGCATTGCCGAACACCACGGCGAGGGGCCGTGGGGCGCAGACGCGGAGCCCGATCGCATCGAGGTGAGGTTCGAGCTCGCGCATCGCGACGACGCGATCGCGTTCGCCAAGCAGCTGACCGACGCCGGCTATGAGGCGCATCGGCGCGGGGCATTTGTCTTCCTGTTCGCCGAGGACCACGATTCAGCTCACGCGCTCGGCGAGCAGCTTCGGGGCAAAGCGCCGGCCGGCGCCCGCTCTTCTACATGGGCGAAGGTTCAGGGACGCTCTTCATCTAGAAGGCTCGAGTGCGCGCGGTGCTGCTAGGACTTGGAGCTCTGTGCGCCAGCGGTACGCTGAGCCGATGGCGCGCGGGAAGTCTCGCTGGCCGAAACGGTCGGTCCGGTCTGCGTTCCCACTGAGACACGAGCGCCAGCGACAACCACGCTTCAACGGCGCGTACGTGGGATCAGACGGGAGGCGTCTGTGCTTCTACGAAGATGGCCGCGTTGCCCTCGACGGCGAGAACGGAACATGGAAGATCGACCAAGGTACGCTCTGGGTATCAACGCCGCGATCGCAGTGCGAGGGAGGGCTGGACTCAGAGATGGCCTTTCTTCTGTGCTCGCTGGCGGCAGCTTCCTCCGAACGAATTGAGCTTGAGCTGCGATTTGAGCCGGAGGGGTCTCGCTAACCGGTTCGCCAAACCTGCTAGGCGTCTTGATCGAACGGAGCTTGCGTCATGGGACCGCCCCATCCCGTCTCCGACGGGAACTCGCGTGCCAGTGGCTGCCGATTTCGCGTGGATAGGCTGCGAGACGTTGTGGGTGCCATGTCGCCGACAGACTTCGCGAGCGACTCACTCTTGCCGGCATCGTGATGGCTGTCGGGCGGCGTCGTCGCCAGCTTCGGGTCGCCTCCATGCCTACGCGCCTTCTGGCGTCCTTGATCAACTGTCTTGTTGTCCTCACGGCGCTCGCGCTTGCCATAGGGGCCGGCGCAGTCGCTGTCCGCTTCGTGGGCCGCAAGAGGCCTAAGGTCCTTGAGAGGGCGGGTGGCGTGCTCGAGGAGGTCAGGCGCCGTCGCATGTCAGGAGGGCCTGAGCGGCGGGCTGTCGGCACGCGTTCCAGGCTTTCATCACCGAAGGTGAGGCTCGGCCTGAGGCTACTGGGCGTCGCGAGTAGGGTGCGCCGGGACGGGCGCCAAAGCGTCGGTGCACGTGTCGTCGGGATCAGGCTCGTCAGCGCACGGACCGGCGCGGCGCCGAGTCTGCGGCAGAGGCTCATTCGCGTCGTCACCCACACAGCGTGGCGAGTGCTCATCGAACGCCTGATCCCACCGCCAAAGACCGTGGTTGCTCACGACGACCACGAGCTGCGGTCTGCTATCGCGGCTGCGCGCAGAGAGCACGCCGAGGATCAAGAGGCCCTACAAGAGGCCATGTTGACGATCTACCGAGAGCGCAAGATCGATCCCTCACGACCCTTGCTTCTTTTCCTAGTCCGCACCGCGATTATGGCCGCGATCCAAATCCCTTTCCCTGGCTCGACGCTCAAACAGACGCTCCCGGACAGGTTGGCGGGAACGATCGTCGTGGTCGACCGCCCACGGGGTGTCTCCTGTGCTTGGCCGCGCGGGGGCGTCATCCGGCGAAGGTAGGGTGGGTCATCAAGGTGATCCCATCGGATGAGGCCCGGATCGAGGCGCATCGCGGTGCTGACTGACACATTGGTGCGGACAAAACTCTCAAAACGCCGAGACTCCCGCGGCGGGGCCGCTGACGCTGAAAGCCACCTGAGTCGTGAGGAGATGGGGTTGCTCGACGATCTTCAGCTCAAGGTCGAGTTCGCCACGGCACGGGGACATTTCCCCGTCGGTTTCCGACGCTGTCAGATGCTCAGCAGTCGACGTGCAGACCGGGGAGCCGTCGGGGACTGATCCCCTCCTCTACGCAGGCGAGATACGCCATCGCGCGATGGATGCCGTCGATCACGAGGGTGGTCCCGTCGAACACCCCGATGCGTATGACCACGTCGTCCTTCCAGCAGTTGCTGGCCATGTCGTGTATGAAGCGCTCCACCCGCAGGTCATCCGCACGATCATCGGCCGGGTGAAGCGCCTCGCGGCGCTCCCGGTAGATCGCCAGAAGCTCGCCGACCGTCTTGTGGCGTCGGCCGACGTAGCCCATGAAGCTGGCGAAGAGCGTGAGGCTGTCCGCCAGCTCGCTCGCTGATAACGGCCGAAGCGCCATGAGCACATACTCGGTCAGGAGCTGGCCCGCTCATATGGTCTCCCGGCCAAAGATCGCGAGACCCTTTGTTACAAACGTGGACATGCTCGTCGCGGTGGGCGTCTGACCCGCGCGCCGCCGCAGAAGATGCCTCCCGCCGGCCACCGGGTGCCATTAGCCTTTGCCCCTCCCGGCGAGCCGACAGACGGCTTGCGCCGCAGCGAGGGCCACGTTTGTCGATCCTGATCCCGATACCGGCGCTCGACTTCGACCCCACCGAGGTCGCGGTCAGCTGGAAGGTGCTCACTGACCTCGGGCACGACGTTCGCTTCGCCACTCCCGAGGGCCGCGTCGCGCGCGGCGACGAGCTGATGGTCACCGGCCAGGGGCTCGACCCCTGGGGCTTCGTTCCCGGCCTGGCCCGTGTCGCGGTCGTGGGAAGGATCCTGCGCGCCGACGGGCGCGCACGAAGCGCCTATCAGCAGCTCGTGCGCGATCGAGCCTTTCTCGACCCGGCAGCGTGGAGCGACATCGACCTCGATTCCGTCGACGGGCTGCTGCTTGCCGGTGGGCATCGCGCGCGCGGCATGCGTCGCTACCTGGAGAGCGCCGAGCTCCAGGCAGCGGTCGCCGAAGCGTTTGGGCGAGACATCCCGGTCGGCGCGATCTGCCACGGCGCGCTGCTGGCGGCCCGCAGCGTCGATCAGGCGACCGGACGTTCTGTCCTCTTCGGCCGGCGCACGACCGCCCTCACGTGGGCGCTTGAGCATCGCGCCTGGACGGTGGCGCGCGTGACCCGCTTCTGGGACCGGGACTACTACCGCACTTATCGCGAGCAGCCCGGCGAGCCCGAGGGCTACATGTCGGTGCAGCAGGAGGTCACGCGCGCGCTCGCGCGCGCTGACGACTTCCGCGACGTCGACCCCGGCGAAGCGTTTGCGCGGCTGAAGTCAAGCGGTCGCGCGCGTGACACGATCACCGACGAGCGTCCGGCCTTCGTCGTCGAGGACGGCAGCTACATATCTGCGCGCTGGCCCGGCGATGCGCACACCTTCGCCAAGCGCTTTGCCGCGCTTGTCGACGCCAGCTGACCATCGACCGCGACCCTCATCGGTTCGGCGGAGACGCTCAGGTCGCCAGCGCCTTCTGCTTGATCTGGTCGAACTCGGCCTGGCTGATCGTGCCCTGGTCGAGCAGCGTCTTTGCTTTGGCGATCTGCTCGGCGGGGTCGCTCTTGCCGGCGACCGACTTCACGTAGTCGTCCATCTGCGCCTGGGCGGCTTCCTGCTGTTTGAGGGACCGTTCGGCGAGGCCCTTGTGCTCGGCGATCAAATAAACGAACACGCCGAGATAGGGCAGGATGATGATGAAGATGATCCATGCGACCTTCACCCAGCCCGAGGCATCGCGGCGGCGGAACAGGTCGCTGAAGACGATGAACAGCAGCCAGATCCAGATGAAGAAGGCAAAGAAGATCAGCATCGTCCAGAAGACTTCGAGAAGCGGGTAGCTGGTGGTGGCGAGCACGATGTTCCCTTTGGTTGCTGGACGGATCGATGCCCGCACGTCGCGGGCGCCGCCACGATAGCGCAGCGCCGAGACCGAGTGAGGCTGGCCAAGCCGTCGGGTCGATGGGAGAATTGCGGCTATGGACTCTCGGCGGGCGAGCGCGACCGCGCTCGGAACGGCGCTCATGCGCGCCGCGCACACGCGCCACGGCCTACCGCTTCTGCTCGCGGATCCGTGGGGCGACCGCCTCGTGCTCGATCGCGAGCGCGACGCCCTGCGGACGCGAAGCGGGCACAGCGATCTCGACGCCGCCCTGCGCGCGCATCCGAGCTTCGGGACCGTGATCCTGCGCGCCCGCTATGCGGAGGACGCGCTCGCAGAGGCTGTGAGGCGAGGAGTTGCCCAATACGTGATCGTGGGAGCGGGGCTCGACAGCTTTGCGCTGCGTCGACCGCCGTTTGCGCGAGAGCTGGAGATCTTCGAGATCGATCACCCGAGCACCCAGCAGCTGAAGACCCAACGGCTCGCCGCCTGCGGGCACTGGCCGCTGCCGCGCGTCCAGCTCATCGCGGCCGACCTGAGCGAGGTGGGGCTCGATGCGGTGCTCGCGGGTACCGCGTTTAGCGGCGACGCGCCTGCGTTCTTCTCCTGGCTTGGAGTGACGGCCTACCTCACCCGCGAGGCCAACCTCGCCACGCTGCGGGCGATCGCGTCGTGCGCCCCCGCAAGCGAGCTCGTGTTCAGCTATATCGACAAGCGGCTGCTGGACGCCGATGGCGGGCACGACGGGCTGCAGCGTGCCCGTGAGCAGGTCGCATCGGTCGGTGAGCCGTGGGTGTCGGGCTTTGACCCGGACGGGCTCGCCGCAGACCTCCGCGGCACCGGTCTCGAGCTGATGCACGACCTCGGGCCAGCCGAGCTGGCCGAGCGCTACTGCGCCGGGCGCGACGACGGCCTGCAACCGAGCGTGGGCGCTCACGTGGCCCACGCGCGCGTTGTCGCGTAGCCTGTCGCCGCGATGAACGAGCTGTTCGACGTCCGCGGCAAGACGGCGCTCGTGACCGGCGGCTCGCGCGGGATCGGCCTGATGATCGCGCACGGCCTCGTCGAGGCCGGCGCGCGCGTGATCGTATCCTCGCGCAAGGTCGCCGACCTCCAAGCGGCTGCGAGCGAGCTCGCCACGCTCGGCGACTGCCGCGCGATCCCAGGCGACGTATCCACACCGGACGGTGCACGTGCGCTTGCGCAGGCGACCAGCGATCACTTCGAGGGGCTCGACGTGCTCGTCAACAACGCCGGCGCGGTATGGGGCGCGCCGCTCGAGGAGTTCCCCGAGATCGGCTGGGACAAGGTCGCGCACACCAACGTCGAGGGCGTCTTCCACCTGACCGTGGCGCTGCTGCCGGCGCTGCGCGCCTCGGCCAGCGCAGACGATCCCGCACGCGTGATCAACATCGGCTCGATCAACGGGCTGCGCGCGCCGTCGCTGGAGAACTACAGCTACAGCGCAAGCAAGGCCGGCGTGCACATGCTTACGCGTCATCTGGCCAAGCGCCTGGCGCCGGAGCGCATCACGGTCAACGCGATCGCGCCTGGCCCGTTTGAGAGCAAAATGATGGCCTGGGCGCTCGACAACCCCGACACGCGCGCAACGATCGAGCAGACAGTGCCGCTCGGACGCATCGGCCGGCCCGACGACGTCGCCGGCCTGACGCTCTTCCTGGCATCGCGCGCGGGCGCCTACCTAACCGGCACGGTGATTCCTCTGGACGGGGGCACGACCGGCTGCAACTGACGCCAGTACCGAATCGCCGGCCGGCTCGGCGGTATTTTGATCCGATGGCAAGCCGCCGCCTGTCGCTAGTAGCGCTCCAGCTCACGCTGCTGCTCGGGCTCTGGTTCATCTGCCTGGCGTGGGGGGCCGGCGGCGCCCTCGCCAAGCCGGGCGACGGCGTCTCGGGCGCAAAGCAGCGCCCTGTGGAAGTGGCCCTCGCGCCACTGCTTGCCCAGGGAGGAGGCGTCACCGTGACCTCACCGCCGGTCGGTCTCTCGATCGAGTACCCGGTGATGGCCGCCGATCTCGGGGCCGGGACGTGTCCGCCCCCGGGGCTGCCCGCCGAGCTGCTGCGTCTGGGCTCCCCGCCGCTCGAGCTAGCGGGCGCCAGCCAGGACCTGACGGCGCCGAGCGGAGCGCTGTCGGGCCAGCCAAGCTCCTGGGAAACGGCGACCCTGTACTCGCTGCCTGCGGCCTTCTGGACGCAGCTGCACTGCCTGCTGAGCGTGGCGAGGGATCCGCTCACGGTCGGTCTAAACATGCGCAGCGGCAACCTCGGCTGGGCCACTCAAATCGCCGCCGGGGCGCAGTCGGCGGCGACGAACGGACTGACGTTCTCGCTGGGCAACGAGCCCGACCTCTACGGGTTGCCCAACTACTCGTCCCTGGACAAGCCGCTGCCAGGAGCCGAAGGCGCCGAGGCGAGCCTCTACCTGCAGCTGGCCGCCTACCTGCGGCCGGCGGTTGGCGCGGCTCCGATCATCGGGCCTGAACTCTCGCGCGCGGACTGGCGGGCGCAGCTCCCGCGGGTGATCTCCCAGCTGCATCCCCAGACCGTCGGGGTGCACCTGTATCCGCTGACTACGTGCCGAACGCCCAGCGAAGTCACATTGGGCGGGCTGCTCTCATCGCCGGCCGCCGACGCTCCCGCGCGGCTTGCATGGGTCGTGGCTGACGCTCGCGCCGCCGGGCTGCCGGCGATCATCTCCGAGGCCAACTCGGCTTCGTGTGGCGGGCGGGCTGGCGTCTCAGACAGCCCCGCAGCGGCCGTGTGGGCGGTGCGCTTCGTGCTGTCGGCGCTCAAGACCGGCTTCGGCGAGGTCCGCTTTCATTTCAGCGGCAACCCCTACGACCCGTTCATCGTCAGCGGCGGACAGGTGCTCGCACGACCACTCGAGAGCGCGCTCGTGGCGCTCAATCAGTGGCTGCCCGTCGGCGCCTCGCTGCGGACAGTGCCCGGCATCAGGGAACTGGTGGCGAGCGTCGTGCGCCAGCCGAGTGGCACCGGCTTGCTGATACTCGACAACGAGCGCGCTCGTGCCCGTCCCGTCGTGCTGCACACGAGTCGCGGCGTGCGCGGGCAGCTGCTGACGGCGACACGCGCGGCCCCGCAGGACGAGAGCCTCACGCCCGCGCACGGGCGCATCCGACTGACGCTCGCGGCCAACAGCGTGCTCGCCCTGTCGCTCGCTCAGTGAGCGCTCGAAGCGCGGCCTGGACCGTCCGCGGACTCAGTGACCGGCGCGCACCACCTCCTCGAGCGCGCGTCCGCTCAGCACCGACGCGGGCTGTTGCGCCACGATGTCAGAGCCCGGCTGCGCCTCGTCGTCGCGGCGCTTGATCAGGATCCATTGCGGCTTGGCGCCTGCCCGCGTACGCTGCAGCGCGAACCCGCCACGCAGCTTGCGCCCATGCAGGACGAACACGGCGTGGCCGCGCACCAGCGCCTCGGGCCAGGCGACCCGGCCGCCCTGCTCGTAATGGCCGCGGTCCCACACGATCACGCCGCCGCGGTCGGTCGCTCCCTCGAAGTCGTTGTGCTCGATCGAGTGATCTTCAACCTCGACCGCCAAGCGCTTTACCGACGGATCGAGCGACGGTCCCTTCGGGACCGCCCACGACCGCATCACTCCCTCCACCTCGAGGCGAAGGTCGAAGTGATGCGCGGTCGCTGCATGCTCCTGGACGACGAACACGCCCGCCGCCACCCCGCGAATCGCAAACTGCTCGTGGCCCTCGACCGGCACCTCGGCGATCGAGACCTCGTCCACGCGCGCCCCGCGCGGCCCGACCCGCAGGAACACGAGCAGCTCCTCGACGGCAGTCGCCGGCCCCTCCGCGTGGAGGCTGACGCCTCCGTCGTCGGTGTTGCGCACCCAGCCGAGCAGTCCGAGCGCTGCGGCGCGTCGACGCGTCGTCTCACGGAAGCCGACACCCTGTACGAGGCCTGAGACGGACGCCCGCACGGCACGCTGCTCGGTCCGGTCGGGCACGTCGGCCGTCCGTCGCCGGTGGGAGCCCCCGCTGGCGTCGCGCTTGGCGTTCATGTGGGACCACGATCGCACAGCTTGGCCGCAATCGCGCGTGGCGGGGCCGGTGTCTTCCTGCTGACGAAGAGCAGTCGAGAGCCCTGCTTGTACCTCTTTTCCTAAACAAGAAATCAAATGTGTGTGATCTGAGCGTTGACGGGATCGAGCAGCGAAACTTGCACCGGTCTGGGCGGGTTCACATATGCAGAAATCGATACCCCAGAGAGGCATCCGAAATGGCAGCTACCAGCCCGCGCACCGCGTTTTATGTGAGCGTTATAGAGATCGGCCAGTCACGGCGCGCGGAGGCCATGTGATGGAACAGAACAACGACTGTCCGCTCGACCCCGCCGCAGCCGCCGCTCTCGTGATTCGAGCCGTCGAGGACATCGACTCGAGCACCGAGGAGAAGCGCGACCTGCTCCTTTGTGACCTGCTGTGTGCGGCCTGGGGCAGCATCTACGCGCAGAACCAATAGCGATGCCGCGGGTCGGTCTCGCCGTCGCGGACCCCGATGCGACGGGCTGACCGGCGATAGGGTGTGGCCGTGGTGATGCGCACGCTCGGATCCACCGGCGTCCAAGTGAGCCCGCTCTGCCTCGGCGCGATGATGTTCGGCGCCTGGGGTGAGACCGACCACGACGCGGCGGTCCGCATTATCCACCGGGCGCTCGATGCCGGCATCAACTTCCTCGATACCGCCGACGTCTACTCCCGCGGGGAGTCCGAGCAGATCGTTGGCAAGGCCCTCAGCGGGCGGCGGCGCGACAACGTCGTCCTCGCGACGAAGTTCCACGGGACGATGGGAGACGATCCGAACGAGGCAGGCAACTCGCGACGCTGGATCATGCGCGAGGTCGAGGCGTCACTGAAACGCCTTCAGACCGATCGGATCGATCTCTACCAGGTGCACCGCTGGGACCCCTGGACAGACCACGGGGAGACGCTTGGCGCGCTGTCGGACCTGGTCACGCAGGGCAAGGTCCGCTACATCGGCAGCTCGACGTTCCCCGCCAGCCAGATCGTGCGCGCGCAGTGGGTCGCGCGCGAGCGCGGGCTGCAGCGCTACGTGTGTGAGCAGCCGCCCTACTCGATGCTCGTGCGCGGGATCGAGGCCGACGTGCTGCCGACGTGTCGGCAGTTCGGCATGGGCGCAATCGTGTGGAGTCCGCTCGCGGGTGGCTGGCTGTCGGGTCGCTGGCGCAAGGGAGCCGACGATCTCACCTCGCGGCGCTCGGCGATGATTCCCGAGCGCTACGACCTCTCGCTGCCCGCAAACCAAGCCAAGCTCGATGCCGCCGATGCGCTCGGCCGCCTGGCAGAGGATGCGGGCATGTCGCTGATTCACATGTCGCTGGCTTTCACGATCGCCCACCCCGCCGTTACCGCAGCGATCATCGGACCGCGCACGATGGAGCAGCTGGAGTCCCAGCTCGGGGCGGCGGACATCCAGCTCGACGAGGCCGTGCTGGACCGCATCGACGAGATCGTCGCGCCGGGTATGAACCTCAATCCGGCCGACGCCGGGTGGACGAACCCCGCGCTGAGCCCCGCGGCGCGCCGCCGCGAGGCGCTTTGAGCGAACCGGCAATCGCCAGGCTGCGCGAGCGCCTGGGCGAACTCGTGGATCTCGAGGCGGCACAGATGCTGGCCGAGTGGGATCAGCTCGTGATGATGCCAAGCGAAGGGGCCGATGCGCGCGGCCGGCTGTTGGGGACGCTCGCTCGCCTGGCCCACGAGCGCGCCACCGCAGCGCAGCTCGCGAGCCTGTTGGACGAGCTCGGCGGCGAATCGCTCGAGCCGGTCGCCAGCGACATCGTGCGCATCGCGCGGCGTGACCTCGACCGCGCCTTGCGCGTGCCCACGGAGCTCGCGGTCGAGCGCGCTCGGGCCGGTGCCGCCGGACAGGAGAGTTGGCGCCGGGCGCGCGCGAACGACGACTTCGCCTCCTTTGCCCCCGCGCTGGAGCGCAATGTGAGCCTCGCGCGCGAGTACGGCCAATGCCTGGCCCAGCAGGGTGGTGGACCCTATGATGCGCTGCTGGCCGATTACGACTACGGGCTCTCGAGCGACGATCTGCGTCACTTGTTCGGGAAGCTCGCGCACACCCTTCCGCCGCTCGTGGCCACCGCCAGCGAGCGCCCACCTGCGCGCGAGCTAGCCGTGCCGGTGAGCGCCCAGGAGGCGGCCGTGGCGGGAACGCTGGCGCGCCTGGGAGTCGACGGGGCCAGCTGGCGCGTGGACGTCTCGGCGCATCCGTTCACCGCCTGGATCGGGCGGCGCGACACGCGCGTGACGACGCGCTACTCCGAGGGTGGCGTGGAGTCGCTGCTGAGCTCGCTGCACGAGTACGGCCATGCCCTCTACGAGCGTCAGGTCGACCCGGCGCTCGAGCACACCAACCTCGGCCGCGGAACGTCGATGTCGATCCACGAGTCTCAGAGCAAGCTGTGGGAGAACCACGTTGCGCGCAGTGCGGCGTTCGCCGAGGTGCTCGCGGCCGAGCTCGCCGCTGGCGGATTCGCGGTCGCCCCCGGACACCTGCACGCGACGCTGGTGGGCGTGCAGCCATCGCTGATCCGCGTATCGGCCGATCCGCTGACATATCCGCTTCACATCGTGCTGCGCTTCGAGCTCGAGTTCGCGCTGATCGAAGGCGACCTCGCGGTCGCCGATCTCCCGGGGGCGTGGCGGGAGGGCATGCTTCGGCTGCTGGGCGTGGAGGTGGCGTCGGATGCACTGGGCAGCCTGCAGGACGTCCACTGGGGGGCCGGCAGCTTCGGCTACTTTCCCAGCTATGCACTGGGGTGTGTGATCGCGGCGCAGCTGTGGGAGGCAATGGAGGACGAGCTGGGGCCGCGCGAGGACGACCTGCGCCGCGGCGAGACGGTGGCGATCCAGCGCTGGCTCGGCGAGCACGTGCATCGCCACGGGCGCCGGCTCGACACGATCCCGCTCCTCGAGCAGGCCACCGGCCGCGGCCTGGACGTCGAGCCCTTCCTGCGCTACGCCGCTTTGCTGGTGGCGCACCGGGCGGAGAAAGCGCCGGCCTGAGGCGGTCGAAGCGCTACTCGAGCTTTGTGCCCATCGGCCTGGAGCTGGCCGCGGGTCGCGCCGCCTAGGATGCGGCTTGCAGGCTCGGCGGTGGTCGAGCCCTCAAAGCGAGCACGCGGCAGGACCGCCGCTGGATGGGAGAACGAATGGCTGACACGCTCGATGGCACGGTCGCGCTCGTGACAGGCGCGAGCAGCGGCATCGGCGAGGCGAGCGCACGCGCGCTCGCGGCGCGGGGGGCGGCGGTGGCGGTGGCGGCGCGGCGCAAGGACCGTCTCGATGCGCTCGTGCGCGACATCGAGAGCGATGGCGGGCGCGCGCTCGCGGTCGAGGCCGACGTGACCGATCCGACGCAGGCGGCGGGCGCCGTTGGTCGAGCGGCGCGCGAGCTCGGGCGTCTGGACACCGTCATCAACAACGCCGGCGTGATGCTGCTCGGCCCGACCCTCGATGCCCCGCTCGAGGAGTGGGACCGCATGGTGGCCCTGAACGTCAGCGGGCTGCTCCACGTCGCCCACGCGGCGCTGCCGCACCTCGCGTCCGCGGCCCAGCAGGAGCCCCGTCGCGTCGCCGACCTCGTCAACATCAGCTCGGTGGCCGGGCGCGTCGCACGCTCGGGATCGGGCGTCTACAGCCTCACCAAGCACGGCGTGGGCGCCTTCAGCGAGTCGGCGCGTCAGGAGTTCGCCGACCGCCACGTGCGCGTATCGCTCATCGAGCCGGGGGCCGTGAAGACCGAGCTGACGACCCACCTGCGACCCGAGGTACGCGAGCAGGTGTCCAGGCGCTTCGGCGGCATCGAGCGGCTGGAGGCCGACGACATCGCCGACGCGATCGCCTACGTGGTCACGCGGCCGCGAAGGGTGGCGGTCAACGAGATCCTGATCCGCCCGACCGAGCAGACTGGCTAGCGGGAGTCGGCGGCGTGTACCACATCCAGCTGCGCCACTTTCCACACAACACCCACCGCTTCAACCTGACCGAGCTCCAGCTGCAGGAGATCGTCGGGCCGTGGTGCGAAGAGCGTTGGATCGAGGTCGGTGAACGCAAGTGGAACCCCAACGAGACGCGGCTGACGATCCTCGAGGGACCACACATACCCGTGGAGGAGCTGTCGATGGGCCGTGGCTGGAGCGCGGCAAAGCGCGACAGCCAGGACGTGACAGGGCGTGTGCTCGCGGCGACCCGGGCCGCGACGGCTGGAGCGCCGGGACCGCGCGACGATGCATCTGCACCCGCCGCGAGCGGGGACGCGACCCCGGCACAGCTGCTCGCGCTGCTAGGCGTGGATCCCGAGGCGCTGCTCGAGGCTTGGCGCCACGCCTCGGCGCTGTATCGCAACCGCTCTCCAAGCGAGCGTCTGGCGCTCGCGGAAGAGGCACTGCGCTCAGACCCCGAGCGCTGAACGGGTACAGTAGGCGCAGTCAGACTGCGATCCTGGGGGAGCGGCGATGGCGAAGGTGCTGTGCGTGCTGTACGACGACCCCGTCGACGGGTTCCCGCCGGCGTACGCGCGCGACGAGGTGCCCGTGATCGAGCGCTACCACGATGGCCAGACCACCCCCACGCCGCAGGCGATCGACTTCACCCCCGGCGAGCTGCTCGGCTGTGTATCGGGCGAGCTCGGCCTGCGCAGGTTCCTGGAGGCGTGCGGTCACGAGCTTGTCGTGACGTCCGACAAGGACGGGCCCGACTCGGTGTTCGAACGCGAGCTGCCCGACGCCGAGATAGTCATATCCCAGCCGTTCTGGCCCGCCTACCTGACGGCCGAGCGGATTGCCAGGGCGCCGAATCTGAAGCTCGCGGTCACGGCCGGGATCGGCTCCGACCACGTCGACCTGCAGGCCGCGATCGAGCACGGGATGACGGTCGCCGAGGTGACCTACTCCAACAGCATCAGCGTCTCAGAGCACGTTGTGATGATGATCCTCGCGCTCGTACGCAACTACATTCGCTCCTACCAGGTCGTGGTCGACGGCGGGTGGAACATCGCCGACTGCGCTGCCCGCTCCTATGACCTCGAGGGCATGCAGGTCGGCACCGTCGCGGCCGGTCGCATCGGATCGGCTGTGCTTCGCCGCCTCAAGCCGTTCGAGGTGGGCTTGCACTACACCGATCGCCACCGCCTGCCCGGCGAGCTCGAGCGGGAGCTCGGCGTGACGTTTCACCCTGATGCCGAGTCGCTCGTGCAGGCGTGCGACGTCGTCACGATCAACGCGCCGCTTCACCCCGAGACCGAAAACCTGTTCGACGAGCGGCTGCTCTCGAAGATGAAACGCGGGGCCTATCTGATCAACACCGCGCGCGGGAAGATCTGCGACCGCGACGCCATCGTGCGAGCGTGCGAGAGTGGCCAGCTCGCCGGCTACGCCGGCGACGTCTGGTTCCCTCAGCCGCCGCCCAGGGACCACCCCTGGCGCACGATGCCCCATCACGGCATGACACCGCACATCTCGGGCACGAGCCTCTCGGCGCAGGCCCGCTATGCGGCCGGGACCCGCGAGATCCTCGAGTGCTGGTTCGACGGTCGCCCTATCCGCGAGGAGTATCTGATCGTCGACGGCGGTGCCCTCGCCGGTGCGGGCGCGCACTCCTACACGCCCGGTGACGCGACCGGCGGCTCAGGCGAGGCGGCGCGCTTCGGTACCCGCTAGCGCGTCGGGGGGCGCACCGTCTTCAGTGCCCTGCCTGGCTGCCGGCGAACGCAAGCGGGCGCAGCTCCTCGGCGGGAGACATCGGACGACGCGCGAGCACGCCGTCGGAGGCGATGTAGTAGGCGCCCATCCGCAGCAGGGGCGGCGAGTAGGCGTGCAGCGTGACGGCCGGGTCCTCGCCGGCATGGCGCACGCGGTGGATGTCGGCGGGGGAGAAGCTGAACGTCTCGCCAGGCGCAAAGACGCGCTCGAGGGGCGGTCCGTCGAGCACGAGGCGCTGCTCGCGGATGCGCCCGCCCACGACCGCAACCGCGCCGGAGGAGGTGTCATGGTCGTGAAAGCCCGTGTCCTGGTCGTCCATCCAGCAGATCAGCCACACGGTCAGGTGGGCGTCGCTGAGCAGCTCCTCGTACTGGCGCTGGCTCGCGTCGTGGGCGACGAGGTCGATCCACAGCTCGGGACGATCGGCGAGCTCGGCGAGGAACGCCTCGAGCTCCTCGCCGGACAGGTCTCGCCCGCGCGGGCGCGCGAGCGAAGACAGCGAGCGTGCGCTCATGGTGCGGCCACCGCCCCGACCGGCCCCAGCGCACGCGCCGTCGCCGTGGCGATCGCGTCGCGATCGAGCGCGTCCGGCATATCGTGCTCGGCGGGCTCGACGACCGGGCGGTCGGATCCATAGAGCAGCTGGTCGGCCCCGATCGCGCCCGTCAGCGCGCGCACGGCCTTCTGGCCGTGGGAGGACGTCTCGTAGAACAGCAGCGGGTCGGCCAGGCACGGCGCCGGTCCTCCGCGCGAGCGCAGGCGCTCGACGTGCAGGGGCGCGAGGCCGGCGAGCATCGCGAAGATCACGCGCAGTCCGGGGTGCTCAGGGCGACCGACGCTCACGAAGGCAAGCCAGGCCGCCTGCATCTGGGCGACATAGCGCGTTAGCGCCGGCCACCAGAGGGGCTCGCGCAGCGAGGCCTGCTCGCCGGCCGCCGACGGGCAGGCGCCGCCCGGATGCACGAATAGCGGCGCATCGTGTAGGCGCAGCCGCTCGAGCACCGGATACATCCCCGCGATCGCCTCCACGCTCGCCAGCGCCGTGGCGGGCAGCGAGAGGCCGACGCAGCCTCGATCGAGCACGCGGTCGACGTCGTCGGGGTCGGGGCGGTCGAGGGCAATCGCGCCCCACACCCCGAAGGGCTCGCCGAGAGCGATAGCTCCGTCGAGGTATGCGTCGATCAGGGGCTGTGCCTGTTGCCGTGGCAGTGACTCGATGCCCAGCGGGCTGGACAGACACACGAGCGCCGTGTCGAGGTCGTCGAGGCGCAGCAGCGCCGCGCGCCGCTCGAGTGTTTCGGCGCTCGTGTCGATCACGTAGGGACGCTCACCGGCGAGGAACAGCACGCGCACGCCGTTGTCCTCGCGCACGAACGGGAACTCGTCGCGCTCGCCGAGCGCCTGCAGCAGCGGCTCGGTCCAGAAGTGCTGGTGTACGTCGGTGTGGGTCATCGGCCGGATCCGGGGTGTCGCTGTGGCTGGAGTAATTATAGATAATGTCGATCGACTTTATGAATATTAGCAGAAGACGCGAGAACGCGGGGACCGCGCACAGGCCCCCACGCTCGTAGAGCGCGAGCACGGCGACGCCGGGTCACCCGGCGCGGCAGGACGCGTCGGGTGACCGGTGCACTGAGATTGGGGCCGATTCGGGTGCGGCACGCGTTCGCGACGCCGCCTGCGCACGGACGGCCCGGGCCGTGCGCGGGGCGGGCGCTCGCGGTTGAACGCTTACTTCTCGCTGCTCTTGCCCTTCCGCTTGGAGGCTTTGCCTTTTTTCCCTTTGCCTTTGCCCTTGCTCTTGCTGTGCTTCTTCTTGTGGACGACGGGCTTGGGGTCCAGGCGGGTGCCGCCCGAGTAGGCGTCGGGTGGGCAGTGTTCCGGTCGCCCGAGATCGAACGGACCGGAGATGGCCTGCGTGACGACGCTTTTTTCGAGGTAGGCGTAGGTCACGGTCAACAGCGGATCCACACGCGGCTCGTCACAGAGCTTCGTGCCGATCGAGAACTCGCCGGTGATGTGCTCATAGCCTTCTTTGGCCAGGCCCACGCAGTTGAGCGCGTACCCGGGGACTTCTCCGGAGCACGAGAAGGTTTCCGTCGTCGGCCCCCCACCCCTGTTGGCGACGAGCGGCGGGCTGGAGACCCCCGTCAGCGGGATCTGGCTTTGCAGCTGATAGCCGGTGATCGGCCCGTCGCAGTAGAAGCTGTACTGGACCTGCTGTTCTTCGCTACCGGCCACCGGAGGCCCGGCGCCGATCTGCCCGAGGCAGGAGTAGTTGTTGGCATTTGATTCTTCGGCGCGACCCGCGGCCGGGATGGCCGCCAGCAGGGCGAGCGAGCCGAGGATCGCCGCGAGCCACCAGGTGGCGCGACGGCGGGCCTTTGCGGTTACGTACAACGGGGATCTCCGTTCATTTGGTTGTGTGGCTGTCATGCGTGCAAGAGCGCCTTGACGCTCTTGCCAGGTGAAGTTGGGTTGAAGGCGGTCGAGGGATGTGCGCCGGCCGCGGCGAACGGCGAGATCAACAGCACGCCGGCAGGCGGCTGAGAGCTCAGCGTCGCCGTCGCGGCGCCAGCGGGGAGGCCAGTCGCCGTCGCGGTCTGCACGGAGCTGAACGTGACGACGATCAGGCCGTGCGCGCGGTAGGCCGCGGTCGCGGTGATCGTGGGGAGGACCTGCTTGAGAAAGCCGTCGGCTGCGCTCAGGGCGCCCGGCGTTCCGGGCGCGCAGGCCGCGCCGGCCGCGCCTTCGGGGCACGGCGGCTGAACGATCGTGTCGAGCGTCTGCGGCGGGCTGCCGGCGAGCAGCGCCGCGTCGCTGGCGAACGCGCCCGCATCGAGCGTCGACCAGCTGCTCAGCAGCGTGCCGCTGGGGATCGCCTGCCCGGTCAGGTAGGGCGCGGTCGCCGGCCCGGCGATCGCCTGGCTGAAGCCTTCGCCCGAGAGCTCGATCAGCCAGACGTTGGTGACCGGGGGTAGCTTGCCGCCGCCTGCTCCGCCTGTGTTTGTCGGCGCGGGCGACGCCGGCTTGGTGGAGCTGGACGGGGGAGATGTCTGGGTCGCCGGCGCAGGCGTCGCGGAGGAGGCGGCCGTGGAGCTGGTGGAGCTGCTCGCCGGCGCGGCCCCCGCGGTGCTCGCCGCCGGAGTGTGTGTCGCGGGCTGTGCCGGCGCGGGGGTGGGGGCGGCATGCCTGGCGGCCTCGAGCGCGCTGAGCGCGCGCAGCACGAGCGCGAGATCCGACGTCCCCGCCAGTGAGCTGCTTGGGGAGGGACCGATGGCCGCGCCCACGACGATGCCGATCGCGAGCATCGCCGCGGCAAGCGCCGCGCTAACGCGAATCGAGGGGAGGCGAGGGACGCCCGACAGCGGCCGCGCAGCGTGCGGCCCAGGGGCGCCGGCGCCGGTTGGTGCCATGGGCGCCTGAGGCGCGGCGCCGGGCGCTTCGCCGCCGGAGGGCGTCGAGGTATCGGACGTGGACGTGTCGGTCATCGCATGCGGGAAAGATCGCTGGATGCGCGGGATTCTCCACGTCATCCATCGTTTCTATAAAATAGCTAATGTCGATCAACTCTATGGAGATATGCTATGTTGCCCGCTCCTGGTTGTCAAACCAATGTCAAAGCAACCACTTCAACTTCCAAGAACGGAGCACCACTTTCCATGAGTCGAATCCGCCGTCTCTCGATCGCCCTAACGGTGGCCGGCGTGCTCGGGGTCGTGGCGCCAGCCAGCGCCGCGGCGGTAAGCGTGATCACGATCAGCGGGGCTACCGCGTCGTACCCGCTCGTCTCCCTGCTCGCGCAGAAGTACGTGAAGCTGTACCCGCACAAATTCAAGTTTAAGATCGCCCAGGGGGGGACCCAGATCGGAATTAACGACGTCGCCGCCGGTCGCGTGTCGATCGCCGATGTCTCGCGCGATCCACTAGCCACGGACCCGGCCGGGCTCGTCTTCTATCCGATCGCCAAGTATGGGATCTGCGTGATCACCAACAAGGCCAACACTCTTCCCAACCTCACCCAGGCCCAGGTGACGTCCATCTTCACGGGCAAGACGCGCAGCTGGAGCCAGGTGCCCGGTGCGAGCGCCAGCGGCACGATCGACCTGATCAGCCGCACGTCGGTCGCCGGCGTGCTGACGAGCTTCCAGACGCTGCTTCTCGAAGGCAAAAAAGTCTCGGGCATCGCCACCGAAGAGGCCACCGAGGGTCTGCTCAAGCAGCAGGTCGAGAACGATCCGAACGCGATCGGGTTCGTGTCCAACTATCAGGTTGATCTCGGGGGCGTGAACTCGGTGGGCTTCAACGGCGTCGCCTGCAACAAGGCCAACGTCGTGTCTGGGCAGTACGCTGGCGTCGCCCGCTTCTACGAGGTCACGCACGGCAAAGCGACCGGTGTGGTGGGCGGCTTCATCCACTGGATCGAAACCTCTGCCCCGGCCCGCAAGATCATCTCCACGCAGTGGGTGCCGATCACATAGGGCGCGTGCTGGAGCGACTCCGCAGACCCTGGCCTGACCACCGCGCCGAGCTCACGCTCGGCGCGGTTTCTTTGCTGGTCGGTGCGATCGTGATCGCGATGATCGTGTTCGTCGCGATCCGGGCGTGGCCGACGCTGGCGCACAACGGCCTGAGCTGGCTGGGCCCGGGCGCCAACCTGGAAACGCAGATCGCCAACATGCAGGCGACGAGCGTCAACCCCCCGGCCTCGGCGTTCAAGCTCAACGCCTGGCCGCTGGTCTACGGCACGCTGCTGACGACCGTGCTCGCGGTGGCGCTCGCGGTGCCGGTGTCGGTGCTGTCGTCGGTCTTCATCGTCGAGCTGGCCCCGGAGGGTGTGCGGAGGATCGCGATCCCGGTGATCCGCCTGCTCGCGTCGGTGCCATCGGTGATCTACGGGCTGATCGGGATCCTCGTGCTCGTGCCGTTCGTGGGCAACCACGTGATCACGGCCCACGAGAAGGCGTCGGTGCAGAACGTCGTCGAGCTCACCGGCGCCGGCCTGGCCGTGACGGTGGTGATCCTCACGGTGATGATCACGCCGATCATGATCGCGCTCGTGTGCGAGGCGCTCGCGTCCGTGCCCGTGTCGTGGCGCGAGGGCGCCGTCGCGCTGGGGCTCAACCCGCTGCGGGCCGTGCGGGCGGTGGCGCTGCGTGCGATCCGGCCAGCGATAGTGGCCGCCACGGTGCTCGCGACGGCGCGTGCGCTGGGCGAGGCGATCATGATCCAGATGGTCTCGGGCGGGCGTTCGTTCGCGCCCAAGCCGGTGGACGGCGTGATCTTCCTGTTCGAGCCGCTGCGCACGCTGGCCTCGGCAATCGTCGACTTCCACGAAGGTGTGAGCGCGCCCGCGCTGCGCTCGACGTTGTACGCGTTCGGGCTGCTGCTGCTGTTCTCCGCGCTGATGCTGTCGGTGTGCGGCTACCTGATCAAGCTTCCCCTGCGTAGGTACCAGACGAACGGATGAGCGTGCTCGCCTCAGACGTGCGCCCGCTGGGCGCAAGCGGCACCGGCCCCGCCCAGGATGGGCACGGCCGGCGCTCCTCGCCGTGGAGCTGGCGCTGGAGCGATCGCTTCGTGCTCGTCGTGGCCTGGGCCACCGGCATCGGGCTGTGCCTGATCGCCGCTGCGATCGTCGTGTACATGGGCGTTCGCGGCGTCGAGTACCTGCGCCCCGGCCTGCTCTTCAGCCACCCGCAGGCGAGCACGAGCCAGGCGGGCTCAGGCGGCTTTTTGGACCCGCTGCTTGGGACGCTGCTGCTGACCGTGATCGGGATCACGCTGGCGCTCCCGCTGGCGGTCGGCTGCGCTCTGTGGATCACCGAGTACGGGCGCCCGGGATGGCTTGCGCGCGTGGTCGAGTCGAGCATCGAGATCGTCGCCGGCACCCCGGACATCGTGATCGCACTGTTCGGGCTGGCCGTCTTTCAGCTGAGCCTGTTCGCGCCGCTGTCGTTCACCGCCCAGGGCGGCGGCGTCTACGGGAGGTCGTTCATCATCGCCGGGGCGATGCTGTCGCTGATCGCGCTGCCGCCTCTCTATGCCGCCACGAGAGATGGCCTGCAGGCCGTCCCGACGCACATGCGTGAGGCTGCGTTCGCGCTCGGCAAGACGAAAATCGCCACGATCCGCCGCGTCCTGCTGCCGAGCGTGCGCTCAAATGTCGCCACCGGGGTGACGCTGGGAGTCAGCCGGATCATCGGCGACACGGCGATCGTGCTGCTGCTGCTCGGCGAAACGCTGCGGATCGACACCGAGGGCTCGATCCCCGGGCTGAACCTGCTGCGCGCGACCGGCTCGACGCTCACGACCTATGTGTACAGCAACTCGCCGGCTGGCGAAGGCGCCGCTCCGCAGAAGGCCTACGCTGCGGCGTTCGTGCTGCTCGTATTCGTGCTCGGCCTGAACCTGATCGTGACCCGGATCGGGCGCGCTCACGCGAGCACGGGGCTCAGCGGAGCTGGCGGAGGGATCGTCTGAGGGCCCGCTTGTTCGGCGTGCCCGGCCGTCGAAGAAATTGTCCACGGAACGACTTGGAGGCGTTATCCTCAGTACTTTGACTGAGAATGTCGATCTGATTCAGATGGTGCTCGATGAGTCCTGATGAGATGGTCGCCGATCCATGGCCGCTGGCCGCGGAGCCGGCTGCTGAGCCCGAGGGGGCCGTGCCCGGCGGCGAGCCGACGGTCCCGCCGGTGCGTACGATCGTGCTCGATCGTCCGCCGGTCGCCGCCCGGCCCCTGCCGGAGCGCGTCACCGTCAGGACGGCGCCGTCTGGCGGCCCCGAGCGCCTGCGCCTGACCGATCTGAGCGTCAACTACGGCGCGAAGGCTGCCGTGAAGTCGGTCTCGCTGTCGATCCACCAGGGCGAGGTGCTCGCGCTGATCGGACCCTCGGGCTGCGGCAAGACGACGCTTCTGCGCACGCTCAACCGGCTCACCGAACTCACGCCGAGCGCGGCGCGCACGGGGCACATCCTGCTCGATGGCCAGGACATCCACGATCTGCCCGACACGACGTTGCGTGCGCGCGTGGCGATGGTCTTCCAGCAGCCCAACCCGTTCCCGATGTCGATCTTCGACAACGTCGCCTTCGCGCTGCGCGAGCAGGCGCGCAAGCGCCCGCGCCGGCGCGAGATCGAGCCGCTCGTGATCGACGCGCTGCGCCGCGCGGGCCTCTACGACGAGGTCCGTGACGACCTCGACCGCCCAGCGCTGCGGCTGTCAGGCGGCCAGCAGCAGCGCCTTTGCATCGCGCGCGCGATCGCGCTGCGTCCCGAGGTCCTGCTGATGGATGAGCCCTGCAGTGCGCTGGACCCGATATCGACCGGGGTGATCGAGGAGCTGATCAGCGAGCTGCGGCGCGACCTGGCCCTCGTCGTGGTCACGCACAACCTCGGCCAGGCTCACCGCGTGGCCGACAAGGTGGCGTTCATGTACCTCGGCGACCTGGTCGAGTACGGAACCGTCGAGGACGTCTTCGAGCATCCCCGCGCCGAGCGCACGCGCGACTACGTGCGCGGGGCGTTCGGGTGACGCACGAGGCTCAGCGGGCATGCTGGGCGCGTGCGCCTGGCCCGCGTCGCTCCGCGGGACGCGCTGGATGAGACGGGTACTGGTGGTGGCCGGCTGCGGCATGGCCGGGGTGAGCCTGACGGCGTGCGAGAGCACCGAGCAGGAAAGCGCCAAGCTCAATCGCGAAGGTCAGCGGCTGCTCACCGGGCAGGGAGCGCTCAAAGTCGGGGCGCTCAACCACAGCGTGAAGGTCTCGGACGTGACCCTGCTCAGCGCTTCTGGGCGCGCCGCCGTGGCGATGCGCGTGAGCGCCTCGTCCACGACGCCGCAGTTGGACCTACCGCTGCTCGTCGACGTGACCGGCTCCGGATCCAAGCAGCTCTACAGCAACGAAGCCGGCGGGCTTGAAGCCTCGCTTCAGCATGTCAGCCTGGCGCGCCCGGGGCAGGCGACGTGGTGGGTCGATGACCAGGTGCTCCTGCCGCAGGGCAGCGCGACCAGCTCGGACAAGGCGACGGTGCGCGTCGGAAGTGGAGCAAGCCCGCACAGACCAGCGCCGGTGCTCGCGGGCACGAGCGGAGTGCACCTCGGCCAGCAGGACGGGCTCGCCACCGCCGAAGGCGAGGTCGACGGACCGTTCCCCAGCGCCCACAGCAAGGTGCCCGTGTTCGTCGTCGCGCAGCGCAACGGCCGCGTGGTTGCTGCCGGGCGTGCCGTCGTGAGCTCCCCGCCACGAAGCGGTGAACACGTCCCGTTTCAGATCTTGCTCGTCGGCGAACCGACCGGTGCGAGCCTGCAAGTCAGCGTCGCACCCGCCGAGAGCTGAGGACCGGTGACGAGAATGAGCCTCGTACCAGTGCCATCCGAGGAGAGTGCCTCCACCTGCCCCAACTGCTCGGCGCCGCTTGTAGCAGGCCAGCACTACTGCCTGTCGTGTGGACAGCCCGTGTCGCCTGTGCGCCTGGCGTTCCTGGACGTGCTCCAGAGCGAGTACCAGCCGCAACATGCCGCCGCGCTGGGACCGCGAGCGGACGGTATGACGGCGAGCCTCCCGGCCGCCTACGCCGCCGCGCCCGAGCCCTCCGACGTGCCGGCGAGGCTGCGCCGCTACTCGGGTGTGCTCGGACTGCTCGGTGTGCTGCTGCTCGCGCTGATCGTCGGCCTGCTCGTCGGTCACTGGGCCGGACAGGGCAAATCTGCCCCGGCCAGGCAGGTGATCAAGCTCGAAGGCCTCGGCGGGCTTGCCGCCGCGGCGCCGGCGACGGCAACGACGCCGAGCACAGCTCCCGCGGCGAGCACGTCGAACACCAAGGCCGAAGCCCAGGAAGCCAAGGAAGCGGCCAAGGAAGCCAAGGTGACCAAAACGCCGCCGCAAAAAGCGGTGAGGAAGTCGTCTAGCGAACTGAAAAAACTCGGCAGCTCGACCGGCGCAAAGCACGAGGAAGAACTCAACAAGCTCGGAAACCAGCCGATCGAAACAGGCGGCGGCTCGTCAACGCCGGCCCCGTCGACCAAAGAATCGGGCAAGTCGATCGGCGGTGGCTCCAAGGTGGAAACGATCGAATGAGCGCCTCCAATGGACGTCCCGGCGCCGCGCCCGGCGAGGGCGAGGCACCCCCCCGGAGCACCGGCGCGCTGTTGCCGGTCGGCGGACTGCTCGCCCCGAGCGGCACGATGGTCGAGCTGCGCCAGCGCCGGCTGCAGCTGGCCGAACGCGTTGCGGGCCTGACCTGGGATCTGGGTGGGCTCACGTATGAGATGGCGGTGCGCGACCACTACCGCCTCGACGTGCTCGCGCGCCGCGCGGCCGAGCTGCAGGAGGCCGACGCGCAGCTCGCCGAGGTGCAGCGGCTGCTGGCGAGCGCCGAGGCCGGCGTCGAGGGCCAGTGTCGCTCATGCGGCGCGGTGCACAGCCGCGGCGCCGCCTACTGCTGGCATTGCGGCGCAGCGCTGCGCGAGGAGGCGCGGCCCGCGGTGCTCGGCGAGACGCCACCCGCCTGACGCGATCACGACGCCTCGAGCTCGCTGCGAAAGGGCTCGGCCGGGTAGACGGTGGCGCCCGCCGCCCGCACCCTGTCGCCCAGCAGGTGGTCTGAGGTGACGACGCGGATCGAGCCGGGGTCGGCCTCATCGGCCAGCCGGCGCACGATCTCGTCGTCGGCGGAGTCTCGCCGTGGCTTGGGCGCGTGGGCGACCTCGATCACCGTCGAGGCGATCGGAGGTGAGGGCGGCTGCTCGAACACGACCACGACATCATCGCCCGTCGCCGCCGACCAGCGCTCGAGCATGTCCACGAGGTCGACCATCGCGCGGTGGCGATCGCGCCACCACGCGTCCGGACGGGTGCCGATCACGTTCATGCCGTCGACGAGCCAGCGCACGTGAGGCAAGCCTACGCACCGGCCGGGGGACGGGCCGCCAAGGGCGCGTGCGTGGCGGGCGCACGAGTGCCGTGGCGGCTCGACGAGCTCGGGCTGATCGCGCTGTGAGCGCCCCCGCCGGCGCCACCGGCCGGGTGGCGGCGGGTGGCGGCGGCTCGCGCAAGTCGCCGGGCGCGCGGGGGCTATAGGGTCTGGCGATGGCCCGCCGCGTGCTGCTCCTCTCCTGGGAGTATCCGCCCGTCGTCGAGGGGGGCCTGGCGCGCCACGTGCGTAAGCTCGCGGAGGCGCTAGTGCGCCGCGGCGTGGCGGTGGACGTGCTCACGCGCGGCATCGGCAGCGCGTCGGGCTCGGGCAAGGACGCGACGCAGGTGCTGGCCGGCGTGGCCGTGCACCGTGTCCCAGAGCCGCGCTGGCCGCGTGAGCTCGGCCGCTTCGTCGCGTGGGTGGCGCAGATGAACGAGGACATGCTCAGCGCCGGAGAAGCGCTGGCCGAGGAGCGGAACTACGACCTTGTCCACGGCCATGACTGGCTCGTCGCGCACGCCGCCGCCGCGCTCGCCGACCAGCTCGCCGTGCCCTACGTGGCGACCGTGCACGCGACCGAGCACGGTCGTCACCGCGGGTGGGTGCAGAACCCGCCGCAGTCGCACATCCACGCCGTCGAGCGATGGATGGCCCATCGCGCCGACGCGCTGATCGTGTGCTCGCACTACATGCGCGGCCACGTCGCAGACGTATTCGACATCGACGAGCGCCGGATTGCGGTGATTCCCAACGGGATCGATCCGCACGAGCTGCGGCCGGTGGGCGACCTGGAGGCGCTGCGCCGCGAGTTCGCAGCGCCGCACGAGCAGCTCGTGCTGCTGGTCGGGCGGCTCGTCTACGAGAAGGGCTTTCAGCTGGCGCTCGACGCTTTGCCGAGCGTGATCGCCGAGGTCGGGGACGTGCGCTTCCTGGTCGCGGGCAGCGGCACGCACGAGGACGAGCTCAAGGCACAGGCAAAGCGCCTTGAGCTGGACGAACACGGCGTCTTTCTAGGCTGGATCGGCGACGACATGCTGCACTCGATCTACCGCATCGCGGACCTCTGCGTGGTGCCCTCGCTGTACGAGCCGTTCGGGCTCGTGGCGCTCGAGGCGATGGCCTCGGGCTGCCCATGCATCGTGGCCGACACGGGCGGGTTGCGGGAGGTCGTGCCGTCGGGTGAGCGAGTCGGGCTTCGCTTCAACGGAGGCGACGCGCCGCACCTCGGGGCGATGATCGAGCGTATGCTCGTGGACGACGTTCTGCGTGAGCGTCTGGTGACCGAAGCCTCCGAGCACGTTCTGCGCTTCGACTGGGACGACATCGCCGAGCGCACGCATGCGACCTACGGAAAGCTCGGCGGGGTGGTCGAGCGACGTGAAGGAGTCACGGGAGGATGACGGAGATGCTGAAGGGCCTGATGCAGGATGATTTCCCGCTGACGCTACAGCACATACGCCGGCGGTTGGCCTGCGCGGACGCCGACGCGGAGGTGGTCACGCTGACCGACGCGCCGAGGGTCGAGCGGGAGAGCTTTGGCGCGCTGTCAGAGCGCGTGGACCGGCTCGCCCGCGCGCTCCTACGCCTGGGCGTCGAGGACGGCGATCGCGTGGGTACGTTCGCGTGGAACAACCAACGCCACCTGGAGCTCTACTTCGCGGTCCCGTGTACCGGCGCGGTCCTGCACACGCTGAACATCCGCCTGTTCGAGGACCAGCTCATCTACATCGTCAATCACGCCGAGGACAGGGTCATCTTCGTAGACGACTCGCTCGTCCCGCTGTTGGAGAAGCTGGCGTCGCGCTTTGACCACGTGGAGCACTATGTCGTGATGGGCGACGGCTCCGCCGGCTCGCTGCCCAACGCACTGCGCTACGAGGAGCTGCTCGAGGACGCCGGTCCGGGCGGCTACGACTACCCCGATCTCGACGAGCGCCAGGCGGCGGCGCTCTGCTACACGAGCGGCACCACGGGCAACCCAAAGGGCGTGCTCTACTCGCATCGCTCGATCAGCCTGCACTCGACGGTCACGCTGACCAAGGACGGCACGGGGCTGTCGCGCGCCGACCGTGTGCTCGCGGTCGTGCCGATGTTCCACGTCAACGCCTGGGGCCTGCCCTACGGCGCGGTGCTGGCCGGCGCGGATCTCCTGCTCCCCGACCGCTTCCTGCAACCCGAGCCCCTGGCGCGGTTGATCGCAAGGGAGCGACCCACGCTGATGGGGTGTGTGCCGACGATCTTCGCCGGGCTGCTGACCTACGCAGACGAGCATCCCGACATCGACCTCTCGTCTCTCTCGAACTCCGCCTGCGGTGGCTCGGCCGTGCCCAGGCAGCTGATGCAGGCCTTCGAGGAGCGCCACGGCGTGCGCATCTTCCAGGCGTGGGGGATGACCGAGACCAGCCCGGTGGCCACCTACTCGCGCCCGCGCGAGCGCGAGCACGACGACGCCTACTGGGACGAGCGCGCCAAGCAGGGCCGGCCGCTGCCGTGGGTGGAGCTGCGGCTGACCGACGACGATGGCGACGAGGTCCGCTGGGACGGCGTCTCGACCGGTGAAATCGAGGTCCGTGGGCCGTGGGTCGCGGCGCGCTACTTCGACGACGACTCCGACGGTCAGAAGTTCCGCGGGGGCTGGTTGCGCACGGGGGACATCGCCGCCGTCGACGAGCACGGCGTCGTCCAGATCACCGATCGCTCCAAGGACGTGATCAAGTCCGGCGGCGAGTGGATCTCCTCGGTCGAGCTAGAGAACGAGGTCATGGCCCACCCGGATGTCCTCGAGGCCGCCGTGATTGCCAAGCCCGACGAGCGCTGGGACGAGCGTCCGCTGTGCTGCGTGGTGCTGCGCGATGGCGCCGGAACGAGCGCCGATGAGCTCGTCGAGCACCTCCGCGGGCGTGTGGCGAAGTGGTGGCTGCCCGACGAGTTCGCGTTCGTCGACGAGGTGCCCAAGACGAGCGTCGGCAAGTTCGACAAGAAGGCGTTGCGGCGTCGCCTCGGCGATGGGACGCTCGAAGGCCGCGTGAAGGTCTCGTGAGCGCGTCCCCGCGGCCTCGCGGACCTCGGAAAAACGGGTTTTTTTTCGCGTTTTGCATGCTTATGGCCGCTATCGTTGCTAAACCTTTTGCCCAGCAAGCAGGCGAGAACCTGCAGGCAGCGAAACATAAAGACGATGCTCGACCTGAGCAGGGCATCAGGAACCTGATGCAGACGGCCCCTTTCGGGGTAGGGTGCGTTACCACACCATCAACTGGAGGTTGGCATGACTAGGACCAACAACGTGGCCTTGAGCGGGCCGCACGCGGTCGGCGCGGCGCCGCGGAGGAAAGGATCTTCCCGCGCAGCGCGCAGGCTCTTGGTCCTGCCGCTCGTGGCGCTGGCGACGGCGTTCATGTTCCCTGCGGGTGCCCTCGCCCAATCGCAAGCCGGCTACGGCACGACGGCGCCGCCGCCGACGACGACGACGACTTCGACGACGACGAGCTCGACACCATCGACCTCGACGCCAGCGACGTCGACCACGAAAGCGCCGGCCAGCGGAACGTCTCCGTCCAAAGAATCGAGCAAACCCTCGACCAGCGTCGCTCCGGCGAAAACGAGCAAAACGACCCCGACGAGCACGACGAGCACGACGAGCACGACGGCGAAAGCCCTCCCGTTCACGGGCTTTGACCTTCGTTGGACGGTCGGCATCGGCTTGCTGCTCGTCGCGATGGGCTTCTCGATCGTGTCCGTGCAGCGCCGCCAGCGTCGCAGCGGAAGCTAGCGGGCCGCGGCGAGCATCGTCATTGGCTGCAGATGGCCGCCGGCTGATGCCGGCGGCCATCGGCGTCTGGTGGGCGTGAGCGAAGCCACGATTGCGGTGCGCGCGCAGCCGGGAGCTCGCCGCGACGAGTTCGTTGGCGTCCGCGGTGGAGTGCTGGTGGTGCGGGTCAGGGCTCCCGCGCTCGAGGGGCGCGCGAACCGGGCGCTGTGCCAATTGGTCGCGCGTCGTCTTGGCGTCCGCGCGTCACGGGTCAGCGTCGTCCGCGGCCAGCGCTCGCGCGACAAGCTCATCCGCATCGAGGGAATCGACCCCGGCGCGCTCAGGGCCACGCTCGGGCTCGACGGCTGACCTGGCTGATCCTGCTGCTCTCCTGCGAGCGGCACCGGGTACGGGGCTAGCGGAAACCCACCTCTCCATCCTGGGGGCCGGCTCTAGCGTCGTCGGTTCGGCCAGGCCTTCACCTGCCGGTTCAATCTGGACCACTTTCGCCCGTTGGGCTCACAGCAATGCCTCATAAATCGCACTTGCAAGGTGAGCAAAAGCCTGTATAGTTGCCCACGCACTTACTCGCTTTTTCCGATCGGAGTTAAGGGGTATGGAGACCGAAGCCGTTGCTCGTCCACTCGCTGAAGCGGTTGCCCGTCCAATCCCGCCGGTGCCGCCAGCGGTCCGCATGCCGAATGGAGGCGTCGCCGTATTCAAGGGGTCCTGCGCGGTCGGACCGGGGCAGGCGCCAGCGCCGCAGCTGGCCTCACTCCGCATCGCCGTGCTCGACAACGATTCGGGCTTTCTGCTGGTGCTCGCCAAGCGCCTCGAGCTGCTCGAATGGGAGTATCGCGTACTGGCGGCGACGATTCCCATAAAGAAGATCGCCGCGATGCGTCTCGACGCGCTCGTGATCGACCCGGCGGTCTTGGGCCCAACGTCCTGGGACTGGCTGCAGCGCCTCTGCCAGGCGCATCCAAAGTACCGGATCGTGGTTTGCACGGGCCCCTCGACGGTCACGGAGCGCGTTCGCGGGCTGGAGATGGGTGCCGACGCCTGGCTGAGCAAGCCCTGCCACCCCGAGGAGCTGCTCGCCCGCATCGAGGCCGTCGTCGGCCACCGGCGCCAGCCCGAGCCCCGCAACATCGAGCCGGTGACGCTGGGCGAGGTGGAAATCCGCCGTGACCAGTACCAGGCCTTCGTGGCCGGGCGCAGCCTGAGGCTGACCCGCCGCGAGTTCGAACTGATCGACCTGCTGGCTAGTGCCGACGGAGAGATCTTCGAGCGCGAGCTCATCTACAAGCACCTGTGGGGTCCGGCGATGGCCCGCAACGATCGCTCGGTGGACGTGTTCGTGCACAAGCTGCGACACAAGCTAGCCCGTGCCTCGCCGAACTGGAGCTACATCCACACCCACTGGGGCGTCGGCTACCGCTTCTCGGCCGAGTCCAGCGCTTTGCGCGAGCCTGAGCCGGTGGCGCCCGAACTCACCGTCCCGGCCTTGGGCGACCGTCTGGCCGCTTGAGCGGCTTGCGACGTTCGGCGCGGGCTGCGCTGTATGGGCAGGCGCTCGCCGCGGATGGATTCGTGGTCTCGCTCAAGGAGATCTCGGGCTCGCCGGCAAGCGTCCATAGGGAGCTGATCTAGGGCAGATGGACATGTCGCCCGCGTACGCGGGCACGCTCCTGTCGGCCGTCGCCGGCCACGCATTTCCAGCCACTTTCGTCGATGCGGATGAGAGGACTCGAACCTCCACGGAGTTACCTCCACACGGACCTGAACTGGATCCGGCCCAAATTTTCTTCGGGTGTTGCAATCGTCCAAATTGCGCGTATTCGCGGACGCTTCGGGCGCATTTGATGAAGTGGCGGTTGCCAAACTGTTGCCACGGCTCGCGGGTGCAGAACGGCGTCGAGGGCAAGGTGGATCCTGCTTTTCGCGTGGCTGTCGGATAAACCCGCCGACGGCCCTGGCGGAGGCGAATCGACCGCCCCGAAGATCAGATCAGGCCCTCGCGGCGGCCATCCGGTGGTTGTGAAGTCGAATGAGGTTGTTGGTGGCGGTCATGAGGCGCCAT
>DASPVR010000019.1:0-4861 GCA_035622255.1 Solirubrobacteraceae bacterium | reverse complement strand
CGCTCATCCGCTCGACGAGCACGCCCAGCTCGAGGCTGCCGGGCAGGACCAGCCCCTCGTAGAGCGCCGCAAACGCCGTCTCGAGACCGGTGGTGCCGTTGGGCGCCTCCTCGAACGGCACCTCCTTCTCCTCGAGCGCGTGCGGCGCGTGGTCGGTCGCCACGCAGTCGATCGTGCCGTCGCGCAGCCCCGCCACGAGCGCCCGGCGATCGCGCTCGCCGGCCAGCGGGGGGTTCATCTTCATGCGCGTGTCAAGACCGCGGACGTGCTCGTCGGTGAGCAGCAGGTGGTGCGGCGTGACCTCCGCGCTAACGGACGCCCCGGCCGCCTTCGCGCCCGCGACGGCCTGGACCGAGGCCGCGCAGCTGAGGTGCTGGAAGTGAACGCGCGCCCGCTCATACAGGGCCAGCTCGGCGTCGCGCGCGACCATCGTGGACTCGCTCACGGTGGGGATGCCGCCGATTCCCAGCGCCGCGCTGACGGCGCCCTCGTGCATGGCTCCCCCGCGCGAGAGCGTCGGGTCCTCCTCGTGCAGGCACACGACCCCTCCACACAGGCGCTGATACTGGAGCGCCTTGCGCAGCACGCCGGCGCTCTGGACTGGACGCCCGTCATCGGTGAAGCCGAGCGCCCCGTGCTCGCGCAGCTCCGCCATCTCGGTCAGCTCCTCGCCAGCGGAGGAGCGCGTGACGGCCGCCAGGAACCCCACCGCAACCACCGCCTCGCGCGTGGCCGCGTCGCGCAGCGAGCGAAGCAGCGGCGCCGAGTCGATGACCGGATCGGTGTTGGGCATCGCCACTACCGCGCCGAACCCCCCCGCGGCAGCGGCGCGCGTCCCGCTGCCGAGGTCCTCCTTGTGCTCTTCGCCGGGGCTTCGCAGATGGACGTGGGGATCGAAGAAGGCCGGCGTGAGCAGGCGACCGTCACCGGCGATGACCTCGACGTCGTCACCGCGGCGCAGCGCGCCGGGGGCGGCGAGCTGCGCGACGTGGCCGTCTCGCACGAGCACGTCCAGACGCTCGTCCAGCCGTGCGCGAGGATCCAGCGCGTGGACGTCGCTCAGCAGGACGTCGGCGGGGGCGCTTGGCCCGTTGACGAGCGCGAGCGCGGCCATCACGCCGGCTGTAGCTGGTCGGCGCGGCGCGGCGCGCGCGCGCCGGCGAGCAGCTCGTAGAGCACCGCCATGCGCACGACCACCCCGGCCTCGACCTGGGCGGTGATGACCGCCTGGGGGGAGTCGACGGCCTCGCCGGACACCTCGATGCCACGGTTGACCGGGCCGGGATGCATGAGCAGCTGGCGCGGGCGCAGGCGGCGCGCGTTGAGCTGATACCAGGCCGCGTACTCACGCAGCGACGGCACCCACGCCTCGCTCATGCGCTCGCGCTGCATGCGCAGCGCATACACGACGTCGGCGCCGTCGAGCTCCGCAAGCGAGTAGCGCACGTCGCAGCCGAGCGCCTCGATCTCACGCGGGATCAGCGTCGGAGGCCCCGCGACCGTGACGCGGGCGCCCATGCGCTGGAACGCCAGGATGTTCGAGCGCGCCACGCGCGAGTGGGCAACGTCGCCGACGATCCAGATGGAGGCGCCGTCGATCGCGCCAAGGCGCTCGCGCAGCGTGTACACGTCCAGCAGCGCCTGGGTGGGATGCTCGTGCTTGCCGTCGCCGGCGTTGACGATCGCGGCTCCGCACCAGCGCGACACGAGCGCCGCTGCGCCCGCCCAGGGGGTGCGCAGGACGATCGCGTCCGGCCGGTGCGCGCTGAGCGTGAGCACGGTGTCCTTCAGCGACTCCCCCTTCTCCACGCTCGAGCCGCTGGCAACGAAGTTCACGACGTCGGCCGACAGGCGCTTGGCCGCCAGCTCGAACGAGCTGCGCGTACGGGTGGAGGACTCATAGAAGAGGTTGAGCACCATCCGTCCGCGCAGCGCGGGCACCTTCTTGATCTCGCGTCCGGCAACCTCCGAGAAGCTGCGCGCGCGCTCGACCACGCGCTCGATCGCCCGCCTGTCGAGATCCTCGATCGACAGTAGGTGGTCCATCAGACCTCGGCCTCCACGCGTGCCGGCGCGATCGCCACCTCATCGACCCCGTCGAGCTCGGCGACGCGCACGTGCACGTGCTCTGAGCGCGACGTCGGCAGGTTCTTGCCGACATAGTCGGGGCGGATCGGCAGCTCGCGATGGCCGCGATCGGCCAGCACCGCCAGCTGCACGCGCGCGGGTCGCCCGTAGTCGAACAGCGCCTCGATCGCGGCGCGCGCGGTACGCCCCGTGTAGAGCACGTCGTCGACGACGACGACCGTGCGCTGCGAGACGTCGAAGTCCACGTGCGAGGCGTGCACGACCGGAGCGTCGGGACGCCGCGCGACGTCGTCGCGATAGAAGCTGATGTCGAGGTCGCCCAGCGGCACCTGGGCGCCGAGCAGCTCCTCTAGTACGCCCTGCAGCCTGCTCGCCAGCAGCGCGCCCCGCCGATGGATCCCGACGAGCGCCGGCGCCGGCGGGTCTGGGTTGCGCTCCACGATCTCGTGGGCGATGCGCGTGAGCGCTCGCCGCACTTCGTCCTCGTGCAGGACGGTCTTCTCGCTGTCCATCTTCTTCCTTCCTGGCCTCTCGGGACCGGATTAAAGGAACAGTCGGACTGTATCAGCGGACCGCGACATCGATGACGCCGGAGGCCCCGGCCGGCGCCGGCGCTAGCCGGTTGCGACCGGCTCCTCTGCGGTCTCGGACGCCTGGGCCTCGCGCGCGGAGCGCTCAGACCAGCGCACCAGGTGCGGGGCTCCGCGCTCTGGGAACGGGATCTCGACCGTGTCGAGATCGCGCGGGATCTCGGTCTGGGCGAACACGGCGCGCGCCTCGTCGCGCAGCTCGCCGCCGGCGTAGCGGCTCGAGACGTGCGTGAGCGCGAGCATCCGCACATCGGCCTCGCGCGCCAGCTCGGCGGCCTCGCGCGCGGTGCTGTGGGAGGTTTCCAACGCGCGCGCGCCCTCGGGCTCGGCGAACGTCGCCTCGTGAACGAGCAGATCGGCCTCGCGCGCGGCGACGGCCAGCGCTTCGCACGGGCGCGTGTCGCCGGAGAGCACAAGCTTGCGACCGGGGCGCGGGGACCCGAGCACCTGCTCGGGGCTGACGCCCTCGACGGTCTCGCCGCGCTGAAGGCGTCCAAAGTCGGGTCCCGGGTGCACGCCCAAACGCTCGGCCAGCTCTGGGTCGAGGTGACCGGGGCGCTGATCCTCGACCAACGCATAGCCATAGGCGACGCGCTCGCCGTGGCTGACCGGGATCGCGGCCACGCGGTAGTCCGCGCGCTCGACTGCCTCGGTCGGCTCCAGCTCGCGGATCTGCAGCTCATACTTGGGACGGCCGTAGACGAAGCGCATCTGCTCCATCAGCGCGCCGAGCCCGGGCGGCCCGTAGATGCTCAGCGGCGCCTCGCGCTCGCGCAGCGAGAACGACTTCAGCATCCCTGGCAGGCCGAGCCAGTGATCGGCGTGGAAGTGGGTGATGAACACGCTGTCGATGTCACCGAGCCCGACCGAGCGGATCAGCTGGCGCTGCGTCCCCTCGCCGCAGTCGAACAGCAGGCTGTCGCCGCCACGGCGCACGAGCAGCGCCGGCAGGCCGCGGCGGGCGCTCGGGACCGAGCCGCCAGTGCCGGCGAAGAACAGCGACATGTCCATCAGGCAACCGTAGCGGTGGGGCCGGGGACGCGACGCGTGGCAAGGCGCCCCGAGACCTGGCGGGCGCGAGCGATCGCGCTTCCGGCAGACTCAGCTGGGGTCAGACTCAGCTGGGGTTGATTCACCCGGCGCGGCGATTGAGGCGCGGTCCGCTGCGGTGGGCTGGTCAAGGAGCCCTACTCCTCCAAGCCCACGACCTCGAGGGCCCCCTGCCAAGTGGCGAAGGCACGGACGTGACCGAGCGTCCCGTCACGGAAATCCGACAGCACGAAGCCCAACGGCTGGCTGATGAACTGCCCAGAGCCCTTGATATTGCCGACCATGGAGGTCAGGGCGACGACGCGATCTCCGCGTCACGCTCTGTCGGGAAGAGCGCCACGGTTCGGAGGTTTCGCCGACTCAGCCGCTCTCAGGGATCACACCGAGAGTTCGCCATAGCTCTTGGGTGTCTCCAACGATCCAGGCCTCTTGGATCTTGGCGTCCAGGAGGTGGAAGATGCCAGCGCCCACGTAGGTGACGCGGCGCCCAGTGGCTGGGATTCCGAAAAGCTTACCGCTGTGGGTGCCACTCCAGGTCATGCGCGTGACGATCTTGTCGTCGTCGGCAATCAGGTCATCGACTCGGTTCTGAAAGTCGGGGAACGCCGCGCGCACCTGTTCGACGTAGCCCTTGAAGGCGTCAACTCCAACGAGGGTGGTCCCGAGTGATCCTCGGAAGCGCACATCGGGCGCGAGGATCTCGTTTGCCGCGTCGAGATTCCACTGGTTCCAGAGCTCATCGTAGAACCGGCGAATTAGGGATCTGTTGCGCTCGACGGACACGTTTGCCCATTGTCTCAGGCGTTGACCATCCCGGAGCGCGTCAGGAGTTGCTGCTGGCGCCAAATCTGAGGGACTGGCTGCCCGAGGATCACCTGGCGTGGCTACACGCTGTGGCCTCCGCTCCGTAGTTTTCCTGCATACATCTTTGTGGACGAGCACGGAGGATGGGGCCTCTCCGTGCTGGGATCGTGGGGGACTCCGCTGGAGAACCTTCGTTCCTTTCCCTCAGCGGATAGCAGGGCGCGGGCGAGGGCGCGGGGTTTGGCGTGCCCTCGCCTCTTAGCTCGGCGGCTCCACCTCCCCGAGCCGGCATGTCTGGTGGTAGACGGCGACCCCCCCCCCCCCCCCCC
>DASPVR010000018.1:0-5158 GCA_035622255.1 Solirubrobacteraceae bacterium | reverse complement strand
GTTGACTTCGCCCTCGGCGTGGTCTGCGAAATAGCGGTACACGGGCATGCCGCGGACCGTCACCTGGAGCGTGCCGTTGCTGCGACGCAAAATCCCCAGCGGCCCCTTGACGCCGGAGCCGGCCTTCAGCCTGGTCTTCTTGGAGGGCACGGTCAGCGGTGGCCAGGCCTTCAGGCATTCGCTCGTCTTGCACTTCAGGTGCCTGCTCGTCTCGCCGCTGAGGGTGTAGAGCGTGCGTCCCTGTGACGTCACGGCGATCTGCTCGTCGAGCTTGGAGCTGGACGCCGCGTCGACCGCGACGCTCGTGCTCGAGGCCAGCGCGACAGCCGCCAGGGACGCCGCCAGCGCGAGCGCTGCCGCTGTCCCCCACACCGCCAGGCGCGACGGGTGCCGGCGCCGGTGCGCTCGCCCGCTCTGCTGCTCTGAACCGATCATCAGCCTTCCTTTGGTCGTTGCCCGCTGCTCTTGCTAGACGCCGAAACGGCCGTTTCCTTGCACGTCGCGTGCCCGCGCGGCCTCGGCGCGGTTCCGCGCCGAAGGGGCGGGGCGGCGCCGGGCGTGGGCCTAGGGCTCCGTGTGGACGACCACGTCGGCGATGCCGTGGACGCACTGGCGAAGCTCCTCCTCGAGCTCGCCCGCGAGCGCGTGCGCAGCGGCCAGCGAGCCGCCGCGGGGCATCTTCAGCGTGAGGAACAGGACCCGCCCGGCCTCGGTCGAGAGCAGCCTGACCCCGACCGGCTCGACACCGGGGCGGGCGCCCACGACGCGCTGCACCTCGCGCTCGGCCTGCAGGTCGGAGGCGCGGTCGGGCTGGCGCGCGGCGAGCGTGCGCTCGAGCGGCTCGAGGTGCGTCTGCGCGTCGGCGACCCCGAGCCGCACCCGGATCGCGCGCTCGACGCGCTCGGCCACGTCGTGTGCCGCGCGCAGGTCCAGATCGGCCGGGAACTTCAGGTGCAGCGACACGCTCACGGCGCCGTCCTGCTCGATGATCGTGATGTCGTGGGCCTCGGTGACGAGCGGCTCGGCCAGCGCGATCGCGAGCACGCGCTCGCGCAGATCCAGGCCACCGTGCCGCGGCTCGACGTGAACGACAACGTCGCTGCCGGGGAGCGCCCCCTCGACGGCAGACTCGACCATGTCGGCCGCCTGGTGGCCCTCGACGACGGCGCGCCCCGGTGGGACGCTCACGACCACGTCGGCGAAGTAGCGCCCAGCGGACTCGCGCACGCGCAGGCGGTTGAGCTCGATGTCGGCGCCGAGGCCCGCGATCGCGCGCTCGGCCGCGGCTCGCGCTCGCTCGGGCGTGCGATCCATGAGCACGTTGGCGTTTTCCCCGATCAGGCGGGTGGCGGTCGCGAGGATGATCGCCGCGACGAACAGGGCGGCGATCGAGTCGCCTTCGGGAAACCCCGCGCGCGCCGCCAGCAGCCCGGCGAGCACGGCCAGCGATCCCGCCAGGTCGGCCACGAAGTGCAGGCCGTTCGAGCGCAGCGCGGCGCTGTCGAAGCGGCGGGCCGCGCGCAGCGACACGGCGGTGCGGCTGCAGTCGACGGCGAGCGCCACCCCGAGCACCGCGAACTGATACCAGGCGGTCGTCAGGCTCGAGCCCGTGCCGAGCAGACGCCCGATCGCCTCGACGCTCACGAGCACCCCGCCGACGACGAGGATCCCGGCCTCGCCGAGGGCACCGAGGTTCTCGGCCCGGCGGTGGCCGTAGGGGTGCTCGGGATCGGCCGGGCGCGCGCCCAGGCGCACGGCGAAGAACGTGACCACGGCGGCCACCACGTCGCCGCTGGACTCGATGCCGGCGGAGATCAGCCCGAGGCTGCCCGTCGCCAGCCCCACGCCGAGCTTGAGCGCCACGAGCACGCCGGCCGCCGCGATCGACACGAGCGTCGTGCGGCGCGGCGTCAAGGCGCGGGCGCTGCTGCTGGCCTCGACCATCGCTAGAGCCTAAGGTGCGAGCGCACGATCGCCCGCACGATCGCGTACGCGCGGCGCCGGGCCGTATCGTGGGAGGCGATGCCTTCAGATCACGCCGCACACGCCCACGGCGTGGACCCCGACGTCGATCGCGGCAAGCTCACGCTCACGCTCGCGCTGCTCTTGGCCTTCATGGCCTTCGAGGTGGCGGCCGGCGTGATCGCCCACTCGCTGGCGCTGCTCTCGGACGCAGGCCACATGCTCGGCGACGCGGCGGCGATCGGCTTCTCGCTGCTCGCCCTGCGCCTGGCCGCGCGCCCCGCGCGGGGGGCGATGACGTTCGGCCTGCGCAGGCTGGAGATCCTCTCGGCGCAGGCAAACGGCGTGACGCTCCTCCTCCTGGCCGTGCTGATCGCCTACGAGGCCGTGCGGCGCCTGATCGCGCCCGAGCACGTGCGCGGCGGGCTGATGCTCGCCGTGGCGCTCGTGGGGATCGTGGTGAACCTTGCGGCCGTGTGGACGCTCTCGCGGGCGGACCGGCGCAGCCTCAACGTGCAGGGCAGCTTCCAGCACGTGCTCACCGACCTCTATAGCTTCATCGGGACCGCGATCGCGGCCGGCGTGATACTCGTGAGCGGCTTCGAGCGGGCCGACCCGATCGCATCGCTCGTGATCGCCGCGCTCATGACGCGCGCCGGCGTGTCGCTCGTGGTCGCCTCGGGACGGACGTTCCTCGAGGCCGCGCCACAGGGTCTCGACCCCGAGGCGATCGGGCGTGCGCTCGTGGCCCAGCCGGGCGTGGTCGAGGTGCACGACCTGCACGTATGGGAGATCTCGAGCGGCTTCCCCTCGCTCTCGGCGCACGTGCTCGTCGGCGCGCAGAGCGACTGCCACATCGCCCGGCGCGAGCTCGAGACGCTGCTGCGCACGCGCTTCGGCCTCGACCACACGACGCTCCAGGTCGATCACCGCACCGACGAGCTGCTCGACATCGAGCTGCCCGCGCCGGGCGCCCACGGCGCCCCCGCCGGGCCGTCGAACGCACGCTGACGGTCCAACGGGACGCTGACGGACTCGCCGCCCGGCCCGTCCATCCGCCGAGGCGGCGCGCACCCGCTCACGCGCACCGACCGCCGGCCCGATAGGGATCTCCCGCAGCGAAAAACAGCGCGCCTTCACGGCGGCCCGCGGGTTTCAACGCAAGGCGACTAGGGCACTTTCCACCCATACGGGCAGGTGAGCCCGCACAAAGTGTCGAACGACACACTAGCAACATGTCCAGCGCAATGATTGACAAGACAACTACCCTCGCGTATAATTCCGACTCCAAGTATCGGATTAGAAGAACAGACATGCCAGACACGCGCAAAACCCCAGCAAACACGCCAGATCGAGACCAGGTCACCGGTCCCGAGACGCACGTGGACACGACCGCGGACGGTCCCGCGGCGTCCGCGCCTGGGCGGCTGGACAGCCCGATCGAGCGCGCGGATGTCGGCACGCCGGACACGTTCATCCCCGAGTCGGTGGACCAGCTGCTCGCGCACTCGCGCCGCTACCCGCTGCTCACGCCGGCCCAGGAGATCGACCTCGCCAAGCGGATCGAGCGCGGCGACCTGCACGCCAAGGAACTGCTCGTCAACTCCAACCTGCGCCTGGTCGCATCCAACGCGCGCCGCTACCAGAACCAAGGCCTGCCGTTGGCCGACCTGGTCCAGGAGGGCATGCTCGGGCTGATCCGCGCGAGCGAGAAGTTCGACTGGCGCAAGGGCTTTCGCTTCTCCACCTACGCGACACTGTGGATCCGCCAGGCGATCCAGCGCGGCCTGGAGAACTCAGGACGCACGATCCGCCTGCCCGTGCACGTGGCCCAGCGCTCGCGCAAGGTCGGGCGCATCGAGCGAGAGCTGTCGGTGCGCCTGGGCCGCGAGCCCACGATCGAGGAGCTGGCCGCCGAGGCCGGCCTGGACATCGAGCAGGTCGAGGAGGTCCGCCACCAGCGCGTGGCGCTCGTCAGCCTCGACCAGCAGGTCGGCGAGGACGGCGACACCGCCCTGGGCGATCTGCTCCCGGCCGACACCGAGGCCCCCGAGGAGACCGCCTGGGACAACGAGCGCGAGCGCATCGTGCACCGCGCGATCTCCCAGCTGCCCGACACCGAGCGCACCGTGCTCACGCTGCGCTTCGGCACGGGCCACGAGGAGCCCCAGACGCTCACCGCGATCGGCCGCCGGCTCGGCTTCTCGGCCGAGCGCGCCTCCCAGCTCGAGCAGCGCGCCCTGAAGAAGCTCGCCGAGTCGCCAGAGCTCGCCGCTTTGCGCGAGGCGGCCTGATCTGCTGAGCGATAGTCGGCGCCTGGCGGCGTCCTCGGTCGCCGGTGTGCGTCAAGCACACTTCGCCCCCTGCGTCCTTGCCAGCCTTGGCTCTCGTCCAGCAGATCGCGTTCTGAAACGTCGGCGCTGTTTGACCTCAGTAGATCTATCGGTGTTCCCGCCGGGCGCATGCGCCCGGCGGCGGACCCGTGCATGCACGGGTCCGGGTCGGGCCGCACATGTGCGGCCCGCGGTCATGCCGCATGCGGCATGACCCTTTGACCTGCACTGACGCCGGCCGGGTGCCCCGCCGGGCGAGGGGCTAGGATCATCGCTTCGGCATGTCGGACAAGTCTCTCTGGGAGCGCACCGTCGAGCTCACGATCACCGTGGGCGAACGGATCCTCGCTCCGATCGAGCGCTACATCGGCAGGCGCTCGCTGGTGGGCGACGAGACGTTCTTCGACAACGCGCGCTTCCCGTGGGTCGCGCACGTGGAGGCCAACTGGCAGACGATCCGCTCCGAGCTCGAGCACGTGCTCGAGGACCGCGAGGCGCTGCCCAACTTCCAGGACATCTCCAAGGACCAGATCGAGATCACCGACGACGACAACTGGAAGACGTTCTTCCTCTACGGGTTCGGCTTCGAGGCCAAGCTCGGCGTGGAGATGTGCCCGCGCACGGCCGCGCTCATGCGTGAGATCCCCGGCATGACCACGGCGATGTTCTCGATCCTCTCCCCGCACAAGCACATCCTCGATCACCGGGGGCCCTACAAGGGCGTGCTCCGCTACCACCTCGGGCTGATCGTCCCGCGTGACGCGCAGGACTGCCGTATCCGCGTCGGCGAGGACTTCCGCCACTGGGAAGAGGGCCGGAGCATGATCTTCGACGACACCTACAACCACGAGGTCTGGAACGAC
>DASPVR010000017.1:0-33424 GCA_035622255.1 Solirubrobacteraceae bacterium | reverse complement strand
GGAGCACACCGGCGAGGACGCGCGGTGACAGGCGCTGGAGGTCGCGCACGCGCACGCCGGCGATCATCTCGCCTACCCGCCGGCGCAGGTCGTCGGCGCGGTCGTCGGTCGAGCCGCGCAGGCGGAAGCGCAGGTTCTCATAGATGTCGCGCACGAGCCGCCGGCGCGAGATCATCCCCGTCTCGTACGCCGCGCGCGCGAAGAAGATGCCGGACGAGCCGGCCATCAGGGTCTTGTCGAGATCGAAGAACGCGGCCGCTCGCGCCGGCCTGTCGCCGTTGCTGCTGTCGCTCACTAGACGATCTAGACCCTGACGATCATCGCGTCGCCCTGTCCGCCCCCCGAGCAGATCGCCACGCAGCCGAGGCCGCCGCCGCGGCGGCGCAGCTCGAGCACGAGGCTGCCGAGGATGCGCGCACCGGACGCGCCGATCGGATGGCCCAGCGCGACGGCGCCGCCATTGACGTTGACCCTCTCCTCGTCGATGCCGAGCATGCGGATCGAGTTCAGCGTCACGGAGGCGAAGGCCTCGTTTATCTCCCACAGGTCGACGTCGCCCGGCTGAAGGCCGGCCTTGTCGAGCGCCTTCTTGGCGGCGCTCGCGGGCGTGGTCGCGAGGTAGGCGAAGTCGTTGGCGCTCTGCGCATGGGCGAGGATCTCCGCGAGCGCCTCCTTGCCGTTGGCCGTCGCCCACTCGTCTGAGGAGAGCACGAGCGCCCCGGCGCCGTCGTTGATCCCGGACGAGTTGCCCGCGGTGTGCGACCCGTCCTTGCCCACCACGCCGGGCAGTGCGGCCAGCTTCTCGAGCGTGGTATCGCGGCGTGGGCCCTCGTCGACCTCGACGACCGTGTCGCCCTTGCGCCCCTTGATCGTCACGGGCACGATCTCCTCAGGCAGGCGCCCCTCGTCGGTCGCCTTCAGCGCGAGCTCGTGCGAGCGCAGCGCCCAGCGGTCCATGTCGGCGCGCGTCATCTCGAGCTCGTCGCCGACCTCGGTCGCCTCGACGGACATCGGCTTGCCCGAGAACGGGTTGGTGAGGCCGTCGTGCATCATCGCGTCCAGCGCCTGCACGTCGCCCATGCGAAAGCCAAAGCGCGCGCCCGGGAGCAGGTAGGGCGCCTGGGACATCGACTCCATCCCGCCGCCCACGCCGACCTCCACGTCGCCGGCGCGGATCGCCTGGTCGAGGATCACCGACGAGCGCAGACCAGACGCGCAGACCTTGTTGATCGTCTCCGAGGAGACCTCCTTGGGCACCCCCGCCTTTATCTGCGCCTGGCGGGAGGGAATCTGGCCCTGCCCGGCCTGCAGTACCTGGCCCATGACGACGTGGTCCACGTCCTCGGCGGCGACATCTGCGCGCTCGAGCGCCGCCTCGATCGCCACCCCGCCGAGCTCGGTCGCTTCCAGCGAGGCCAGGCCGCCGCCCAGCTTGCCGATCGGGGTGCGCGCGGCGCTGAGTATGACTGTCTTTGGCATGGGCGCGGGGATCTCCTGTGAATGGCTTTCGGTTGGCAGTTGGGGCAGTCGGGATGGTAGTAGACCGGTCGCCAGCGGCAGTGGGCGCGGGCGGCGCGCGGCGGATATCGTGCGCTCTTCATGCAGGTATCCGCGACCACGCAGGGGGCCTCGAGCACCGACGCAGACACGGTCGCGGTCGGCGTGTTCGAGGGCGAGGCGCCGCCGCAGGGGGCGCCCGAGCAGCTCGCCGCGCTGCTGGACTCGGGCGAGGCCAGGCGCTCGCCGAAGTCGCTCGCGCTCACACACGTCGACGGCAAGCGCTGGCTGCTAGTCGGCCTGGGCGAGCGCAAGGACTTCACGCCCGAGCGCGCGCGCGCGGCCGCCGCGACGGTGCACGCGCGGGCGCTCGAGATCTCCACGCGCACGCTCTGCCTGTGGGCCCCGCCCGATGACCCCACGATCGCTGCGCTCATCGAGGGCACGATCCTCGCCGACTACCGCTATGACGAGCAGAAGTCGGCCAAGGACGAGCAGAACGCCGACTCCCCGCCCAAGCACCTCGAGCACCTGACCGTCTCCTCGCGCGAGGCCCAGGAGGGCGAGCTGCAGGAGGTCGTGGAGCAGGCGACGCTCGTGACCGAGGCCGTCAACGCCGCGCGCGACCTGCAGAACCGCCCCGCCAACAACCTCACGCCGTCGGCGCTGGCGCGCGAGGCGTTCGCGCTGGCCGACGAGATCGACGCCCTCACCGTCGAGGTCGACACGCGCACCGGCATAGAAGAGCGCGGCATGGGCGCATTCGCCGCCGTCGCGCAGGGCTCAGACCAGGAGCCGGCGCTGATCACGATGCGCTACGAGCCCCCCGGCGGCACCGCCGAGGATGCACCGACGCTCGGGCTCGTCGGCAAGGCGGTCACGTTCGACAGCGGCGGGATCTCGCTCAAGCCCGGGGCGAAAATGGCGGAGATGAAGTTCGACATGTCCGGCGGCGCGGCCGTCGTGCAGGCCGCCGCCGCGATCGCGCGCCTGGGCCTGCCGCTGAAGCTGCTGGGGATCGTGGGTGCGACCGAGAACCTGCCCAGCGGGCACGCGGTCAAGCCGGGCGACATCGTCACGGCGTCCAACGGCAAGACGATCGAGGTCAACAACACCGACGCCGAGGGCCGCCTCGTGCTCGCCGACTGCCTGTGTCACGCCGTCACCCAGGGGGCTGAGCGAATCGTCGACCTGGCGACGCTCACCGGCGCGGTGATCGTCGCGCTCGGCTCCACCTACGCGGGGCTGATGAGCAACGACGACGAGCTCGCCGGGCGCATCGAGCAGGCCGGCGAGCGCACGGGCGAGATCGTCTGGCGCCTGCCGCTGCACGAGGAGTACGACGAGCTCATCAAGGGCACCTACGGCGACCTCGACAACGCGCCCGAAGCGCGCAAGGCGGGGACGATCGTGGGCGGCGCGTTCCTGTCGAACTTCGTCGACGACACGCCCTGGGCGCACCTCGACATAGCCGGCTCGGCGTGGGACCTCGGACGTCCGTATGCGCCCAAGGGCGCCGCCGGCTACGGCGTGCGCCTGCTCGTGGAGCTCGCGCGCTCCTATTGCGTGCAGTAGATCGCTTGCGGCCACCCCGAGCAGCGTCACTCGCGACACGAATGGGCGGATAAGCGCTATCCTCACGCACCAGGACACACGGGAGGACACATGGGGCGGGGGATTCCCTACGGTGCGTCGCAAGCGCCGGGCCGTGCTCGGGCCTGGCCTTCCGTTGGCCATCGTAACGAGCGCGGTGATCGCCGTGCCGGCCTCTGCAGCAGGCGTCCCCACTGGTATGTGGATGGCGTCAAAGCGGCAGAAGGCAAGGCATTCCCGAGCATTTCGTGGGGAACCCTTACGTTTTATCCGCCCGTGGTGGTCAATCCAGGCCTCCAGTGTGAGAACGCAGCCATCGGGGATTAGGACAACCCTGCGGGCGGAGCCGCGGGCGAAGGCGAGACCGACACGTTCGCCGCGATCGACTGCTGGGACGAGGAATGCCCGGAAGAAAGCGGCCTGGAAACCCAGGTACACTGGGAAGGCCTGCCATGGGCGAACGTCCTGGTTGAATCGGGCGCAAACAACCTACTTGAAAGCAAAAACATCAAGATGGTCGTGAGCTGCTACGTCGTGCGCACGAGCATCCTGGCGGGTAGTGAAGTCACGACGTGCACGGGCAACTTGTACCCTGAATTCAAAAATGGTACGGGCAACCTGTCCCAGACCGTATCCAAATCCTTTTCACAGGCGAACGTGACCGCCTGAAGTGCATCTCAGAACCGGGCGAGTACGGCTCAGAAGTGGAAATATCCAAACAACTCAACACCATGGCCTACGGCAGCCCGGTACCGACCAAAAGAGTTGAACCCGAGACGGCCAACACAGCGCAAGCCACGCTTGAAGTCAAAAACCCGTGATGACGCTTCGCAAGTGCCAGACCATTCTCGGGCTTGGCCTGCTATCGGCGATCGTGACGACCGCGGTCATCGCCGTGCCAGCCTCTGCAGCAGGCAGCCCCCACTGGTATGTCGATGGGATCAAAGCGCCGGAAGGCGAGGTATTTCCGAGCATCTCGTGGGGTACCCTTAACCTCTCAAGCGACCCTGATGCGCTGCCGCCCCCACTCCTCTGTGAGAACGCAAGCATCGGGCACTACGAGAACCCCACCGACGGAGGCGCGGGCGAAGGTGCGACCGAGACCTTCACCACGATCAGACCTGCTCGAAACCAAAGACGTCAAGGTGGCCGTGGGTTGCTACATCGCGCACACCAGCACCGCGGTGACGCGGCCGCAGACGTGCACGGGCAACTTTGACCCGCAATTCCAAAACGGCTCGTCGCAGACCGTGTCCAACTTGATTTCAGCGCCGAGCCTGACAGGCTGGAATGCGTGATTAAGACCACGGAAGGCGAATCTAAGAGCGAAGGCTTCACAGAAAAATCACTCAACACCATGGCCTACGCCAGCCCGGTGCCGACCAAAAGTCGAAACCGAGACGGCCAACACGGCGCAAGCCGCGCTCGAAGTCAAAAACCCGTAGCGCTGCACGATGCGGAACCTGTGAGAATCGTGCATACGTGGACTTCGACCTCTCCCCCGAGCACGAGCTGATCCAGCGAACCGTGCGCGAGTTCGCCGAGGGCGAGGTCGCGCCCGTGGCCGAGGAGCTCGACCGCACGAAGGCGTTCCCGTATGACATCGTCGCCGAGCTCGGGCGGCTGAACCTGATGGGGATCCCGTTCCCCGAGGAGTACGGCGGCGCGGGCGGGGACTCGCTCGCCTACGCGCTCGCCGTCGAGGAGCTCACGCGCGTGGACTCCTCGGTGGCGATCACGCTGTGCGCGCACACCTCGCTCGGCACCCAGCCGATCTACGTGTTCGGCTCCGAGGCCCAGAAGCGCGAGTGGCTGCCGCGGCTGTGCTCGGGCAAAGGGCTCGGCGCGTTCGGCCTCACCGAGCCCGAGGCCGGGTCGGACGCCGGCAACACGCACACGCGCGCGCGCCTGGACGACGACGAGTGGGTGATCGACGGCGCCAAGCAGTTCATCACCAACGCCGGCACCGCGATCTCGGCGGTCGTGTCGATCACCGCGGTCACCGGCGAGCAGGACGGCCGCAAGGAGATCTCCAACCTGCTCGTCGCCAACGGGACCCCCGGCTACGAGCCCGGCGAGCCCTATCGCAAGATGGGCTGGAACGCGTCGGACACGCGCCCGCTGAGCTTCAGCGACTGCCGCGTGCCACAGGACAATCTGCTCGGACCGCGCGGCGCCGGCTTTCGGCAGTTCCTGCACGTGCTCGACATCGGCCGCATCGGCGTCGCAGCGATGGGCATTGGCCTCGCCCAGGGCGCGCTCGACCACGCGCTGCGCTACGCCCGCGAGCGCCGCGCCTTCGGCGGCCCGATCTCGCGCTTCGGCGCGATCCAGGCAAAGCTCGCCGACATGTCGAGCGAGATCGAGGCCGCACGCCTGCTCGTCTACAAGGCCGCGCGCGAGAAGGACGCCGGGCGCAACTTCACGCTCACCGCCGCCCAGGCCAAGCTCAAGAGCGGGCGCCTGGCCGTGCGCTGCAGCGAGGAGGCCGTGCAGATACACGGCGGCTACGGCTACATCGAGGAGTACCCCGTGTGCCGCTTCTACCGCGACGCCAAGATCCTCACGATCGGCGAGGGCACCGACGAGATCCAGCAGATGGTGATCGCGCGGGCGCTCGGGGCCTGAGGGCGCGTGTCTCCAGGGCCGGCTCCGCTCAACGCTCCAGGAGCGCCGTGGCCGCGCTGGCCGGGTCGAGGCGACGCTCGACGACCTCGTCGAGCATCTCCGCAAAGCTCGGGTCTTCGTGGAGCTCCTCCTCCAGGCGCCTGCGCATGCGCGCGGTCGCGATCGAGAGCACCTCGCTGCGCAGGTTGCGCCGGCGCCGCTGCGCGAGCTCGCCGGCAGCGAGGATATGCGCGCGGTGCTCCTCGAGGCGCTCGATGAGCTCGTCGGCCCCCGCGCCGGTGTTGGCCTGAGTCCTGACGATCGGCACGCGCCAGCGCTCGCGCGCCTCGTCGTCTGAGCGGTCGAGGTTGGCGAGCGAGAGCACGCCGCGGATCTCGCGGACCATCGTGTCGGTGAGCGGGCTGTCGGCCTTGTTGACCACGATCACATCGGGGATCTCCATCACGCCGGCCTTGAGTGCCTGCACGGAGTCGCCAGAGCCGGGCATGAGCACGAGCACGACCGAGTCGGCATGGTCGACGGTATCGATCTCGGCCTGGCCCACGCCGATCGTCTCGACGAACACGTCCTCACGGCCGGCGGCATCGAGCAGCAGCGCCGCCTGCAGCGCGGCCTCCGAGAGGCCGCCGAGCGCCCCACGGTTGGCCATCGAGCGGATGAACACGCCCGGGTCGAGGAAGTGCTCGGACAGGCGGATGCGGTCGCCGAGCAGCGCACCCTGGGTGAACGGCGAGGACGGATCGATCGATAGCACGCCCACGGTCCGCCCGGCCTCGCGGCGCAGCTTGGTGACCGCGCCGATGAGGGTCGACTTGCCCGCACCGGGCGGGCCGGTAAAGCCGACCACGGCGGCATTTCCCGTGCGGGGATAGACCTCGCGCACGAGCTCCCAGCCCTCGGGGCGGTCGTCCTCGACGAGCGTGATCGCGCGCGCGAGCGCGCGGCGGTCGCCGTCGAGCAAGCGCTGTGCGAGCGTGGCGTCGCTCATCGCGCGCATCATCGCAGGGCGCCACCGGTGCGAGGCGATCGCGGCCCGTGCCCTGCCGCTCGGGCGCGAGCCCTACGATTTCCGCGATGGATCCGCTCGTGGCCGAGCCCAAGGCGAACGCGTCGGCCGATGTCGGCGAGGCCGGCGCGGGCGCATTCGTGCGCGCTGCCCCGCGCCCGCTGCACGGAGGCCCGCTCGCGCTGCTGCGCTTCATGCGCGCCAACGGGATGCTCACCGCCGGCCACGCCCGCCTGCTCGCTCGCTACGCGCTGTTGAAGCTGCGCCACCGCGGGCGCCTGCAGACCGACGGACTGTGCTTCGTGTGCCCGGGGGTCAAGCTCGAGATCGGGCGCCACGCGACGCTTCGCATCGGGCGCTGGGCGTGGATCGGGAACGGCTGCAAGCTGCGCGTGCACGAGGGTGAGGTGAGCATCGGCGCCAAGAGCGTGCTCGGGCAGGAGTGCACGATCTCCGCCTACCAGAGCATCGCGATCGGGCGCGAGTGCATCGTCGCCGACCGCGTGATGATGATCGACTTCGACCACGGCGCCGTCGAGGTCGAGCGGCCGATCCGCGCGCAGGGCATCTACAAGCGCGACGTGCGCATCGGCCACAACGTGTGGATCGGCTATGGCGCGTGCGTGCTGCGCGGGGTGCACATCGGCGACAACTGCATCGTCGGCACGAGCGCCGTGGTCACCCGCGACGTGCCCGACAACGCCGTCGTCGCAGGCGTGCCCGCGCGCGTGCTGCGCATGCGCGAGGCCCCACGGCAGATGCGCTTTGAGGAGTGAGGGCGCCGCCGACTCAGGGGGCGCGCAGCAGGGCGGCATCGGCGAACGGCGCGATGTTGCGCAGAGCGCGCGTGTCGGCCCCCGGACCGTCGGACAGCGCGCACCGCAGGCCGCGCCGATGGCCATCGAAGCGCTCACGCGCGTAGCTCGGCGCGAGCTCGCGCGAGACGAGGAACGGCCAGTCGCTCGCCTGCAGCGCGAGCAGCTCGCGCGCCGCCGCCGCCCCGGCGCCCGCCCCCGCCGCCAGCGCGGCGAGCTCGCACGCGCGCGCGCCGAACGCCATCTCGGTCACCGCGGGGCCCGACCACGTCGACAGGTCGAAGCCAAGGCCCCACGTGCTCGGGCGCTCCAGCGCGGCCGCCGCGCGCCCACCGGCCGCCACGGGCTCGCTGCGTGTGAGCGCGTCGTCGAGGCGCACGAGCTCCAGCCCCTGGCGCGCGCACTCGTCGACCACGGCCGCCAGCCACACCAGACCCTCATACCACCAGTGCCCGAGCAGCTCGGTGTCCAGCGCACACACCGCCAACCCCCCGCCCGCGAGCCCGCGCCCTGCATCGGCCGCGGCGCCGGCGGCGTCGCTCAGCCGCGCCAACGTGCGCGCGACGAAGTCGGCGGCGTGCTCGCGCGCCTGCGCGCAAGCACGCTCGCGCTCGTAGGCCGAGCCGTCGTTGGCCCACGGCTTGTTGTGACCGTGCGTGTGGTGGTGGTAGTCGCGGTAGACGCCAGCGGCGGGGTAGCCGCCGTCGCTCCACACGAGCGCGATCGTCGCGCGGTCGATCGGCACGAGTGCGAGGCCCGAGTCTGCGAGCAGCGGCTGCAGGTGCTCGGGGGCGCCTGCCGCGATGTGCGCCGTCAGCTCGACGCACGTCGCGCGCACGCCCGCGGCAGCGAGGATCGGCTCCAGCCAGCGCGCGTGAGCGCACTCGGGCAGCCAGAAGCCGCCACGCCACGGCAGGCGGGCCTCGAAGCGTCGGCGCCGGGCGGCCAGGCCCGTGCGCACCTGCAGCCGGACGCCGGCGTCTGTGGCCAGCAGCGGCAGAACCGCGTGGGTGGCGGCCGAGGTCCAGGCGGCGTGGGGCGCGAGGGCCGCGAGCACGTCGCCGCCGCGGGCCTGGAAGCGCTCCAGCGCGCGCTCGTAGTCAGACTCCCACGAGCGCTGCAGCTCGCGCGCGAGCTCGACCTGGCCACACTCGCGCAGGCCCTCCACGTCGTCGGCGTGGATCGCGCGCCGCGTCTGGGCGATGAACGTGGTGAAGCGCTCGCCGATGCCCGCGGCTTCCAGCTGATCGCACAGCACCGGCGTGAGCGAGAGCGTGAGCGGGGCGCCGGCGTCGAGCAGCTCGAGCAGCGGCAGGTAGCAGTCGATCAGCGCGTTCCACAGCCACTCCTCGCCGAACGGCCACGTGTCGAAGCCCTCGACATACGGCATGTGCGTGTGCAGCACGATCGCGAGTGCCCCGCGGTCGCGCCCGCTGCGCGGGCTCACACTCGGCACACCGCCAGGAAGTCGAGCGCGCGATCCAGCTCGGCCGCCCGCGCGCGGCGCAGGCGGAAGTCGCGCACGGAGATCGCCGGCGTGAAGCGCCTGTAGAAGGGCTCGGTCAGACCAAGCCGCGCGTGCGCCGTGTCCCAGCCCAGGCGCAGCGCGAGCTCGTGCGCGCGCAGCCGCCGCGCGTGGTAGAGGCCGTAGAGGTCGACGCTCTCAAACGTCGCGCGGCAGAGCGTCTCGAACTCGTCCGCCCGGTACTCGCGCACGTGCCAGGGATTGTCCGAGCGGGCCCTGCCCGGCGGCGCGAGCGTGAGCACGTTGGGTGTGGACACGAACACCGGCCCACCGTCGACGAGCGAGCGAAAGTGGCTCAGCACGGCGCCCGCGTCCTCGACGTGCTCGATCGTCTGCAGGCACACGACGCAGTCGGCGCCAGCGGAGAAGCGGTCGATCAGGTCCCGCTCGAAGCGCAGGTTGCCGGCGCCGTAGCGCAGGCGGGCGTGCTCGTGGGCGTCGGGGTTGGCGTCCACGCCGACGACCTCGCTCGCGCTGCGCGCGAGCACCGCCGACCCGTAGCCCTCGCCGCAGGCCATGTCGATCACACGCAGCCCACCCACACGCGCGGCGATCCACTCGTACACGACCAGGTGGCGGCGAAACCAGTAGTTCTCCTCGGGCACGTCGGGCAGCGTGCGCTCCCCGGTGAGCGCCAGCGGCGGCACCCCATCGGGCTGGTCGCGCTGGACGTAGCGCGCTTCGCTCGGGCTCGAGGCGTGGCTGAGAGGCGCGCTCACGCCGGGCGAGTATATGGTGGCTGGCCGTGCCACCACAGCTGACCGCCGAGGAGATCCGCGCCGTCAACACGCGCTACCACGACGTGGCGGCACACCGCTACGACGTCAAGTGGGGCATCGACTTCAGCGGGCTTGGCCGCGACCAGGTCGCGGCCAAGCTGCGCAAGGCGCTCGGCACGGCACCGCAGCGCTGGCCGCGGGCGCTCGAGATCGGTGCGGGAACGGGCTACTTCACGCTCAACATGCTCGCGCTCGGGCTGATCGAACGCGCGACCTGCCTCGACATCTCGCCCGGCATGCTCGAGCGCCTGCGGGCCAACGCTCACAGCCTCGGGCTGGACGTCGACACCCACACCGCCGACGCCGAGCGCCTGCCGTTCGCGGATGAGAGCTTCGAGCTCGTGTTCGGCCACGCGGTGCTCCACCACATACCCGACCTGCCGCGGGCGTTCGCGGAGTTCGAGCGGGTGCTCGCACCCGGCGGCACCGTGCTGTTCGCCGGAGAGCCCTCGCTCGTCGGCGACCACCTGGCGAGCGTGCCCAAGCGCGCCGCTGTCGCGTTCGCGCCGCTGTGGCGTCGCGCGCTGGGCGCGCGTCCAAGCTCACCCATCCTCGCGGCCGAGCACGAGGAGACGCTCGAAGCCATCGTCGACGTGCACGCCTTTGCCCCGACCGAGCTATCGCGCCTGGCCGGCGAGGCGGGCTTCGAGGACGTGCGGATCACCGGCGAGGAGCTGCTGGCCAACTGGTTCGGCTGGGCCAACCGCACGCTCGAGGCGACCGCCGAGCCCAGCGACGTGCCGTGGATCTGGCGCCAATACGCCTACCGCGGCTACCGCATCCTGCAGGAGGTCGACGACCGTCTGCTCGAGTCGCGGCTGCCGGCGGAGGTGTTCTACAACCTCATGGTCGTGGGGCGAAAGCCCGATCGTCCTCCCCTCTGAGCCGGGGGACCTCCTCACATCGAGAAATGACAAATGCTCTGCGCCACCTGCAGCACAAACAGCGACAGTTTGCGCAACACCGGCGGCTGACCCGCTGAGTTGTCGGCAAAGCGCACGCTCCCGTTTTCGTCACGTACGTGATACTCGAGCACCGAGCCGGGCTGCGCGGGCAGTGACAGGTTGCTCGACGAAGGGCTCTGGAGTTCTTCCTGCAGCGCCCGCGCCTGAATGAGCTGGGGGTCGCTCAGCTTCAACTGGCGGCCACCGTTGCACGTGACGCCGCCTTCTTCGTTTACGAGCAGCGTGAGCTTCGCCCCATGAACGCTGCCGGTGCGTTCGACGACGAAAAGGTCGGGGGCCTTGAAGCCGCCGCAGCCGGCGAGCACGCCGGCGATGGTGAGCGTGCAGGAGATGGCAAGCAGCGCGGCCGCCGGCCTCACGCCGCCACCGCCACCCCTCCGCGCCGCGGGTCCCCCGCCCCGCTCAGCCGGCCGTGTTCGCTGAGCACGGCCTGAACGCCTCCGAAGAACAGGTTCGGTGCGTGGAAGGCGACGAGCTCGCGCTGGGGCCTGTGCTCTCGCAGCGCCTCGTTCTCTATGCCCGGCTCGTGGTAGACGACGCCGTTCTCGTAGTGCACGCGCGGCGCCTGCACCGCCTCGCGCACATCCAGGCCGCGATCGACCACCCCCACGATCGTCTGCAGCAGGGCCGAGCGGATCCGGTTCGAGCCGGCGCTGCCGAGCACGAGCTCAACCTCCGACTCGCGCAGCACGATCGTCGGCGCCATCATGCTCGGCATCCGCCGCCCGGGCGGGTGGCGATGGAAGCCGAGCGGGTTGAGGTCCTCCTCACCCATCACGTTGTTGACGTGCAGTCCCGTGCCCGGCACGACCACGCCCGAGCCCTCTCCGTTGGTGCACGTCACGCTGCACGCGAAGCCGTGCGGGTCGAGCACCGAGATGTGCGTGGTCGAGCCGAGGCGCGAGGCCAGGAAGCGCTCCAGAAACCCCTCCTCTCCGAGGCCCTCCACGAACTCCGGTGTGCGCTCGTCCTGGGCGGCTTCCATCGCGGAGATCACCTCGCCGACCGCGGGTGGCGCGGGCGCGCGATCCAGCAGCGCGAGGGCGTATGCGAGCAGTGTCCCGCCGGCCGACGGCGGAGGGTTGGTGAGCACCTCGCGGTCGCGATAGACGACCTCGAGCGGCCGGCGCTCGATCGCCTCATAGCCCGCGAGCTCGCGGTCGCTGAGCCCGCCCCCGCGCGCCCCGAGCCACTCGCTCACCGCTGCGGCGACGTCTCCGCGATAGAACGGCTCGGAGCCCTCGTCTCCGAGGCGTTCGAGCGCGTCGGCGAGGTCGGGGTTTCGCAGCACCTCGCCCTCGCGCAGCACCTGGCCGTGCGGCGCCCACAGCGCCCTGCACTCGGGCGTCGAGGTGAGCAGATCGCCGAGGATCTCCGCCACATAGGCCTGCTCGTGGTTGAGCGCCACCCCCTCTCGCGCCAGCTCGATCGCCGGCTCGGCGAGGTCTCCCAGCGAGACCGTTCCCCAGCGCGCCGACGCGGCGCACACCCCGGCGGGCGTCCCATAGATCCCACACGACGCCGGACCGATGTAGAAGACCTGCACGGCGTCGCCGAATGACACGTCCACGGCCTCCAGCTCCACCGCGCTGCCGTCCGTCGGGCGCGCCGGCGCCTGCACGAAGAAGTCGAGCAGCGCCGGCTCGCGACCCGCCCCTGCCACGAGCATGTAGCCGCCGGCACCCAGGCCGGTCAGCAGCGGCTCGGCGGCGAAGGACGCGAGCATCGCCCCCACGGCCGCATCGACCGCGTTGCCGCCTTCCCGCAGCACCCGCGCACCGGCCTCGGCGGTCAGCGGGTGTCCGGCGGCGACAACTCCCCTCTCACCCATCTCCGAGCAGCGATAGCACACCTAGGACGCAGGGAGCGTGGCGTGCAGGCGCACGCGAGCGACCGAGGACGCAGTTACGCGCCGGGCCCATGGACGCGTCTGAGGGGCATAGGCCAAGCAGAACAAGGACGCAGGGAGCGTGGCGTGCAGGTGCACGCGAGCGACCGAGGACGCAGTTATGCGCCGGCCTACGCCCCTCAGATGTTGGGGATGAACTCGGGGACGTCCAACTCATCCACCGCGAGCCCCCCGTTCCCACGCGACCTGCGCGCCGGCGCTCGTGGCGTGCCGCCGGCACCTGCTCGTCGCACGCGCGGCTCGCCGGCCGGCTCGGTAAGCCGGCTGACGCTCTTGCGCCGGCCCTCGTCGCCGTAGCCGGTGGCGACGACGGTGACCCACACCTGGTCGTCGAGCTTCTCGTCGACCATCGCCCCAAAGATGATGTTCGCGTCGGGATGTGCCGCCTCCGACACCGACTTGGCTGCGTCGTTGACCTCCCACAACGAGAGGTCGCGGCCGCCGGTTATCGAGAGCAGGATCGAGCGCGCGCCGTCGACCGACGTTTCCAGCAGCGGCGAGGAGATAGCCTGCATCGCCGCCTGCGGAGCACGGCTCTCGCCCACGCCCATGCCGATGCCCAGCAGGGCGCTGCCGGCCTCGCTCATGATCGTGCGCACGTCGGCGAAGTCGAGGTTGATCAGCCCCGGGAGCGTGACGAGATCGGAGATGCCCTGAACCCCTTGGCGCAGCACGTCGTCGGCCACGCGGAAGGCCTCGACCATCGCGGTCTGCTTGTCGAGGACCGTCAGCAGACGATTGTTGGGGACCACGATCAAAGTGTCGACCTCCCCGGCGAGCGCCTGGACGCCGTGCTCTGCCTGCTCGGCGCGGCGAGAGCCCTCGAAGCCGAACGGCTTGGTCACGATTGCGACCGTCAGCGCGCCGATTTCGCGCGCGATCCGGGCAATCACCGGGGCGGCGCCCGTGCCCGTGCCACCGCCCGCGCCGGCGGTTATGAAGATCATGTCCGAGCCCTTCAGCTGCGCCTTCACGCGGTCGTAGTCCTCCATCGCCGCACCGCGTCCGATTTCGGCGTCAGACCCCGAGCCCAGGCCGCGCGTGAGCTCGGCGCCGATGCGCAGCGTGATGTCTGCAGCCGAATGTTCGAGTGACTGCACGTCGGTGTTGATCGCGACGAACTCGACGCCCTCGACCTCGGCCTCGATCATCCGGTTGACGGCGTTCACGCCGGCGCCGCCGACGCCCACGACGCGGATCACCGGCTGGCCCGGTTCCGAGCCCCGTGCGACATGCGCGCCTTGGGCGTTGTCGGGCTGGTGCTCGCGCGGGTAGTCGTCCATCACCGGGTGGGCCGCCATGCGCTCGCCCGCCGGTGTTGCCATCTCGGAGGAGAACGCGTGGCGCAGGCGCTCCTGGGGGCTTGGCACGCGCGCATCGTCCTCGACGGCCTCAGCGGCCTTGTCGCGGGGGGCGGCGCGCTCGGCCTCGGGCGGCGGCTCGGCGGGCGTCCGCTCGGACGCGCGCTCCTCGGCGGAACGCTCGCCGTCCTGCTCGAGAGCTTCGGTTTTGCGAAACAGCGCTGCGAGCGGGCCCTCGCGCATGCTCGCGCGCTTAGCGCCCGCCATTTGCCAGCACCTCCTGGGCGAGCTGCCGGTAGGACTGAGCCGCGACGCCGTCGGGGTCGTACTTGAGCACGGACATGCCCTTCACGGGCGCCTCCGCGAAGCGCACGGTCTTGCGGATGCGCGAGGCGAACACGCGGTCGCCGAAGTTCTCCTCGAGGATCTCGATCGCCTCCTTGGCGTGAATCGTGCGCGTGTCGACCAAGGTCGGGAGGATACCCTCGATGTCGACGCGCTGATTGAGGTGCTCACGAATCATCGCGAGCGTGTTCTGCAACTGGATGAGGCCACGCATCGAGAGATACTCGCATTGCACAGGGACGATAACTCGGTCTGCCGCAGTCAGCGCGTTAATCGTGAGCAGGCCCAGGCTCGGCGGCGTGTCGATGCAGATGAAGTCGTAGTCCTCGAGGATCGGCTGAAAGGCCTTCTCCAGCGCCCGCTCGCGGCCGATCATCGTCGACATCGCGATCTCGGCCCCGGCCAGGTCGATCGAGGCGCACGCCACGTCGACCTCGCGCCGCCGGATCACCTCGCGGATCGAGACCTTGTGCACGAGCACGTCGTACATCGATTTGTCCAGCGAGTCGGGGTCGATGCCCTGCGACATCGTCAGGTTGCCCTGCGGGTCCATGTCCACGCACAGGACACGGTGGCCCTCCTCGGCGAAGGCGGCGGCCAGGTTGAGCGTCGTCGTTGTCTTTGCCACGCCGCCCTTCTGGTTGGCGAACGCGATGACCTTGGCCTTTCCTTCCACGGGATGCTCCGATGCTCGGGGTCTTGGAAAGCCGTCGGCTTCTAGTATTCGCACGGCGCCAGACGATTCCTGCATGCTGCCGGGCCCGTCGTGAGGCGGCGGATCGCGCGACTACGATCCACGCGATGGCTGCGACCAAGCGCAACGGCCTGCGGGCCCGCCTCGCGGACAAGCACGTCTGCATCTGCCTCGGCGCGGGCGGCGTCGGTAAGACGACGACCTCGGCCGCACTGGCACTTGGGCTCGCCGCCGCCGGGCAGAAGGTCGCGGTCGTCACCATCGACCCTGCCGAACGCCTCGCCGCCGCGCTCGGGCTGCGCGGGCTCTCCTACGAGCCGCGGCAGATCGACCCGCAGCTGTTCGCCGCCCAGGGCGTCGCGATGGAGGGCGAGATGTGGGCGATGATGCTCGACGCCAAGCGCACGCTCGACGACGCCGTCGCCCGCCTGGCGCCCGACGAGGCCTCGCGCCGGGAGATCCTCTCCAACAAGATCTACCGCGAGCTGTCCTCCGCGGTCGCGGGCTCCCAGGAGCTCAGCGCGATCGTCAAGCTGTACGAGCTGCACCACGAGGGCGACTTCGACGTGATCGTGCTCGACACGCCGCCGTCGCGCAACGCACTCGACTTCCTCGACGCGCCCAACCGCATGCTCAGCTTCCTCGAAGGACGCGCGCTGAAGATGTTCATCGCGCCGGGCGGGCTCACGGCGCGCCTGCTCGGACGCTCCACCGGGCTGGTCTTCTCGATCTTCGCGCGCGTCACCGGCGTCGACCTGCTTGCCGATCTGTCGGTGTTCTTCCGCTCGCTCTCGGGCGTGCTCGACGGCTTCGGCGAGCGCACGCGCGAGGTCGCCGAGCTGCTGCGCGACCGGGACACGACGTTCCTCGTCGTCACCTCCGCGGAGACCGACCCTGCGCGCGAGGCGGTCTTCCTCGCCCGCCGGCTGTCCGACGCGCACATGTCGCGCGGCGGTCTGATCGTCAATCGCTTTCACAGCGACGGCCTCGGCGGCTACTCCGCCGGCGAGGCAACCGCGTTGCTCGAGCCCGAGCTGGGCGACCGCCTCGCCACGCGCGTTGCCGCCAACCTGGCCGACTTCGACGTGCTCGCGCGTCGCGACCAGGCCAGCCTGCGGCTGCTGGAAGGCGAGCTGCACGAGCGCACCCCGGTACTGGTACCGCACCTAGACGAGGACGTGCACGACCTCGCTGGGCTCGCCCGCGTCGCCGAGCACCTGCTCGTCTGAGCCCTCGCCCGCGTCGGCCCGGTCGCCGGCGGACAGCAGCTCGTCGGCCAGCCCGACCAGGTCGAGCTTCAGGTGCCCGCAGATCATGTCGCGCAGCAGCGCGCGCAGGTGATCTGAGACGTCGCGCGTGAGCGTGAGGGTGGCGGTGCGCTCCTTCAGCCTCCCGGCGATCACGCTGCGCTCGAGCGCCAGCGCCTTGGTCATCCTCGCGGCCAGCCGCGCGCGCTGCTCGGGCGTCGCGCACAGCGCGGCGATCCTTCCGGCCAGGAGCCCGCTGGAGGGGCCCTCGGGCTCGAGCAGGGCACGGAGGGCGAGCAGGTGGTCGCTGAGGCCCTCGTAGGGGCTCTCGCGCTCGCAGCCGAGCTCATAACGACCTAGCGCCCAGGCCAGCTCGTTCGCGCAGGGCGAGCGGCGCGAGACCAGGCTGCAGAAAGCGCGCAGCTCGTCCTCCTGCTCGGCCGCGATCACGAGCATCCCGTGCGGGTGCCCACCCGTGCCGAGCGCGATCGTGCGCCAACGCCCGTCTTCGCCGCCGGCGCGCACCCAGGCGAGCGCGCCGAGTGCGACACGCCCGTCGCCGAACAGCCGCAGGGCGCGCAGCAGGTCCTCGAGCACGTCCCGCCCGCTGGCGATCGTGGAGGCTTCGCGGTCATCGCCGGTTACCGCCGCACCGTCGTCGTGGACGCCGAGGCCGAGGGGCAGGTCCTCTGAGGAGATCTCACCCAGCTGCAGCTCGAGCAGCACGAGCAGGTGCTGCGCGCCGTCGTCGTCGCCGACGCGGGCCGCCTCGGGCGCGTCGGCGGCGGCGTCGGGCGCGGCGATCGTCAGGCCCTTGGCGAGCTCGATCTGGGGGGTCGAGATCGTGACGCCGTGGAGCGTTGCCACGATCGTGAGCGCGTCGCTCGCCCGCGCGATCTCGGCGCGCGCCAGCCGCTCGATCGACGCGCGCACGCGGTCGGGTGCCGGGTCGAAATTGCTTGAGCCCTCGAACACGTCGCTCAAGAGCTCGCGCAGCGCCGCTCGCGCTCGCGCCTGTGCCAGCGCCCGGGTGCCCGCGCTCGCGCGCATCCGCATGTCGCGCGCGACGATCCCCTCCGCGCCTTCTGCGCCGCGGCTTGCAAGGTAACGGTCCAGCCCGTGGACGTCCCGGAGCGCGCTCACCGCGGCCGCGTGCTGGGGCAGCAGCAAGAGATCGCGATCGCGCTTGACGATGAAGGCGTCGGTCAGGGGCTCATAGCAGTACAGGGTCGCCTGCGCGCCGCGCCTGCCGCGGTGCGCGGTCAGCTCGAAGGGGACCTCGGCGCCGCGCGCCAGATCCGCGCGCAACACGCCGGCCGCCGCCTCCACGTAGTCGGCCAGCGTCGCCGTCAGCTCGCTGGACAGGTCGCCGCTGTGCACGCAGCACAGTTCGTGCTCAGAAACTACCCTCCTCCTGGGCGCAGCGGCGATTGCAGCGTCGCTCGTGCGGCCGGTGCCTCTAGGCCGCCGCGACAGAGACGTCTGCGAGCATCCCGGCCGGGGCATCCTCGGCGCACTCCGCCCCCAGCCAGCGTTCCCCGTAGGCACGCATGTCGTCGATGATCGGGAGCAGCGCGCGGCCCTTCTCGGTCAGCGCGTACTCGACGCGCGGGGGCACTTCGCCAAACGTCTGGCGCTCGACGATCTCCTCCGTCTCCAGCGCTCGCAGGCGCAGCGAGAGCGTGCGCGGGCTGATGCCCACGAGCGAGCGTTCCAGCTCGCAGAAGCGCGAACGTCCCTCAGCCAGCTCGCGCACGAGCAACAGCGTCCACTTGGCGCACACGACCTCCGCGGTCCTACACACCGGGCAGGTTTCATCGACAGCCATTACAACCGTTACTTTACCAACTGAAGTACAGCGCAGCCCACCAGCGTGACCCGAGGACCATCCCGGACGCGCGCCGCTATACGGCCGTGAGCGAGGGTTTGGGCTCGTCCTGCTCGCGTTTGGACTCGGCCGCGGCGACGTCCTCCATCGTCGTCCCCCGGCGTCCGTCGGCCTGCATGAGCAGCTTGAAGTCGTGCGGGCTGGAGGCGACGTCCATCGCGTCCTCGAACGTGACACGCCCGGCCTTGACGTGGCCGAACAACGCCTGGTCGAAGGTCTGCATGCCGTAGTAGCCGCCGGAGGTGATCACCTCCACGAGCTTGCCCGTCTGGGACGGGTCGACGATCATGTCGCGCACGCGCCCGGTCATGCGTAGGATCTCGCACACGGCGACACGCCCGCCGTCGGCGCCAGGGACCAGGCGCTGGGAGATCACGCCCTTGACCGTGCCGGCGATCATGCTGCGTGCCTGTTGGTGCTGGTGTGGCGGGAAGAAGTCGAGCATACGGTTGATCGACTCGGTCGCGTCCACCGTGTGGATCGTCGACAGCACGAGGTGGCCGGTCTCGGCGGCCGACAGCGCCGTCTGAACGGTCTCCTCGTCGCGCATCTCGCCCACGAGGATGACGTCGGGATCCTGTCGCAGCACCCTGCGTAGGGCGCGCTTGAATGAGGCCGTGTCCATGCCGACCTCGCGCTGGTTGATAACCGAGCGCTTGTCTTCGTGAACGAACTCGATCGGGTCCTCGATCGTGACGATGTGCTTGTTCATGGTGTAGTTCATGTGGTCGATCATCGCGGCGAGCGTCGTCGACTTTCCCGAGCCGGTCGTGCCGGTGAGCAGCACGATCCCGCGCTCCTCCTCGGCCAGGTCCTTGATCACCGGCGGCAGCGACAGCTCTTCGATCGTGCTGATCTTGTGGGGCACTGCGCGGCATGCGAGCGAGATCACGCCGCGCTGCTGGAAGGCGTTGATCCGGTAGCGCGCCACCTGGGGGATTTCAAAGGAGAAGTCGACCTCGTGCTCGTCGGCGAACTCCTCGAGGCGGTTCTCGTCGCTGAGCAGCTCGCGCAGCGCGCCCTCGGTGTCCTCGGCCGTCAGCGAATCGGCGCCGGGATCGGAAGCGAGCTCCCCGTGGACCCGGTAGAGCGGCGCGGTACCCACCTTCAGATGCAGGTCCGAGCCTTCTTTGGCCACGAGCTCGCGCAACGCCTGCTGGACGTCGAACATATTCGCTTGATCGGCACCCGCGCGCCTGGCTTGAAGGCTCTCGTCCAGGGGCTGGACGAACGCCCGCCGGGCATAGTTCGTGCGAAAGCGCACGAGCGAAGCGGCGAGTCAGCGACTGACGGGCAGATCGGGTTCGCGGGCAAGGACGCAGGGAGCGCGGCGTGCTTTGCACGTATGAGCGACCGAGGACGCAGCCAGCGGGCCAGAGACGTCCGTCAGCGTCAGGCGACGTCGCGGAGCTTCTGTGCCTCGGCCAGCGACTGCAGCTTCTTCAGCGACTGGTTCTCGATCTGGCGGATGCGCTCGCGCGTGACGTTGAACGTGCGACCGACCTCGTCGAGCGTGCGCGGGTGCTCGCCGCCGAGCCCGTAACGCAGCTCGAGCACGCGGCGTTCGCGGTAGGAGAGGTTCTCGAGCGCCTCGCGCAGAGCCTCCTTGGTGAGTATCTCCGCGGCGCGCTCATACGGTGACTCGGCGCGCTCGTCGGCGATGAACTGCCCGAACTCCGACTCCTCCTCGTCGCCGACGGGCTTCTCCAGCGAGACGGGCGCCTGGGCGGAGCGCTTGATCGAGTCGACCTCCTCGGGGTCGATTCCGGTCACCTCGGCGATCTCGTCGGCCGACGGTTCTCGCCCGAGCTCGGTGACGAGCTTGCGCTCGGCGCGGCCGATCTTGTTGAGCTTCTCGACAACGTGCACGGGGATGCGGATCGTGCGGGCCTTGTCGGCCAGGGCGCGGGCGATCGCCTGGCGGATCCACCAGGTCGCGTACGTCGAGAACTTAAAGCCCTTGCGGTAGTCGAACTTCTCGGCCGCGCGCACGAGGCCCAGCGTGCCCTCCTGGATCAGGTCGAGGAACGGCAGCCCCTGGTTGCGGTAGTTCTTGGCGATCGACACGACCAGCCGCAGGTTGGACTCGACCATCTTCTGCTTGGCGTCGAGGTCGCCGCGCTCGATGCGCTTGGCGAGATCGACCTCCTCCTGGGCGGTCAGCAGGCGAACCTTGCCGATGTCCTTGAGGAACAGCTGCAACGAATCGGTCGTCATGTCCGGCTTGAGGTCGAGCGCGGTTTTGGCTTTGCGCCGCGCACGCTTGTCGGGCGCGCGCTCCAGCTGGGAGGAGACGGCTATCGCCGGGTCGATGTCCTCGACGAGCTCGATCTCGGCCTTCTCGAGAAAGCCGTGCAGCTCCTCGACGTCGGACTCATCTAGATCCAGCTCGGACATGGCCTTCGCGATCTCCGCGTAGGAGAGCACCCCAACCTGCTGGCCCTTGGCCAGCAGGCCCTTGACCTCGTCCAGCTCCTGAAGCTCGACCACTGACATGTGTTCCCGTTTCTCCCGACGATCCGATCGACTATCCGGCCCGGCCGCTGAAGCCTGGCCCGTTCTGGCTACGGACAACTGCTCCGCGGTGCATCTAGGGCCCCACACGGTCAGGAATCGAGCGCAGTCTCCAGCGCCCATGCTAACGCCTCGCGCGTTGGCTTCAAGCACTCGAGGCGCGCGCCAGAATCCCTGCACACTGCAAATGCGACATGCGCGATGATGCGCGGGATGAGCGACGCCGAGCACACCGACGGCACAAGCGCCTTTGCGCGCGCGGCGCCGCGCCAGGGCTTCGAGGGCGAGGGCGACAGCGGGTCGGGGCCGGTCCAGCCGCCGGGCGCGGCCGAGCTGGCCGTGTCGGCGTTGGAGCTCGTCGGCGACCTCACCAAGGCCGGGCTGTCACTCGGCGAGCGCGTGGTCAAAAGCGTCGTCGCACGCCTTCCGCGTCCGTGAGCGCGCCCTCCTCGCCGGCCGTCGCCGCGACGGCCGGCCAAGCGCACGACGTCGACACGGGCGTTATGTATACTCGCGCCCACGCCGAGCTTCCGTGGCCCAGGTCGCGGGAGGCGGGGGACCCAATGCGAACTGCTCAGGTTCGCCGGGGCGAATCGGTTCGACCGGACCGTAGCGCCGCCGCAGTGGCAGCGCGAGCCCGTCAGCTCACCCCGTAGGCGCCCTCAAGATGACGCGAACCGCACGTACGCTCACGACCCTGGTGGCCCTGCTGGCGACCGGCGCGCTGGTCGCGCTCAGCGGGGCGTCGGCGGTGGCGGCCTCCTCGGACGCGACCGGCGGCTCGAGCGCTCCCGCGGGTGGCGCATCCGGGGCCCCGCGCAGCTCAAAGGCGCACCCCGGCGCGATCGCCACGTGGTTCGGTCCGGGCCTCTACGGCCAGCAGACCGCCTGCGGACAGACGCTGACGCCGCTGGTGCTCGGCCTCGCCAATCGCACGCTTCCCTGCGGAACGCTCGTGCAGGTCAGCTATCACGGCCGCGTCGCCACGCTGCCCGTGATCGACCGCGGGCCATACAGCCACATCGGCGCGAGCTGGGACATCACGGCGCATGCGGCCGAACTGCTCGGCATCGAAGACACCGTGCGAATCGTCACGCGCGTCGTCGGCAGCGCACCCAACACGCCGACGCTCGGGGCGCCGTCGCTCTCACCCCAAGCCCTGGCAGCGGGCGGCGCACAAGCCGGCTGACGCCACGGCGCGGCGCTACCCAGCCCCCGGGGCCGACCGCGTTCTCAGGGCAGCCCCTCGACACCGGAAGGCGTCCGCCAGCGCGCGCGTGCCGAGTAGGCCTCGACCTCGCCATCGTCGAGCTCGTCGACGAGCACCGCCGTGTGACCGGTCCGGGGCGCGGCGGCGGCGGCGTCCGGCGGCGGGAAATCGGGGTGGGTGGCGCTGACGCTCGCGGGCTCGGCTGCTCGGCCGTGATCGCCGCACGCGAGCGTGGTGACGGCCCCCGTGACGGCGACGAGGCACTCCGAGAGCTCGACCACCCGCTCGGGACGGGGATCTGACAGCTCGTCGCGCAGCGCCTCCCAGAGCGTTTCGCTGAGCTCCTGGGCCGCCTGCGCGGCACGCTGAAGTCGATGGGCGGCCCGGGGCGTGAGCGAGACGTCGTCCACCGCTCAATCTCAGCAGATCGAGACCACGGATCGTCCACTCTACAGGGATAGCCTGCCATTAGCCATGGCGGTGGCGACGATCACCAATCTGCACGACCGCACTGACGAAGACGCGAGCACGGGCGCCGTACGCTCGATCCAGGCCGCCGACCTGCAACTTCCCGGTGCGACGCTGCGCGAGCTCTGGCTGCCAGCGAACCTCGAGCGGCTGGCGCGCACGTACTGGCGCTTTCTGACGCGGGTCACGCTCGGGCTCGTGCGTGTGCGCTACAGCCCTGCCGAACGCTCGCTGGTGCTGCTCGCGAGCCCGCTGAAGCTGCTCACGTTCGCCGCGCCCGAGTACGAGATGGACGCTCGGCACGGGCTCGTGCGGTGGCGCATCGAGCGAGGCTTGCTCGTCGCCAGGCGCGGTCGCGGCGGGCGCGGCTACCTGCAGATCGACGTGCGCCGGCTCGATGCGCCTGACGCACCCGGCGCGTCCCACCGCAACGAGGAGCGCGCCGAGGACCCGGCGCTGCACCTGCATGTCGAGGTCGAGGTCGCCGGCTTCTACCCGGCGATCGCCTCGGGGCTCGGTCGACGCTTCTACGGGTTGACGCAGTCACGCATCCACGTGCTGATCACGCGCGGTTTCTTGCGCTCGTTGGCGCGCCTGGACCTCGCCGAGTCGCGCGTGGGCGCGCTGACCGGTACCGCCGGCGCGCCGGGCGCGGCGCCGTAGCGCCGCTGCCCTCACCGTCGCAGCGCGGCGAGCTTGGCGCGATCGTGCGTGGCGCGGATGCGTCGCACGGTGCCCGAGCGCGTGCGCATCACGAGCGACTCGGTGCTCGCGCCGCCCGCACTGGGATAGCGGACGCCCTCGAGCACGTCGCCATCGGTGACGCCGGTGGCCGAGAAGAACACGTCCTCGCCCGCGACGAGGTCGTCACGCGTGAGCACGCGCGCGAGATCGTAGCCGGCGTCGAGCGCCGCCTTGCGCTCGGCGTCGTCGCGTGGCCACAGGCGCCCGAGCAGCTGCCCGCCCAGGCACTTGACCGCCGCCGCCGAGATCACGCCCTCGGGCGTACCGCCGATGCCCCAGAGCAGATCCACGGGCGAGCGCTCGGTGACCGCGAGCAAGGCCGCCGAGACGTCGCCGTGGGGGATCAGCCGCACACGCGCCCCGGCGTCGCGAATCTCGGCGATCCCGTGCTCGTGGCGAGGGCGATCGAGCACCACCACCATCACGTCGCTGATCTCGCAGCCCTTGTGCTCGGCCACGAGCGAGACGGTCTCAGACAGCGGGCGGTCGAGGTCGAGCACGTCGGCGATCTCGGGCGAGCCGGCCATCTTCTCCATGTACACGCAGGGACCGGGGTCGAACATCGTGCCGCGCGCGGACAGCGCGATGACCGCGAGGGCGTTGGACATGCCGTTGGCCGCGAGCGTCGTGCCCTCGAGCGGATCGACGGCGATGTCGACCTGCGGCGGGGAGCCGTCGCCGATCTGCTCGCCGTTGTAGAGCATCGGGGCCTCGTCCTTCTCCCCCTCGCCGATCACGACGATGCCGTCCATCTCGATCGAGTGCAGCATGTGGCGCATGCCGTCGACGGCGGCCTGGTCGGCAGCCTCCTTGTCCCCCTGACCGACGCGCGGCGCCGTGGCCAGGGCGGCGGCCTCGGTCACGCGGACGAGCTCGAGTGCCAGGTTTCGGTCCGGTCGCTGGTGGGTGGGGTCTGGTGCCAACTTGTCGTCAAACAGCTTCTGTCGGGCCCCAGCCGCGGCCGGGCGCCTCGCGCTGGCGGGACGGGCCCGCAGCGCCGACAACGTACACCAGCGGCGTGCCCACTACGATCGTGGCGTGCACGTCCGCGCTGGCACCGTCGAGGCTCGCATCCCGGTCTCGCTGCGGTCGGCGGTGGACGCCAAGGTCAGGCTGGCGGGGGATGCGCGCGTGGCCCAGCGCCTCGCCTACGCCGAGGCCGGGCACCAGGTGATCACCGTCCCGACGGGTGGGCCGGCAGATCTCGGATGGGTTTTCCTGCTCGCCGAGCTGGCGGTCGCGGTGGCCGGCTGGGGCCTTCAGATCAACCCCTTCGACCAGCCCAACGTACAGCAGGCCAAGGACGCGACCAACCGGGTGCTCGACGGCTACCGCGCCGATGGCACCCTACCCGGGGTCGCCGACGCCGACGAGCAGGCGCTGAGGTCGCTGCTCGTCGATGCGCGTCCACCCAGCTACGTCGCGCTGATGGGCTACGTCCAGCCCACGCCGAGCTTCGACGCGGCCATCGCGGAGCTGCGCACGACGCTGCGGGCGGCGACGAAGGCGACCCGACGTTCGGCTACGGCCCGCGCTTCCTGCACTCCACCGGGCAGTTCCACAAGGGCGGGCCCAAGACGGGGCGCTTTCTGCAGCTGCTGCACGACGGCCCGAAGGACGTCGACATACCGGGCCAGCCGTACACGTTCACCACGCTCGAGAACGCTCAGGCGATCGGCGACCTGCAGACGCTGCGCGACCTCGGCCTGCCGGCGGAGCGGGTCCGACTCTCCGGAGACGACCCGGCTGCGTCGGTGCACGAGTTGACACAGACGATCAAGGAGCTCTTCTAGATGACGCAGATCGGTTTTGTCGGACTGGGGAAGATGGGCGGCAACATGGTGCATCGCATTCGCCGTGACTCCGACCACGAGGTTGTGGCCTTCGACTTCGACGACAAGGCCGTCAAGCAGGCGGTCAAGAACGGCGCCACCGGCGCCGGCTCGCTCAAGGGGCTGGTCAAACGCCTGCGCGCGCCCCGCATCGTGTGGATCATGGTGCCCGCGGGCGGCCCCACGGAGGAGACGGTGAATGCGCTTGCCGAGCTGCTGCAGCGCGGCGACATGATCGTCGACGGCGGCAACTCGCGCTGGACCGACGACAAGCGCCGTTCGGTGGGGCTGAAGAAACGCGGCATCGAGTACGTGGACGTGGGCGTGTCCGGCGGCGTGTGGGGGCTCGGGGTCGGCTACTGCATGATGGTCGGCGGCCCGCAGAAAGCGGTGCGCCGGCTGGCGCCGATCCTCGACGTGCTGGCACCCGAGACAAACGACGCAAGCCGGGCGGTGATCGGCGATCGTGGCTGGCTGCGCTTCGGCCCCTCCGGCGCCGGTCACTACGTGAAGATGGTCCACAACGGCGTCGAGTACGGGCTGATGCAGTCCTACGCCGAGGGGTTTGAAGTATTCGACAAGTGCGAGTATGAGCTCGACAACGCGCGCATCGCCCACCTCTGGGGTCAGGGCTCGGTCGTGCGCTCCTGGCTGTGTGAACTGGCGGCGCGCGCCTTCGAGGCCGACGGCAACGACCTCGGCGCGATCGAGGGCTACACCGAGGACTCCGGCGAGGGCCGCTGGACGATCGCCGACGCGACGGTCCACGACGTGCCCACGCCGGTCATCACCGCGTCGTTGTATGCGCGCCTACAGTCCCGCGGCAACGGCGACTTCGCCGATCGCGTGCTGGCCGCGCTGCGCAACCAGTTCGGCGGGCACGCCGTCAAGAGCGCGCCCGCGGTTAACGAGGGCGCGGGCAAGGGGGCCAAGGCATCGAAGGCCGCGCGCAAGCGCTCCCCGCGTGCCAAGGCGACCGCCAAGCGGGCCGCGGGCTAGTCGTGGGCGGCGGATGAGCGCGACGGTCGTAGCCGAGCCGCGGAACCCGCTCGTCGCGGGGCTCGAGCGCCAGCCGGTCGCACCCACGACGCTGGTGATCTTCGGTGCGACGGGCGATCTGGCGCGGCGCAAACTGCTCCCGGCGATCTACAACCTCGCCCACGACGGCGCGCTGCCCGAGCGCTTTCAGCTCGTGGGCGTGTCGCGCAAAGAAAAGGAGCACGCCGACTACCGCGCCGAGTGCGAGCAGGCGATCCGCGCCTATTCCCGGCGCACGCCAGACGATCAGGTGCTAAAGCGCCTGCTCGAGGACGTGCGCTACGTGCCCGGCACGTTCGACGACAGCGCGATGTACGCCAAGGTCGGAGAGGTGCTCGACGGGTTCGACGAGCAGGCGGGCGAACGGCTGCACCGAGCCTTCTACCTTTCGACCGCGCCGTCCTTCTTCGAGGTGATCGTCGGCCAGCTCGGTGGGAGCGGGCTGTCGCGGCGTTCCAACACCGAGGTGCGCGTGATCATCGAGAAGCCGTTCGGTACCTCGCTGCAGGAGGCGCGCAAGCTCAACCACCGCGTGCTGAGCGTGTTCGACGAGTCCCAGGTGTTCCGCATCGACCACTACCTGGGCAAGGAGACCGTCCAGAACATGCTCGCGTTTCGCTTCGCCAACGGCATGTTCGAGCCGCTGTGGAACCGCAACTACATCGACCACGTGCAGATCACCGCCGCCGAGGACATCGGCATCGAAGGCCGCGCCGCCTACTACGACAAGGCCGGTGCGCTGCGCGACCTGATCCAGAACCACATGCTCCAGCTGCTCTGCCACGTCGCGATGGAGCCGCCGGGGAGCTTCACCGCCGAAGAGGTGCGCAACGAGAAGGTCAAGGTCCTGCACGCCATCCCCGCGCCCGTCCCCGAGCAGATCGGCGAGATGGCCGTGCGCGCGCAGTATGCCGCCGGGCACGTCGGCGGCGAGGACGTGGTCGGCTACCTCGAAGAGCCCGACATACCGTCGGACTCGATCACCGAGACCTACGCCGCGCTGCGCCTTGAGGTCGACAACTGGCGCTGGGCCGGCGTGCCGTTCTACCTGCGCGCCGGCAAGCGCCTGGCGCGCAAGGTGACCGAGATCGCCGTCACGCTGAAGCCGGTCCCCCACCTCGCCTTCAGCCAGGACGGCTCGCTGGGCGTACAGCCAAACCAGCTGATCCTCACCGTCCAGCCCAACGAGGGCGTGACGCTCCAGCTCGGGGCGAAGATCCCCGGCACGCGCATGAGCATCCGCCCGGTGAACATGGAGTTCCTGTATGGCACCTCGTTCCTGTCGCAATCGCCCGAGGCCTACGAGCGGCTGATCACCGATGCGATGCGCGGCGACCCCACGCTGTTCACGCGCAATGACGAGGTCGAGGCCCAGTGGGAGATCTGCGATCCGGTGCTCGCCACCTGGGCGCAGACGCCCGGTCAGCTGCCGAGCTATGAAGCGGGCTCCCAAGGGCCGACCGAGGCGAACGACATCCTTCTCGAGGGAGACGCGTGGCGAGCGATCTAGGCCCGCCGCGCCCCGCGAGCATGGAGGACGCGACTTGCCGGCGGTGAGCGATGCCGTCTGGAGCGAGCACGACACGACGCCCGACGCGATCGCCGACGCGCTGCGGGAGCTGCTGATCGCGCGCCACGGCGAGAACGCCGGCTACGTGCCGGCGCGCGTGCTCAACATGATCGTGTTCGTCGAGCACGCGTGGAGCGGCGAGGTGGCCAACCGCCTGCGCGGCGTGGGCCGTTATCACGCGTCGCGCACGGTCGTGCTATCGCACGAGCCGCGCCGCGAGAGCCTGGACGCGGTCGTGTCGATAGCGTCCGACGAGGATCCCAGGCCCGACGCTGTCACGCCGCTGCGCGAGACGGTCATCGTCGAGATCGGTGATCGCCACCTCGACGATCTGGCGACGATCGCCGACCCGCTCGTCGTGAGCGACCTGCCGACGCTGCTGTGGTCGCCCCACGGCCACCACGAGGCGCTCGCCGCGCTGCTCGGGCTCGGGCAGGCCGCACTGGTCGACTCGATCGAGGAGCCCGTCTGGCGCGACGCGATCGACCGCGCGACGCGCCTGTCCGAGGAGGTCTACGTCGTCGACCTGGCATGGCTGCGCTCGACCCCCTGGCGCGAGCGAATCGCGGGCACGTTTCACCCCCTCGCTCGGCGCTCGGGGCTCTCCTCGCTGTGCGGCGTGACCGTGCGCCATCATCCCGCCTCGACCGTCGCGGCGATGCTGCTCATCGGCTGGCTGGCCTCGCGCCTGCACTGGCAATTGGAGCGCTCGGAAATCGACACGGGCGGGGATGGCGGCGTGCTCATGGGCAGCGCCCGCCCCGCCGCAGACAAGCTCCGCGACGGCGACGGTGGAGGTGGTCGTGAGATCGCGCTGCGCCTCGAAGTCGACCCGACGATGCCCGTCCCGGGGCTTGCCGGCGTGGAGCTGCGCAGCTGCTCGGATCTGCTCGTGCGCCTGGACCGCGGCACCGGTGGGCTGCGCGCGCACCGACGCGAGCCCGACGGCCACGAGCGGACGTGGACGGTGCTCGGCGCTTCCCGCGGGGAGGCCGGCATCCTCGGCGAGGGCATCCGCCAGGCCCTGCTGCGCGATCCCACCTATACGCCCGCGCTGATGGCGGCCCACGCGCTGCTGCCGTGAGCGGGATCGCACCTCACGTCCGCTCTGAGCGAGCGCCCCGATGACCACGCTCACCGCCGTCGCCGACGCCGAGACGGCGTCCCAGCGCGCCGCTGCCGAGATCGCACGCGCGCTGCGGCAGGCTCGCGACGCACGCGGCGTCGCACACGCTGCGCTGAGCGGCGGCAACACCCCCCGGCGAACCTACGAGCTGCTCGCCCATGAGCTCGACGGCTTTGACGACGTCGAGATCTGGTTTGCGGACGAGCGCTGCGTGGATCCCGAGGACTCCGACAGCAACTTCCGGATGGTGACAGACACGCTGCTCGGTCCGGCCGCGATCGCGCCCGAGCGCGTCCACCGCATGGAGGGCGAGCTCGGCCCCGCCGACGGCGCGGCGCGCTATGCGCGCGCGCTGAACGAGCATGCGCCGCTCGGCCACGACGGGGCGCTGCCCGTGCTCGACCTGATCGTGCTCGGCATCGGCCCCGACGGTCACGTGGCCTCGCTGTTCCCGGGCGCCGCGACGCTGCGGGCCGACGAGGGCGAGCTGTGTCTGGGCGTGAGCGACTCGCCCAAGCCGCCGCCGGAGCGCATCACGCTCAGCCTCGCAGTCCTGCGCGCGGCGCGACGCTGCCTGCTACTCGCGACCGGCGCGAGCAAGGCCGACGCTGTCAGCGCGATGCTCGCCCAGCCCACAGAGCACGTCCCGGCGAGCCTGCTGGCCCGCGAGCGCCTGACGGTGATCGTCGACGACGCGGCCTGTCCGCCGGCGCCGAGACACTGATCGACCGTCGCGCTGCGCCGATCGGCCGGCGGCCTCGCGCGTGACTCGACGCGCGGCGCCGTGCGCGTGCCGCGACCGCGGTTGCGCCGCGACCGGCACGCGAGGTCATACAGTAGCCGGAGTCCTATGGCCACCGCGCCTGCGACCACCGCGAGCAGCACCGTGCCGAGCCCGGAGCAGGCCCTGGCCGAGCTCGACGAGGTGCGTGCGAGGACGCTCGCGCTGGTGGCGCCGCTCGGCGAGGAGCTGCTGACGCGCGTGCACTCGCCGATCATGAGCCCGCTCGTGTGGGACCTCGGGCACATCGCGGCCTACGAGGACCTGTGGCTCGTGCATCGCCACGGCGAGCGTGCGCTGCTGCGCCCAGAGCTCGCGGCCTCCTACGACGCGTTCGAGACACCGCGAGCCGTGCGCGGGGAGATCGACGCGCTCGGCGTCAACGACGCGCTCGCCTACCTCGAGCAGGTGCGGGCACGCAGCATCGAGGTGATCACCGGGCGCGGGCTGGGCGACGGCGTGATCTACGAGATGGTGCGGCGCCACGAGCTGCAGCACACCGAGACGATGCGCCAGACGCTCGCGCTCGCCGGGCTGCTCGCCGACGAGGACCGAAAGGCGGCTGGCCGCCCGCTGCAGGGCCCGCCCACCCTGGCCGACGCGCAGGCGTGGCTCGACGTCCCGGCCGGGACGTTTGAGATGGGCGCGCCCTCGGGACAGTTCTCATACGACAACGAGCGACCGGCGCACGCGCTCACTTTGGGCGCCTTTCAGATCGCGCGCCAGCCGGTGACGGCAGGGATGTGGATGCGCTTCGCCGCCGAGGGAGGCTACGGGCGTCCCGAGCTGTGGTCGCCCCGGGGATGGGCCTGGCGACAGCAGCAGCAGGTCGCGCAGGACCCATCGATCGCGGCCGCGCACCCCGACGCCCCCGTGTGCCACGTCAGCTGGTATGAGGCTGACGCGTTCGCGCGCGCGCGCGGCGCGCGCCTGCCGACAGAGGCCGAGTGGGAGCGGGCCGCGCGCCTGCCCGACAGCCCACTACGCGACATCGGGCGGGTGTGGGAGTGGACATCGACGTGCTTCGGTGGCTACCCGGGGTTCACCGCCCACCCCTACCGCGAGTACTCGGAGGTCTTCTTCGGCGACGCCTACCGCGTGCTGCGCGGCGGCTCGTGGGCGACGCATCCGCGCGTGGGCACGCTCACGTTCCGCAACTGGGACCTGCCCGAGCGTCGGCAGATATTCGCGGGTCTGCGCCTGGCCACAGATCCGGGCTGAGCGGTCGGCGACGATGCGCGGCGCGATCTGCGCTAGCGTGCCAGCCGACTGGGAGGCCTGATGGAGCCGCTGACGACAAGCGAGGCGCTCGAGAAGCCGGCGATCCGGATCGAGTCGCACCTTGGCGAGGCCGAGGAGCGCTCGCTCGCCGAGGACGTGCTAGACGGGCTCACGCGCCCGTTCAAGGAGCTCCCGCCCAAGCATTTCTACGACTCGCGCGGCGCCGAGCTGTTCGACCGCATCTGCGAGCTGCCCGAGTACTACCCGACCCGTGCCGAGCGCACGATCCTGACGCAGTCGGCGGACGAGATCGCGCGGCTGACCGCGGCCGTCGAGCTCGTCGAGCTCGGCTCGGGCACCGCCGCCAAGACGCGCGTGCTGCTCGATGCGCTGCACACCGCCGGCACGCTGCGGCGCTACGTGCCCGTCGACGTGACCGAGAGCATGGTGCGCGCCTGCGCGCGCGAGCTCACCGGCGAGTACCCGGGCCTCGAAGTGCACGGGGTGATCGGCGACTTCGAGCGACATCTCGACCGCGTCCCCCCCGCCACCGGGCCACGCATCGTCGCCTTCCTCGGTGGCACGATCGGCAACTTCCCGCCAGGCAGCCGCCGCCGCGTGCTGCGCGAGATCGCGCATCTGCTCGGACCCGGTGACCACCTGCTGATGGGAACCGACCTGGTCAAGGACCCCAACGTGCTCGAGGCGGCCTACGACGACGCGCAGGGGGTTACCGCGGAGTTCAACCGCAACGTGCTGCGCGTGCTCAACCGCGAGCTCAACGCCGACTTCGACCCCGACGACTTCGAGCACGTGGCGCTGTTCGATCGCGAGCACGAGTGGATCGAGATGCGGCTGCGGTCCCGCCGCGAGCACACGACGCTCGTGCGCGAGCTGGACCTCTGCGTGCACTTCGACGCCGGCGAGGAGCTGCGCACCGAGATCAGCGCGAAGTTCACCCCCGAGCGCCTCGAGGGCGACCTCGCGACGGCGGGGCTGTCGCTCGTGCGCTGGCTGACCGATCCCGACGGGCTGTTCGCGCTCACGCTGTCGCGGCGCGCCGAGCTCTCCTAGCGCCAGCGCAGCTGTGCGGATCGAGGGCTCAGCGGCAATCGTCTCCGGCGGCGCGTCGGGGCTCGGCGAGGCGACGGCGCGCGCGCTTCACGCGCGCGGGGCGGTCGTGACGATCGCCGACGTAAACGCCGAGAAGGGCGAGGCGCTCGCCGCTGAGCTCGGCATCGCATTCGTCGCCTGCGACGTGCGCGAGGAGGACCAGGTACAGGCCGCCGTCGACCGTGCGGGCGCCGCCGAGGACGGCGTGCGCATCGCGATGGCCTGCGCGGGCACCGGCTGGGCGCAGAAGGTCGCCGGCTCCAAGGGGCCGCACCCGCTGCTGCCGTTCGAGACGATCATCGCGATCAACCTGGTCGGCACGTTCAACCTGATGCGCCTGGCGGCCAGCGCGATGATCGCCAACCAGCCGCTGGAGGACGGCGAGCGCGGCGTGTGCGTGAACACGGCATCGGTGGCCGCCTTCGAGGGCCAGGTCGGCCAGATCGCCTACTCGGCCTCAAAGGGCGGCGTGGTCGGGATGACGCTGCCGGCGGCCCGCGATCTGGCCCAGTACGGGATCCGCGTGAACACGATCGCCCCGGGGCTGTTCGACACGCCGCTGCTCGCCGCGCTGCCCCAGGAGGCGCGCGACAAGCTCGGCGCGGGCGTCCCCTATCCCCAGCGTCTGGGCCAACCGGCCGAGTACGCCCAGCTCGCCTGTCACGTCGTCGAGAACCGCATGCTCAACGGCGAGACCATCCGGCTCGACGGCGCGCTGCGCATGGCGCCGCGCTAGCAAAGCTGCGGGCGGCCGGCCCGGAGCGGGCCAGGACGTGCTCAGGGACTACAGCTAGCTCAGGCGTTCGACGAGCATCGCCATCCCCTGGCCGCCGGCGACGCACATCGACTCGATGCCGAGCGTCTGGTCGCGCGTCTCGAGGTCGTTGAGCAGCGTCGTCATGATGCGCGCGCCGGTCATGCCGAAGGGGTGACCGAGCGCGATCGCGCCGCCGAACGGGTTGAGCTTCTCCTCGTCGATGTCGAGATCCTGCTTGCAGGGCACGATCTGGGCCGCGAACGCCTCGTTGATCTCGACCACGTCGATGTCGCTCATCTTCATGCCGGTGTCGGCGAGCAGTTTCTGGATCGCCGGGATCGGACCGAGGCCCATGATCTCGGGGCGGATGGCGGCGACGGTCGACGCGATGATGCGCGCGCGCGGCTGGAGGTCTAGCTGGGCCGCCTTCTCGTCGCTCATGATCAAGAGCGCCGCGGCCCCGTCGTTGAGCGGACACGAGTTGCCCGCGGTGACCGAGCCGCCCTCCTTGAAGGCGGGCTTGAGCTTGGCGAGCACCTCCATCGTGGTCCCGGGCCGTGGGCCGTCGTCATTGCTGACGACGGTCTCGGGGAGCTCGACCTCGTTGCCCTCCTTGTCGGTCTCGGTATGAGCCGGCACGGTCACGGGCACGATCTCTTTGGCGAAGTGACCGCTCTGCACGGCGGCGACCGCCCGCGACTGGGAGATCACGGCCCATTCGTCCTGGGCCTCGCGGCTGACGTTGCAGCGTTCGGTGACGTTCTCGGCGGTCATGCCCTTCGGGATGTAGACGTCGTACAGCGACCCCGGGGAGCCGTCGAGCTTGTGGTTGAGCTCGGGCGGCTGGCTGCGCCCGAC
>DASPVR010000016.1:0-13742 GCA_035622255.1 Solirubrobacteraceae bacterium | reverse complement strand
GCCACGCGCGGTGCTCGTCCTGCAGCCCGTCCTCAAGTGCTTCACCGGTCGCTGCCAAACCTGTCGGCGGCCCGTCGACCTCCACCACTTCTCACTTCACCGCCACCGCCAGAATGAGTGAACCTAACAAAGTAGTACTAGTGCAGCTGGTAGACGAACGTGTAGACGACCATCGCGCCTACGACCGTCACGAAGATGCGAAGTCCCCACAGCGCCGCGACGACGCCCCGCGAGAGCGCCGCGCGGGGCAGCGGCCGCGAGGTCTCGGCGACGAACTGGTCGCGCTCGAGGCTCATGATCAGCTCGTCCTCGTAGCGCTCCTGCGGCTGAACCTCGCGCTCGGGGATCGGGCGCGGGTGTGGCCTGTCGAGACGCGGCAGCCTCATCGTGTCAACCCGCGATCACGTGGACGCTCTGTAGGAAGGAGTCGACACCGTAGGCGGTGCCGCAGATGGCCACGAACGCGATCACCGAGATCCCGATCGCGTTGATTAGGCGCCCGTTGACCCAGCGACCCATCAGCAGCCGGTCGTTTGCGAGCATCACCATGAACGTCAGGCTCACCGGGAGCAGCACGGTCGCGAGCACGTTCGCGTTCAGGGCGATCGAGAGCAGCGGCGCGCCGGGGATGAGGATGATCGCACCCGCGACCAGCGCGCCGAGCACGTTGGCGGTGTAGAACACCGCGGCGTTGCGCGGTGACGTGTTGAAGCTGTGCGACACGCCGATGCATTCGCCGGCCGCGTATGCCGTGCTGGCCGAGATCGTGAGGATCGCGACTGCGCCCGCCTCGATCAGACCGAGCGCGAACGTCAGCGCGCTCGCGCGCCCGGCGATGTGCTCGAGCGCCTGCGGGAAGCCGGCTCCGGCGAATCCCTGGATGCCGGCGCCGTCGTGGGTCAGCAGCGTGGCGCCGACGACGAGCGCGCCGAGCCCGAAGATCGTCGCGAGCACGGCGCCGAGCGCGGTGTCCCAGCGACCGTGGCCCAGGTCACGGGGGGTCATGCCCTTGTCGGCGGAGGCGCTCTGCTGGAAGAAGATCATCCAGGGCGTGACCGTGGCGCCGACCGTGGAGGCGACCAGCAGCAGCAGCGTGTTGAAGCTGCCGCCCGAGCCCGACACGAATTCGCTTGAGCGGGCGATCTGTCCGAGGTCCGGCTCGGCGAGGATCGCGGACACGAGGAACAGGCCGTTGAAGAGCGCCATCCCGAGCACGATCCGCTCCCAGCGCCAGTAGCGCCCGCCGCTGAGCGTGAACATGACCAAGACGAGGCCGAGCGCGACGGCGACGCCGGGGCCGAGATGAAAGAACGCCAGCCCGACGCGGATCGCGACGAACTCGGCGATCAGCGTGACGAGGTTCGTGAGGCTGAGGTCGATCGCGCCGAACCAGCCCCAGGCACGCCCGAAGCGCTGCAGGACGAGCTCGCCGTAGCCGCGGTGGGTGACCGCGCCGATGCGCATGCACATCTCCTGGCAGACGAACGCCATCGCGAACAGCACCGGGATGAACGGCACGAACATCCCCAGCCCGTACTGGGCGCCGTCGGCGGCGTAGGCGATCATGCTCGGGCCGTCGTTCTCGCCGAGCATCGCGAGGATGCCCGGTCCCACGAGCAGCCACAAGAGCCGCCAGCGCTTGCTGTGTGTCCGCGCGCGCTCGACGCGCGCGCGATCCTGCGAGCGCGCCGAGTCCTCCTCGCTCAGCGGTGGACGCGCGAGCGGGGGGGAGTGGGCGAGCTCAGTCGCCATCGTCGTCGCCATCGCCGAGCAGCTCCCGCAGCGGGTCGCGCCGCCATTCCTCTAGCCCGTCGAGCGGTTCGACGCGCATCGCCTGCGCCAGCAGCCCGCCGAGCGCGTGCTCGTGCTCGCCGAAGAGCACGAACAGAGGGCCGCCGAAGGGCTGTCGTTCGCGAACCTCGAAGCGATCGCCGGGCGAGATTCCTCGGCCGGCCAGGTAGCGGAGCATCTCGGGGTCGGCGTCGGAGACACGCACGAACACACCCCGGTCGCCGGGCTGCAGATCGTCCATCGAGCGAGTGCTGTGTTCCTCGAGCGTGAGGTCGGCGCTCGGTATCGGATCGCCGTGGGGGTCGACCGTGGGATGCCCGAGCTTGGCCGCGATCAGCGCCTCGAGGTCCTCGGAGAGCACGTGCTCGAGCACCTCGGCCTCGGCGTGCACGCGATCCCAGGGCATGCCCAGCGCGTCGGCGAGGAAGCTCTCGAGCAGCCGGTGGTGGCGGATCACCTCCAGCGCCAGCCGCCGCCCGTCGGGCGTGAGGCGCACGCCGCGATAGGGGACGTGGTCTATCAGCCCGAGCTCGTCGAGCTTGTGCAGCATCGCCGAAACCGACCCCGGCGTGATCCCCAGGCGCTCGGCCAGTGCGTTCGTCGACACCGGCTCGTCGCTGTGCGACTGCAGTGAGTAGATCGCCTTGGAGTAATCCTCGACAGCCTGTGAACGCAGCGGCTCCTTGGTCGCCATGGAAAAATATTATGACATACCAAAAGATTTCTCAGGGCGGGACCTGCTTTCCGGTGCATGCGAATCGTCCGTGGCGAGCAGGTCGACGGCGTGTGCCGCGGCGTGGGCGATCAGCGTCCGGCTGAGCAGCCGCGTGAGAGCCTTGCGGTCGCTCGCTGTCAGCGGGGCAGAATCGCCGCGATGTCACTACATCGCGCGATGCGAGCGAACGGAGGAACATGGCAGAGATGCACGCAGCAGTGGTCACGAGCTTCGACGAGCCGCCTCACTACCAGGAGTTCGACGTGCCGGCGCCCGCCGGCGCCGAGCAGATCGTCGTCGACGTGCTCGCCGTCGGCCTGCACCCGCGCGTGCGGAGCGGGGCGCGCGGGCGCCACTACACGAGCAGCAGCACGCTGCCGATGATCCCCGGGATCGACGGCTTCGGCCGCCGGGACGACGACCAGCGGATCTACTTCATGGCCGCCGACGATGTGCTCGGCACGATGGCGGAGCGGGCGCTCGTCGACGTGCGCCGGTCGCTCGAGCTGCCCGACGGCGCGGACGCGGCGAGGGTGGCCGCCGCGATGAACCCGGCGATGTCGTCGTGGGTGGCGCTGCGGCGCCGGGTCCCGCTCCAGGCGGGGCAGAACGTTCTCGTGCTGGGAGCCACGGGCAACGCTGGGACGATGGCCGTCCAGGTCGCCAAGCGGCTCGGCGCCGGACGGGTGACCGGCGCAGGACGCGACCCCGTCCGCCTCGCCGCGCTCGCGTCGATCGGCGCCGATGCCGTGGTGGCGCTCACAAATGACCCCGACGCCACGGCCACGGCGCTCGCCGATGCCGCCGCCGATGTCGACATCGTGATCGACTACCTCTGGGGTGAGCCTGCGCAGCGCGCGATCATGGCGCTGCTGATGGCGCGCTCAGACCGCAGCCGCGCGCTCGACTGGATCCAGATCGGCGCGGTCGCCGGTCCCACGATCGAGCTGCCCTCGGTGGCCCTGCGCTCGGCCAACCTGCGCGTGCAGGGCACCGGACAGGGCGCCGTCTCCGCGGGCGCGTACCTCGCAGAGCTGCCCTCGCTGATCGGCGAGATCGATGCCGGAACGCTCGGCGTGAGGCCGAACTGCGTGCCGCTCGCAGACGTCGAACGGGTCTGGCTCGAGCCCGACAGGCCTGGCGAGCGGACGGTGCTGGTGCCGTAGGGCACGAGCAGCGAGCCCCGGCCGAGCCGCTGTGGGAGGATTGCAAGCCACGGGCCCTCGACCGTGTCGACCCGGCTGCTTGGCGAGGGACAGATGACGCCCTCGACGGCTCGCTCACGAGTCCGACCGCAGGCAGGCCGGAGCGGCAACCCCAACCGAAGGAGCGTCATGCCCTACGTCAGAGTCGGCGAAGAGAACTCTGGAACGATCAACCTCTTTTACGAGGATCACGGCTCGGGATCACCCGTGGTGCTGATTCACGGCTACCCGCTCAGCGGGCGGGCTTGGGACAAGCAGGTCCCCGTTCTGTTGGAGGCAGGCCATCGCGTGATCACCTACGACCGGCGCGGGTTCGGCAAATCGAGCCAGCCCACGACCGGCTACAACTACGACACCTTCGCTGCGGACCTCGCGACTTTGATGGACGACCTCGACCTCGTGGACGCGACGCTCGTGGGGCACTCGATGGGCACCGGCGAGGTCACGCGCTACCTCGGCACGTACGGCTCGGGGCGCGTCGCGCGCGGCGTGCTCGTGTCTCCGATCCCCCCGTTCGTGCTGCAGACCGATGACAACCCCGAGGGCCTGCCGGCGAGTCTCTTCGAGGGCTTCATCAAGGAAGCGAAGGCCGACGCCCCGGTCTGGATGAAGGGCTTCCTCGAGAACTTCTACAACTTCGACCAGTACCGTGGAACGCTCGTCAGCGACCAGGCCTTCCAGGCCAGCTGGAACATCGCCGTCGGGGCCTCCGCGATCGCGACGGTCGCGTGCATCCCGACGTGGCAGACCGACTTCCGCGAGGACCTCGCGAAGATCGACGTCCCGATGCTCGTCATCCACGGCGATGCCGATCGCGTGCTGCCCTACGACAAGACCGCCAAGCGCCTGCCGGGTCTCATCAAGGACATGGAGCTGGTGACGATCCAAGGCGGACCGCACGCGATCGCCTGGACGCACACGCTCCAGCTCAACAAGGCGCTGCTGGAGTTCGTCGGCGCCGACGCGCGCGTGGCCGCGTCCTAACCGCACGCACATACAGGGCGATCCCGCCGCGGCAGGGCGGCGGGATCGCAGCACAAGATGCACACCAGAGAGGGCAGCCGTATGCCGTCGACAGTTGCCGCATGACCGGGAAGCAGCAGATCCCACTCCTGGTCATTGCCGTTCTCGTGGGGCTTGGCCTTGGGGAACTGCTTCACGCGAGCGTCCTTGGCAGCGTCGCGCTCGTGGCGGCAGTCGGCATCCTGCTCGGCATCGGCCTGGCAGCCTGGCAGCGGGGTGCGCGCTCGAACTGATCGATAGCGATCAGTCTCGGGCCGGCCGCGTCATCCGCATGAAGTCCGCCGCGTCGACGAGCCTGAGCATCGGCCGCGCTACCGCTGCGACAGAACGCCGTGCCTCGTCGCGGAAGATTTCGGGATTGGTCAGCGTGTATGTCCTTCCGCGCGTCATGAGCTCGCATCGCCCCGCCCGGAGCACGTTCTGAACCCATTGCGCTTGGCTGCCGTATGTCAGCGCAAACGTGAACGCGTCGTCGTGTGAGAACAACCCGGCAGCGCACCTACGCTCGATAATGCATGTTATGTCAACCAAGTCGTTGAGGTGTTGTCGCTGCCAGCCGATGATCTGACCCCTCGGCTGTGCGCCGACGCGCGGCCGGTGGCGCCCGCGGGAGACTCCGGCGAGGGCTCGACCTCGTCCAAACGCAGCGTGTCGACCCCGAAGCGCTTCATCATCGCGCCCGAGACCAGCCAGCGTCCTGGCAGTCGATCAGCTCACGCGCACGCGCGAGAACGGCGTCGATCATGTCGTCGGTGAGCTTGCCCGTGAACGTGTTCTGCTGGCTGGGGTGGTAGCAGCCGATGAGCGTGTAGTCGCTGACCGCGAACTCGGCGCCGTGGCCAAAGCGCGGCCGCGGCCGCGGTGCCGGGGCTGTCGAATCCCCTACGCGAGCGAGCAGCAACACTGCGGCGTCCCAGGCGAACGCTCCCAGGCAAAAGAGCACGCGAACGCATGGGAGCAGCGCCAGTTCGCGCTGCGTCCAGGGCATACAGGTCTCGCGCTCGCGGGGCGTGGGCCGATTGGCGGGCGGTGCGCAGCGCACCGCCGCCGTGATCCGCGCGTCGCTCAGCCTGAGCCCGTCATCGCGGGACGTCGAGGTGGGCTGGCTGGCGAAGCCGCTGCGCCACAGCGCGGCGAACAGGAAATCGCCCGAGCGATCGCCGGTGAAAATCCTGCCAGTGCGGTTTGCCCCGTGCGCGGCTGGCGCCAGACCGAGCACGAGCAGACGCGCCCGCGGGTCGCCGAAGCCTGGCAGCGGCCGTCCCCAGTAGCGCTCGCGCGCGAAGGAGGCGCGTCGCTGGCGCGCCACCTGCTCTCGCCAGGCGACCAGTCGCGGGCAGCGCCGGCAGTCGCTGACCTCGCCGGCCAGGACCTGCAGCTGTGCATCGACCCCGGACGCCACCGGGCCAGTAGTAGCATCGCTACGGAGATGTCGCTGTGGGTGATGATCGCGCTGCTCGGGCTGATCAAGCTGCCCATCGCCGCGCTCATGTTCTGGATCCCGTTCCGTGACGACGCGGCGATGCGCAGCGCGCAGGCGCCGACGTCGGCGGAAGACGATGGCGGCAGCCGCGCGCTGCCGGGCGGCCCGCTCGACCCTCACCCGCACCGCCCACCGCTCGGGCCTGGTCCGCGCCCGCGCGGCCCCCACGGCGGGGCGGCGCTCGACGCCCCCGCGCGCGTGCGGGTCGGCGCGCGTCCCAGACGCCACGCTCGCGTCGGCGGGCGCGGTCGCCCCTACAGCTAACGGTTGCGCCTGCGCTGGCGGCGCGCAGCCTTGGCTTTGGCGCGTCGCTTGCGAAGCTGCACGGCGGGGTCGCGCGTGAAGGCGCTTTCGCCACCGTGGGGCTCCCCCGCGGGGGCGATTTTGCGCGCGTCGCGCGCGATCACGTAGCCGATCCCCACGAGCAGCACGACTGCCAGTCCGAGCGCGCCGAAAACGAGCGTTTTCGAGTTGGACGTCGAGGCTTCCGAGGAGGAGGTTGAAGTCGTGGCGGTGGTCGTCGGCGTCGCCTGCTGGCTCTGGAGGAGTTGGTTGAACTCGTTGCCGTTGCCGTTGCCGTTGCCGTTGGCGGCGGCCGAGGCCGCGAGCGCGGCGGGGGCCAGGCAGCCGGCGGCCAGCGCCACGACCGCCACGCACCAGCCAAGCGCGGCAGGCCTGCTCAGCTGCCGCCTGCGAAGTCGATGCTGTCTACGCTCCCCGGACACTTCGCGAGCATAGCGCCCGCGTTGCTCGGCGCCCAGGGCCCGGGTTCTGCGGCTGTCCCCCTTCGGAGGCGCCTGATCGTAGAATTGCGCGCGATGGCTCCCAAGCAGCGCCAGATTCGCATCGAGCAGCGGGGGGCGATGGCGGCCATCCAGGCGCTCGAGCAGCGCTCCGACGAGGAGCTCGAGGCCGAGACCAAGTACAAGTCGGCCGCCCTCGCCATCCTCGGGTCGCGCGCCTCCGAGCGCTTCGAACCGGACAAGGCGCGCGACTACTTCCAACGCGCGATCACCGCCGCACGCCCGCAGGAACGCATGCAGCTGCGCCGGATGGCGGACGCGTCGCTGGCGCTGGCTGAACGTCGTGCCGGCGATCTCAAGCACGCCGTCGAGCGCCTCGGACAGGCGCCGCCGAGCGGGCGCCAGATGTTCGCTCTGCGGGCGATGGGGCTGCTGGCGCCGCCGGCGTCCGCGGGCATCCTCGCGCGCGTGCGCGGGATCCTGCTGATCCTCCTGCTGATCATGGCGCTGATCGCCCTCGGTCTTGGGATCGTCGAGCTCGTGTCGCTTCCCTTCGGCGGTCTCGGGCTGGCCCCCGGGATCCTGCTCGGCCTGTTCGTCGCGATCGCCGCGCTCGTCGTCGTCTTCGCGATCGGGCGGCGCCGGCGAGCTCGCGCGACCGCTGCCGGGCGCTAGCGCCGCGCTGCCGCTCCATCCTTCGCCGCGTCGGCCACGGCACGTCGTGCGCGAGCGCACACTACGCTTGCCGCGGTGGCCGTGCGTGTCTGCGTGATCGTCAACCCGGCCGCGGGCGGCGGGAAGGCTGGCCGGGTCGCGAACCCGGTTGCGCAGACGCTTGCGGCACACGGGCTGGAGGTCCGCGCCGTCAACGCCGAGGGCACGGAGCGATCGCGGGCGCTCGCGCGCCAGGCCGCGCTGGGCGGCGAGATCGTCGCGGTGCTCGGCGGCGATGGCATGGTTGGTCTCGTGGCCGACGCAGTGCGGGACGTGCCTGACGCGGTGCTTGGCGTACTACCCGCCGGGCGTGGCAACGACCTCGCCCGCGTGCTCGGCATCCCAAGCGACCCGCTCGCAGCCTGTGCCACGATCGCCCACGGCGTCGCGCGCAAGATGGATGTGGGCGAGATCCGTCCCACCCCCTCGAGCCCCACGCCCTCGGGCAGGCGGACGTTCGTGGGCATCGCGTCGGTGGGCCTCGACAGTGACACGAACCGGATCGCAAACGAGGCATCACCACGTTGGGGAGGGCTGGTCTACGCATACGCAATGCTGCGCGCGTTGCCGCGCTGGCGGCGCGTGCGCTTCGAGATCGAGCTCGACCCGCCGGGCGCGCGTCACACGATCACGGGCTACTCGGTGGCCGCGGCCAACTCCAGGGCCTACGGTGGAGGGATGCGTCTCGCTCCCCATGCGCTGCTCGACGACGGTCTGCTCGACGTCGTCGCGATCGAGCACGTCAGCCGGCTGCGGCTGCTGAGCAACGTGCCGCGCGTATTCCTGGGAGCCCACCTGGGCCTGAGCTGGGTGCACGTGTTTCGCGCCCGTGAGCTCGAGATCTCGGCGGACCGCCCGTTCACCCTGTATGCGGACGGCGATCCGGTCAGCGCGCTGCCGGTGCGGGTACGCGCTTTGGCTGCTGCGGTGCGCGTGCTCGTACCCGCCGAACGCACCGCCAAGCGCGTCGAGCTGATCGCGGGCGCCGCGGGCGCAGGCGGGCCGTTCGGGGCCCCCGTACCGGCGGTGGCTGTTCCCCAGGGTGCGCGCGCGGTCGAGCGAGCGCCCGCGGCGGACGTTCCCCGACCGGCGCGATGAGCCGCGCGCTCGGCGCCGAGCTTGCCCTGGCACGCGCGGTCGGGGCACTCTCGCGCATGCGCGGCGGCGGCGCGACGAGCCTGCCGGGCAAGGTGCTGATGAGGATCGACCCGGGCGCGATCGGTGCCCTCGGGGCGCGTCTGCGTCGCGGCAGCGCCCTCATATCGGCAACCAACGGCAAGACGACAACCGCAGCGATGGCCGCGTCGATTCTCGTCGACGCGGGCATCGAGCTGGTGCACAATCGCGCCGGCGCGAACATGGCTGGCGGGGTCGCGACCGAGCTGCTGTTCGCCGCCCGCAGTGGGGGGCGGATACGGGGCGAGCTCGGCCTGTTCGAGGTCGACGAGCTGTGGCTGGACAGCGTGGCGGCGCAGCTCCACCCGCGCGTTGTCGCGCTCGGCAACCTGTTCCGCGACCAGCTCGACCGCTACGGGGAGCTCGAGCGCATCGCGCAACGCTGGGACAGGGCGCTGCACGAGGGCCCCGCCCGCGAGGCCCAGGCGGTGCTCAACGCCGATGATCCGCTGATCGCCGACCTGGGTCGCGACCGCCCGGGCGTTCTCTACTTCGGTGTGCAGGACGACTCGCTCGCGCTGCCCGACATGGCCCATGCGGCCGACGCGAAGCACTGCCGGCGCTGTGGCGAGCCCTACGTTTTCGATGTCGTCTACCTGGGGCATCTGGGCCGCTATCGCTGCCCTGGCTGCGGACAGGCCAGGCCGGCTCCCGAGGTGTTTGCCACCGACGTCACGCTCAGGGGCGTGCGCGCCAGCTCTTTCACGCTGCACACCCCGGCCGGGGAAGCTGCGATCGAGCTCGCGCTGCCGGGGCTGTACAACGTCTACAACGCGCTCGCCGCGGCCGCGCTGGCGACGACACTCGACGTGGGCATGCAGAGCATCGCGGCCGGGCTGCGCGCCAGCAGGGCCGCTTTCGGTCGCGCCGAGACCGTCACGCTCGCTCCGCTGCGGTCGGGCGATCGCCGCGACGGCGCGCCCCGCCTTGGGCGCGAGCTGCGGATCCTGCTCGTGAAGAACCCCGCCGGGGCCAACGAGGTCCTGCGCACGCTGGTGCTCGAGCCCGGTCAGCACGACGTGCTCGGCATCCTCAACGACGGCATCGCCGATGGGCGCGACGTGTCGTGGATCTGGGACGCCGACTTCGAGCTGCTGGCGGGGCGCATCCGCCGCGCTACATGTGCGGGCACGCGCGCCGCCGAGCTCGCGCTGCGCCTGAAGTACGCCGGGGTCGACACCGACAGGATCACGCTCGAGCCCGAGCTTGAGCCTGCGCTGCGACGCGCCGCCGCCGATCGGCCCGCCGGCGCCGCGTCGCAGGACGGCGCGCCGCTGTTCGCGCTGCCCACCTACACGGCAATGCTGTCGCTGCGCGAGCTGCTCGTGGCACACGGCGAGGCCGGCGCGGCGTGGTCGTGAGCGACGCCCCCTCCCCTCCCGCGCGCACGCTGCGCGTGTGCGCACTCTACCCCGACCTGATGAACATCTACGCCGACCGCGGCAACCTGATCGTGCTCCAGCGACGCTGTGGGTGGCGTGGCATCGGCTTTCAGCTTCACGCGAGCGGGCTGGGCGAGCCGCTCGACGCCCACGCGCACGACCTCTTCTACCTCGGCGGCGGCCAGGACCGCGACCAGCGCCTGTGCGCGGGCGACCTGCTCGAGACCAAGCGCGACCCACTGCACGCCGCCGCCGAGCGCGGGGCGATCGTGCTCGGCGTATGCGGGGGCTACCAGCTGCTCGGTCACGCCTACGCGCTCGACGACGAGCAGATCGAGGGCGTCGGCCTGCTCGACGTGCGCACCGTGCGCGAGCCCGGCAAGCGGCTGATCGGAAACGTGGCGATCGAGGTCGACCTGATCGGCCACGCGCCGGCTGCGGGCGGCGATGGCGGTGTGCTCGCGGGCTTTGAGAACCACGGCGGGCGCACCTACCTCGGAGCCGCGGCCAGGCCGCTTGGGCGCGTGCTCTCGGGTCACGGCAACGATGGACACTCGGGACACGAGGGCGCTGTCGCCGGCAGCGTGATCGGCACCTACCTCCACGGCCCGCTGCTGCCGAAGAACACGTGGTTTGCCGACTGGCTCATCGAGCGCGCGCTGGGACTAGGCGCCCCCGGCCTCGCGCCGCTCGACGACGCGCTGGAGCGCGAGGCGCATCTGAGCGCGCGCCGCGCCGCGGGGGTCTGAGCCGATCGGATCGTCGCCATGCGCGCGCGCAAAGTGCAGCTTCGGCGCTCGCCGCCGCCGGGGTCGGAGCCTAGGATCGCGCAGTGGAGCTCGCCGACTACCAGCGCCTGTCGCGGCGCACGGCCGAGTACCCGCGCGCGGCGTGGCTGTCCTATCCGGCACTCGGCCTGGCCGGCGAGGCGGGCGAGGTCGCAGAGCACGTCAAGAAGGCGATCCGCGACGACGGCGGAGAGATCGGCGATGCGCGCCGCGGGGCGATGTCCAAGGAGCTGGGGGACGTGCTCTGGTACGTGGCCCAGCTCGCCAGCGAGCTGGGGCTCGAGCTCGAGCAGATTGCCGCGGAGAACCTAGACAAGCTGCGCTCGCGCCAGCGCCGCGGGGTGCTGTCGGGCAGCGGCGACGATCGCTAGCGCGCCGTCGCTAGGCGGCGACGGCGGTGAAGCGCTCGAAGCGATCCACCAGGTGCGCGGGCAGCAGCGCGTGCACGCGCACCCCGTCGGGGGTGTCCTCGCGAGTGATCTCGCCGGCGAGCGCGTGCAGCTCGGCGAGGCTGCCGCCGTCGGCGTAGGGGACGAGCAGCTCGACGCTGCGCAGCCCGCGCGAGAGCTCCGCGTCGATGCGCGCGCGCAGCGGCCCGAGGCCCTCGCCGGTCCGGGCGCTGACGAGCACCGCACCGGGATGGCACAGGCGCAGCTCGCTGCGACGCTCCTCGCCCGACATCCCCCCCTGCGCGCGCCCGTTGGAGGGCGTGTCGAGGAGGTCGACCTTGTTGAGCACGAGCAGCTGCGGGCGATCGCCCGCCCCGATCTCCTGCAGTGTCTGCTCGACGGCGCCCCGCATGCTCTCGGCTCGCTCCTCGGGCTGCGAGGCGTCGAGCACGTGCACGAGCAGGTCGGCGCGGCGCGTCTCCTGCAGCGTGGCGGCGAAGGCGTCGACGAGCTCGTGCGGCAGCTTGCTGATGAACCCGACCGTGTCGGTGACCAGGCACGGCCGCCCGGACCGGGCCAGAGGCTCGGAGCTCTCGTCGCCGGCGGCGCCGTTGCTCGCCTGCTCTTCGCCCGTCTTCGTGCCCGCGAGCGTGCGCGTCATCGGATCGAGCGTGTGGAACAGGCGATCGCGCACATCCGCCTGGGCGCCGGTGAGCGCGTTGAGCAGCGTCGACTTGCCCGCGTTCGTATAGCCGACGACGGCGAGCGTCGGCAGCGTCGTCCGCTCGCGCTCGGCGCGCTGCACGGCGCGCGCGCGCTTGACCTGCTCAAGGCGCCGGCGCAGTGTGGCGATCCGGTCGCGCGCGAGGCGCCGGTCGGTCTCGATCTGCGTCTCGCCCGGGCCGCGCGTGCCGATCCCCCCGCCGAGCCGCTCGAGGTGGCTCCACAGGCCGCGCATGCGCGCGAGGTTGTACTGCAGCTGGGCGAGCTCCACCTGGAGCTTGCCCTCGGCGCTGTGGGCGTGGGAGGCGAAGATGTCGAGGATGATCGCCGTGCGGTCGATGACCGGCAGGCCGAGCTGCTCTTCGAGGTTGCGCTCCTGACGCGGCGTGAGCTCGTCGTCGCAGGCGATCACGTTGGCGTCGCAGGCGCGCGCGGCGGCCCTGGCCTCCTGCACCTTGCCTGGCCCCAGATAGGTGTTGGGGTGCGGGTGGTCGCGCCGCTGGAGCAGCTCACCGACGACAGCCACGCCGGCGGTGCGCAGCAGCTCGCCGAGCTCTGCCAGGTCGTCGTCGTGCGGCAGCGCGGCGATGCAGAACGCGCGCTGGCGCGCCCGAGCCGGCGCGCCGTCGCCCCCCACCAGGGCTCCCATCCTGGTCTGCCCGTTGCGGCCGTTTCGACCTTTCCGCATCCACCAAGCAGTCTAGAGGCGCGATCAAGCCAGCGAGCCCAGCCGCTTGACCGCCTCGAGCAGGCGGTCGTCGGGGGTCGTCAGCGAGATGCGAAACCAACCCTCGCCGGCGGGACCGTAGATCACGCCGGGCGAGATCACGACGGCCGCCTGCTCGAGCACGTGCTCGCAGTACTGCACCGAGCTGGCAAAGCCCGCGGGCACCGGCGCCCACACGTAGATCGTCCCGTGCGGGGGATGCACATCGACGCCGATCTCCCGCAGCGCGTCGCAGACGAGATCGCGCCGGCGCCGGTAGAGCTCGTTCATCGAGGCGACCTCGGCGTCGGCGTCGGGCGACAGCGCGGCGACGGCGGCGAGCTGCACCGCCTCGAACATGCCGGAGTCGACATTGGTCTTCAGCCGCCAGTAGATCTCGAGGGCCTCGGCGTTGCCGACGACGACCGCGCAGCGCCAGCCGGTCATGTTGTAACCCTTGGACAGCGAGAAGACCTCGATGCCGACGTCTGTGGCTCCCGGCGTGGCGAGGAACGACGGCGGGCGGTAGCCGTCGTAGGAGATCTCCGAGTAGGCGTTGTCGTGCACGACCACGATGTCGTAGGCCCGCGCGAAGTCGATCACGCGCTCGAAGAAGCCGTCGGGCACGATCGCCCCGGTGGGGTTGTTCGGGTAGTTGAGGAACATCAGCTTGGCCTTGCGCGCGACCTCGTCGTCGATCGCCCCGAGGTCGGGGGTGAACCCCAGCTCGGGGTCGAGCGCCATCAGGACCGGCTCGGCGCCCGCGAGCCAGGGACCGCCCGTGTAGACCGGATATCCCGGGTCCGCCGCCAAGGCGTAGTCACCGGGATCCAGGAAGGCCAGGTTGAGGTTGAAGATCGCCTCCTTGGCGCCGATCCCGGGGATGATCTCGCTGGCGGGATCG
>DASPVR010000015.1:0-3656 GCA_035622255.1 Solirubrobacteraceae bacterium | reverse complement strand
GACAGGCGGGACCGAGCGCGCGCTCGAGCGCAAGTGGTGGTGAGCCCTCCGGTTCCAGACCCGGCCGCTGACCCACCGAGCCCGCGCCCCGCGACTGAGCATCCTGCCACGCCGTTAGCTGCCGGTGCGTTCGCGGTGCTTGCACCCCGGCCAGCAGCAAGGTCGGTGCTGGCCTTCCTCCAGCTCTTCTCGGGTCCGCCGGATGCGCCGCTCTCGCGTGGTCTGCTGCTTGGCATCCTCGACCCAGCAGATGAACTCGTTGCGTGCCAGGGGCGTGATGTCCTTCCAGGCATCGAGTGCCGTCGCATTGGCGATTAGCGCAGCACGCAGATCTCCGGGCAGTTTGTGCACCACCCCGCCCGGCACCGTCTGGCCGCTCACGGCTCGATGGTACTGAGCCCGCGCGCAAGCCCTGCTGCTCCAGCCACGCGGGCGACGCCGTTCATCCGCCCGGCGCCCGCGGCGAGCGCCTGCGTTCGGCGACCGTGCGCTCGCCCACAGCCCGCTCGCCGGCGGCATAGGCTCCGCGACGTTGACCTTTGGAACCCTCACCGTAATCGTGCTCGCCGGGCTCGGCGGTCCGCTGTTGGGTGCCAGCGGACGCCGGTTCATCCCGGTCGTGATCGGTGAGATCCTCGCCGGCATCCTCGTGGGCCCGGAAGTGCTCGCCGCCGTTGACCCGGCGAACGCGACGATCACGTTTCTCGGCCAGGTCGGGTTCGCGATGCTGATGCTGACGGCCGGCATGCACCTGCCGCTGCGCGAACCCCGGGTCGCAGGCTCGCTGCGCAGCGGGGCGGTGCTCGCAGCGATCGTCGCGGTGCTTGCCGTGCCGGCGGGCCTGCTCGCCGCCGCCCTCGCCGGCACCACCCACGCCCCCGTATACGCGGTCGTGCTCGCCTCGGGGTCCGCCGCCGTCCTGCTCCCGGCGCTGCAGGAGGCCGATGTGACTGGCAGCGAAGCGCTCGCGGTGATGGCGCAGGTCACGATCGCCGACGTCGTGACGATCCTCTCCGTCCCAATAGTGCTGCAGCCCGCCCGCACGCTGCACGCCGCGCTCGGCGGCGCGCTCGTCGCCATCGGCGTTGTGCTGCTCTGGGGCATCGCGCGCACGTTGAGAGGCCGTGCGTGGGTGACGCACGTGCGCCAGCTCTCAAAGCAGCGCCATTGGGCGCTCGATCTGCGCCTCTCGCTGCTCGTCCTCTTCTTCCTTGCCTGGCTGGCTCAGAAGAGCGGGACGAGCGTCCTGATCGCGGGCTTCGGGGCCGGGGTGATGGTCGCGCTCATCGGCGGCCCCAAACGCCTTTCCACACAGGTGCGCGGCGTCGCAGATGGCTTCTTCATCCCGCTCTATTTCGTGGTGCTCGGCACCCAGCTCGACCTGCACGGACTCTTTGAACAACCGGACATGCTCGTGCTAGCGGCGGTGCTTGCGCTGCTCAACGTCGTCGTCCGGATCGCCGCGGTCGTTCTCACGCATAGATCGCTGAGTGCCGGGCTGGCAGCGTGCGCGCAGCTCGGCGTCCCGGCCGCCGTCGCCTCCCTCGGGCTCGCCGAGGGCGTCCTGTCCCCGCCGGTCGCCACTGCGATCGTCGCGGCCGCCGTGGTGAGCCTCGGTGTCTGCACGCTCGGTGTCGAGCGGATGGTCGGTCGTGAACGCGACCTCGCGCTCGCAGCGGCTGGCCTGCCGACGCATCCCTGACGTGCTTCGGTCCCGCGAGCCTCCGTGGTCCACTTCATCGACGGGAGAACAACGCTCCTGTGTGATATCTTGTATCTACAAGATATGCTTTGTGCAGGTGCGTGGACACCGACCCGGCCCGCGCGGCGGTCCGACGAGGAGGAGCAGAGAATGCGTGAGCAAGTTGGTAGAGAGGCAGTGATCGTGGAGGCGGCGCGCACCCCGATCGGCCGCGGCAAGCGCGAGACGGGCTACTACAGCGACGTGCACCCCAACGAGCTGTTGGGTGCGTCTTACAGCGCGGTGATCGAGCGCGCGGGCATCGCGCCCGAAGCCGTCGAGAACGTGATCGCCGGCTGCGTGACCCAGGTCGGCGAGCAGTCGCAGAACATCGCGCGCAACGCCTGGCTGCAGGCGGGCCTGCCCGTGACGACGCCCGCGAGCACGATCGACATGCAGTGTGGATCGGCCCAGCAAGCCGTCAACCTCGCCGCCACCCAGATCGCAGCCGGGGTGCACGACGTCGTGATAGCCGGTGGCGTCGAGCACATGGGACGCGTTCCGATGGGCTCGAACGCCGCGCATCCCGAGGAGACCGGGGTCCCGTTCCCGCCCGAGCTGATGGATCGCTACGCCCTGATCCCACAGGGGCTGAGCGCAGAGCTGATCGCCGAGCGCTGGGAGATCCCTCGCTCAGAGCTGGACGAGTTCGGCGTGCGCTCCCAACAGCTCGCCGCGCGTGCAACGGACGAGGGCCGCTTCGAGCGCGAGATCGTGCCGATGCAGGTGAACGGCTCGACGTACGTCAGCGATCAGGGCATTCGTCCTGACACCAACCTCGAGACGCTCGCCCAGCTGAAGCCCGCCTTCAAGCCCGACGGGCGCGTCACCGCGGCGACGTCTTCGCAGATCTCCGACGGCGCAGCCGCCGTGCTGCTGATGTCGCGGGAGAAGGCCGACGAGCTCGGCCTGCCGCCGCGTGCGAGGGTCGTCGACCAGGTGACCGCCGGCGTCGATCCGGTGATCATGCTGACCGGCCCGATTCCCGCGACGCAGATGATCCTCGAGCGCAACGAGCTGGCCATCGGGGACCTGGACCTGATCGAGATCAACGAGGCGTTCGCCCCGGTCGTGCTCGCTTGGAAGCGTGAGCTTCGGCCCGACATGAACCGCGTCAACGTCAACGGCGGCGCGCTCGCGCTCGGGCATCCACTCGGCTCCTCGGGCGCACGCCTGATCACCACGCTGCTCCACGAGCTCGAGCGCTCCGACAGGGAGCTCGGCCTCGTCACCATGTGCACGGCCGGCGGCACCGGGCCGGCGACGCTCATCCAGCGGATCTGAGCATGGAGACGGCGCAGCGACGCGGCGCGCGGATCGCCAGCGAGATCGGACGGGATTGTCTGGCGGTCCGTGTGCGGCTGCTCAATCGAGCCGTCACGCGCATCTACGACGCCGCACTGCGACCGCACGGGCTGACGATCGCACAGCTCAACCTGCTCACCTCGATCGCCAACCGACAGCCGGCCCCGGCCGGAGAGGTCGCGCTGCTTCTCTGCATGGAGATCTCGACCCTGTCGCGAAACGCGCGTCTGCTCGAGGACGCGGGGCTGATCGAGGTCGAGCGGGCCGAGCGCGGCAACGGGCGCGTTCTGAGCCTAACCCGCGCAGGCGCAGACAAGCTCGCCGAGCTGCGCCCAGCCTGGCGCGTCGCCCAAGGGCAGGCGCAAGCGCTGCTGGGAGACGACGCGGCCCGCTCGATCACGCAACTCGCCGATCGCATGCTCGCCGAGCAGTCGCCTATCGGCGCTGGACACGGTAGATAATGGCGCGATGCTGATCGCGCTCGGCCACGTCCATGCGCAGATCACGGCACGTGAGGAGGTCAGGGAGCTGTTGCTCGTCGCGCAGCAGCGGGCCCGCCAGGAGCCCGGCTGCGTCGAATACTTCTTTGCCGAGACGATCGAGGAGCCCG
>DASPVR010000014.1:0-7648 GCA_035622255.1 Solirubrobacteraceae bacterium | reverse complement strand
ACATCGGCACGTTCCACGCCTTCTGCGCCCGGCTGCTGCGCACGCGGGCGCTGCTCGCCGGGCTGGACCCCGCTTTCGAGATCCTCGACGAGGGCTTGGCCGCGCGCCTGCGTGAGCGCGCATTCGCGGACGTGCTGGGCGAGTTCGTCGCGGGCGGGGCGAAGGCGCTGGAGCTCGTGGCCGCCTACGGCGCCGATGCGCTGGCGCAGATGATCGGGGCCGTCTACTCGCAGCTGCGCAGCGCCGGGCAGCGCACCCCGCGGCTTCCCCGGCCCAGCGCGAGCGGTGAGCCCGAGGACGAAGCCGAGGCGATCGCGGCCGCCGGCCTGCTCGACGCGCTGCTCGCGCTGTTCGGCGACCGCTATGCGGCGCGCAAGCGCGAACGCGGGGCGGTGGACTTCGACGACCTCGAGCTGGCCGCCGGCGATCTGCTGCGCGACCACGAGGAGGTGTGCGCGCGCTGGTCAGGGCGCTTCGACCTGCTCATGGTCGACGAGCTCCAGGACACCAACCGCCGCCAGCTGGCGATTCTCGAGGCGCTGGCGCGCGACAACCTGTTCACGGTCGGTGACGAGCTGCAAGCGATCTACTCGTTCAGGCACGCCGACGTGGACCTCTTTCGCGCCCGCCGCGCCGAGCTTGCACCGCGCGGGGCGAGCCTGCGCCTGACGGGCAATTTCCGCAGCCGCCCGGCGCTGCTGGACGCGGTCAACGCCATCTTCGGCGCGCGTTTTGAGGACGGCCCGGGGCTCGTCCCGATGCGCGAGGAAGCGCGCGGTCGCGGCGGTCCGCGCGTGGAGCTGCTGCTGACAGCCCGCGCAGGCTGGGAGCAGGACGAGATGCGCGCGCGCGAGATCGCACAGGGCCTGCCGACGTGCCCGCTCTGGCGTCAGGCCGAGGCGCGCGCGCTCGCACGGCGCGTGGGCGAGCTGGTCGAATCGGGCGCGGCACGGCCGGGGGAGATCGTCGTGCTGCTGCGGGCCGTCCCTGACATGGAGGTCTACGAGGGCGCGCTCGCCCAGCGAGGGCTGTCGACGCTGGCGACGGTCGGTGGCTTCTGGGAGCGCCAGCAGGTGGCCGACCTGCTCTGCTACCTGCGCGCGCTGGCCAACCCCCTCGACGAGCCCGCTCTGCTGGGCGTGCTCGCTTCGCCGCTCGTCGGTATCTCCTCGGCTGGGCTGGCGCGGCTCGCGGACGGGGCGCTCGCAAACGGCCGCGGGCTTTGGCACGAGCTGCGCGACGCCGACAGCGAGGGGCTGGCGGCGTTCGGCAGCCACGAGCGCGAGCAGCTGGAGGGCTTTCGCGAGCGCTTCGCGCGCGAGCGCGCCGCCGCCGCGAGCCGGCCGATCGCCAAGCTGATCGAGCGCGTGCTCGAGCACAGCGCCTACCGCGAGCGCGTGCTCGAGCTCGCCGCAGGACGCGAGCGGGTGGCCAACATCCACAAGCTGCTGCGGCTGGCCGGGCGCTTTGAAGCGACCGAGGGACGCGACCTGCGCGCCTTCTTGGACTACGTCGGACGCCGCGAAGCGAGCTCGGATCGCGCCGAGCCCGACGCGCCGGTCCCCGAGCTCGACGGCGACGCGGTGCGGCTGATGAGCGTGCACGCGGCCAAGGGGCTCGAGTTCGCGGTCGTGTGCGTCGCCGACCTCGGGCGCACGCCCAAGCTCGGCGTGCCCGACCTGGTCGTCGAAGGCGACCTCATCGGGCTGCGCCTGGCGCGCCTGCGCGAGGGCACGCGCGAGCCCGCGCTGCACTACGCGCTCCTGCAGGAGCGCGGCCGGCGGGCGCAGGCGGCCGAGGAGGACAGGATCCTCTACGTGGCGATGACGCGCGCGCGCGAGCGCCTGCTGCTCAGCGGCGCCGTCGACCTCGCGAGCTGGCCCGACCAGCGCATCGGGGCCGCGCCGATCGCCTGGCTGGGGCCGGCGCTGGCGGCCGAGCTTCCCGAGCGCACCGGTACCGGCGCGTCGATCGTCTTCGACCAGCCCCTCGACGGCGGATGCGGAGAGGTGCGCGTGCGCCTCAACGCGCCCGCACCCCAGGCCTCCCTGCCGGGGTTTGAGCCCTCGCCCGATGAGCGCCCGAACGTCGCCGAGCCGCTGACAACGGCGCCGGGCGGGGCGTCCAGCCCGCGCCGGCGGCGAGCCCCGGCGGGCGAGACGCGCGAGCCCGAGCCGGCGCCCCGGCCGCCCGAGGCGCTCACGCTCAGCTACACGGCGCTCTCGCGGCTCGAGCGCTGCGGCTACCGCTATTACCTTGAGCACGTCATCGGCATGCCCGAGCGACGCGATCGCGGCGGCGACGCAGGCGACGGCCTGGGCGGCCGGGCGCGCGGCATCCTCGTGCACAGGTTGCTGGAGACCGTCGACTTCGCACGGTCCCCCGCGGTCGGAGACGACGACGTCGCGCGGGCCGCGCGCGAGCTGTCGCTGCGCGTGAGCGAGCGCGAGCGCAGCGAGATCGCCGCGCTCGTGAGCGCGGTGTCGGATGGATCGCCGGATCGCCGGCCTGCGCGCGGCTCCCCGGCCGCGCGCTTGGCGGCGGCCGCGGCGGTGCGGCGCGAGCATCCGTTCGCGTTCTCGCTCGGACCCGGTGAGCCGCTGCTGAGCGGCGTGATCGACCTGCTGGCCGAAGATGGCGAGGGTGGCGCTCTGGTGCTGGACTACAAGACCGACCGCGTCGGCGAGAGCGAGGACATCGAGTCCCTGGTCGTGCGCGAGTACGGCGTGCAGCGGCTGCTCTACGCCCTGGCCGTGCTGCGCGGAGGGGCCACCCGGGTGGAGATCGTGCACTGGTTCCTGCGCCGGCCCGACGAGTGGGTGAGCGTCAGCTACGACCGCGCCCAGCAGCCCGAGCTCCAAGAACGCCTCCGCGCCCGCGTCGCCGCGGCGTGGCGCTTCGATGTCAGCCCCAAGCCGCGTCGAGAGCTGTGCGAGAGCTGCCCCGGACGGGGGACGCTGTGCTCCTACGAGGAGGCGCTCACGCTGGCTTCCTGACCCCTCCGAGGCCGCGTTTTCGCCGGTTTGGCGGCCTCCGTCGATGCTACGCTTTGAGTTTACGCCTCAGGTATTTGCCCGTCTCAGCAGGCGAGGTTCCTACGGGGTGTGCCCTGCGCGTGAGCACCGCCCCCTCGGAGAGCTGTCATGACTACCCAGACCAAGCAGCCGCCAAAGGCCGTCGGACTTTACGACCCCCGCTTCGAGCACGACGCGTGCGGCGTGGGGATGGTCGCGCGCCTGGACAACCTCGCCACCCACGAGGTCATCACGCGTGCGATCGCGGCGCTCGAGAACCTCGAGCACCGCGGCGCCTCGGGCGCCGACGCGTGCACCGGCGACGGTGCCGGGATCCTCATGCAGGTGCCCGACGAGCTGCTGCGCTCGACGGTCTCCTTCGAGCTCCCGCCCCCGGGTCGCTACGGCGTGATGATGTGCTTCCTGCCCACCGACGGCGCCGCCCGCGGCGAGCTGCAGGAGCTGCTGGAGGGGACGGTCCGCGACGAGGGCCAGACCGTGCTCGGCTGGCGCGAGGTTCCCGTCGACCCGCGGCACACGGGCGAGGTCGCCGGCGCCTGCCGCCCGGAGGTCCGCCAGCTGTTCGTGGGCGCCGGCGAGGGCGCCTTCGGCGGCGAGGACACCTTCGACCAGGACGCCTTCGAGCGCAAGCTGTACGTGATCCGCCGCGTGAGCGAGCTGATGGCCTCCGACAGAGGAGGGCTGTACGTCGCCTCGAGCTCCTCGCGCACGCTCAACTACAAGGGCATGCTGATCAGCTACCAGCTGGCCGACTTCTACACCGACCTGCGCGACGAGCGGACTCAGACCGCGATGGCGCTCGTGCACTCGCGCTTCTCGACCAACACCTTCCCGAGCTGGGAGCTCGCGCACCCCTATCGCGTGATCTGCCACAACGGCGAGATCAACACGGTGATGGGCAACATCAACTGGATGCGCGCACGCGAGTCCGAGCTGCGCTCGGAGCTGTTCGGCGACGACCTGCGCAAGATCCTCCCGGTCGTGACCCCCGGGAACTCGGACTCGGCGACGTTCGACAACGTGCTCGAGCTGCTGATGCTCGCGGGGCGCTCGCTGCCGCACGCGGCGATGATGATGATCCCCGAGGCCTACCGCAACCGCGATGACCTGCCCGAGTATCTGAAGGCGTTCTACGCCTACCACTCGTGCCTGATGGAGCCCTGGGACGGTCCGGCCGCGGTGGCGTTCACCGACGGGCGCGTCGTGGGGGCGACGCTCGACCGCAACGGCCTGCGGCCCGGACGCTGGCTGGAGACGACCGACGGCTACGTCGTGCTGGGCTCGGAGACGGGGATCATGGACGTGGCCCCCGACAAGGTCAAGCGCCTCGGTCGCCTGCAGCCGGGCAAGCTGTTCCTGGTCGATCTGGAGCGCGGTCGCATCGTGGAGGACGAGGAGCTCAAGCGCGAGATCTCGACGCGCAAGCCCTACGGCGAGTGGTACGCGCGCAACGCCGTTCCGTTCTCCGAGCTCGAGCCTTCCGAGCAGGTGACGATCTCAGACCAGCCGATGCACACGCGCCAGCGGGCGTTCGGCTACACCCAGGAGGACCTCTTCGTGCTGCTGGCGCCGATGGCGCGCGACGCCCAGGAGCCGGTCGGCTCGATGGGCAACGACCTCTCGCTGGCCGTGCTCTCCGATCAGGCGCCGCCGCTGTTCTCCTACTTCAAGCAGCTCTTCGCGCAGGTCACCAACCCGCCGATCGATTCGACCCGCGAGGAGATCGTGATGAGCCTCGCGACCAGCCTCGGGAGCGAGCGCAACCTGTTCGACGAGACGCCAGAGCACGCGCACAAGCTCCTGCTCGACCAGCCGATCCTGCTCAACCGCCACCTGGAGACGCTGCGCCACGTCGATCACGACGTGTTCTCGGCACGCACGATCGATATCACGTGGCCGGTCGCCGATGGCCCAGAGGGCATGGAGAAGGCGATCGCGCGCGTGTGCGCCGAAGCGTCGGAGACGATCACCGAACACGTCAACATCATCATCCTGTCCGACCGCCTGCTCGGGCCGCGCCGCGCGCCGATCCCTTCGCTGCTGGCCGTGGGTGCCGTGCACCATCACCTCGTGCGCGAAGGCACGCGGCTGCGCGCCGGCATCATCCTCGAGTCCGGCGAGCCGCGCGAGGTGCATCACTTCGCGACGCTGATCGGCTACGGCGCGAGCGCGATCAACCCCTACCTGCTGCTGGAGACGCTCGACGAGCTGGTTCTGGAGGGTCGCCTCGACGGGCGCATCGTGCGCGCCGCCGACAACGGCGCCGAGCCGCTGAGCTCCGAGCAGGCCGCCCAGAATTTGATCAAGGCGCTCGGCAAAGGCCTTTTGAAGACGATCTCCAAGATGGGCATCTCCACGATCCAGTCCTACTGCGGCGCGCAGATCTTTGAGGCCGTGGGGCTAGAGCCCGAGCTGATCGACCGCTACTTCACCGGCACGGCGTCGCGGGTCGGCGGCGTGGACGTGGATGTGCTGGCGACCGAGGCGCTGCAGCGACACGCGCGCGCCTATCCCGCCCCGCACGACGCGCTGCTCCCCGTCGGCGGCATCTACGCCTGGCGACGCGACGGCGAGCATCACATGTGGAACCCCGAGACGATCGCGCTCGTCCAGCACGCGGTGCGCGCCGTCAACGGCGATGTCGCCGCGTCCCTCGGCGGAGATGAGGCTGCGCACGGCGCGGTGCGCGAGAGCCCTGCGTTTGCGAAGTACCGCGAGTACGCGCGCGAGATCAACGAGCAGGCGGCGCGCAAGGCGACGCTGCGCGGCCTGCTGAAGATCGGCGGCGGCGAGCAGCGGTGCCATGCGATCCCGCTCGAGCAGGTCGAGCCGGCGAGTGAGATCGTCAAGCGCTTCTGCACCGGCGCGATGAGCCTCGGCTCGATCTCGCGCGAGTCGCACGAGACGCTCGCGATCGCGATGAACCGCATCGGCGGACGCTCGAACACCGGTGAGGGCGGCGAGGATCCCTCGCGCTACGTCCCCGACGCAAACGGCGACCGCCGGCGCTCTGCGATCAAGCAGGTCGCGTCGGGGCGCTTCGGCGTCACGATCCACTACCTGGTCAACGCCGACGAGCTCCAGATCAAGATGGCCCAGGGCGCCAAGCCCGGCGAGGGCGGCCAGCTGCCGGGCCACAAGGTCGACTCCTACATCGGCGCGATCCGCCACACCACGCCGGGCGTCGGGCTGATCTCACCGCCGCCGCACCACGACATCTACTCGATCGAGGACCTCAAGCAGCTGATCTACGACCTGCGCTGCGGCAACCCGCGGGCGCAGGTGTCGGTGAAGCTCGTGGCCGAGATCGGGGTCGGGACGGTCGCGGCGGGGGTGTCGAAGGCCAACGCCGACCGCGTGCTGATCTCGGGGCACGACGGCGGTACCGGCGCGTCGCCGCTGTCCTCGATCCAGGCGGCCGGGGTCCCGTGGGAGATCGGCCTCGCCGAGACGCAGCAGACGTTGCTGCTCAACGACCTGCGCTCGCGCATCGTCGTGCAGACCGACGGCCAGCTGAAGACCGGGCGCGACGTCATGATCGCGGCGCTGCTCGGGGCCGACGAGATGGGCTTCTCGACGGCGCCCCTGATCGCCCTGGGCTGCATCATGATGCGCGCCTGCCACCTGAACACGTGCCCGGTCGGCATCGCCACGCAGGACCCCGAGCTGCGCCGGCGCTTCCAGGGCACGCCCGAGCAGGTCGTCAACTTCTTCTTCTTCGTGGCCGAGGAGGTGCGCGAGATCCTCGCCTCGCTCGGCCTGCGCTCGCTGGACGAGGCGATCGGCCGCGTCGACCTGCTCGGGGCGCGCGAGGCGATCGACCACTGGAAGGCGCGCGGCGTGGACCTCAGCCACATCCTCGCCCACGTGGCGCTCCCCGAGGGCGCGCCGCGCCGGCGGGTGCAGCCTCCGCCGGCGGTGCTCGAGGACGCGCTGGACTGGGAGCTCGTTGAGAGCTCGCGCGCCGCGCTGGAGGGCGCCGAGCGCGTGCAGATGACGATGGCGATCCGCAACCGCAACCGCTGCGTGGGCGGCATCCTGTCGAGCCACATCGCCTCGGCGCACGGCGCCGAGGGCCTGCCCGAGGACTCGATCGTGGTCGACTTCGAGGGCTCGGCCGGCCAGAGCTTCGGCGGGTGGCTGGCGCCGGGCGTGACGTTCACGCTGTGGGGCGACGCGCAGGACTACGTCGGCAAGGGGCTCTCGGGCGGCGTGCTGGCCGTGCGCCCGCGCGCGGGCATGGCCGAGGACTTCCGCGCCGAGGACAACGTGATCATCGGCAACACCGTGCTCTACGGGGCGACGCGCGGGCGGGCGTTCTTCCGCGGCCTCGCCGGTGAGCGCTTCGCCGTGCGCAACTCTGGCGCGTGGACGGTCGTCGAGGGCGTCGGCGACCACGGCTGCGAGTACATGACCGGCGGACGCGTGGTCGTGCTCGGCTCCACGGGGCGCAACTTCGCGGCCGGGATGAGCGGCGGGGTGGCGTACGTGCTCGACGAGGACGGCGTGTTCCCCGCGCGCTGCAACATGGGCATGGTCGGCTTCGACGAGCTGTCGGAGGCCGATTCGATCGAGCTGCGGGCGATGATCGAGGAGCACATGCGCCGGACCGA
>DASPVR010000013.1:0-13493 GCA_035622255.1 Solirubrobacteraceae bacterium | reverse complement strand
GAAACGTCCAAAGTCGGCTGGTGTCGCGAGCCTGGCCAGAGCAAGGTAGACACCGAACGTGAGCAGCTGGGTGATCACGAAGCCCCCTCCGGCGAGACTCGCGCCGCGCGTGACCGCGCCGCCCAGGCTCTCGGGAGCCTCGTCGTCGGGTCGCTCGACGGTTTCGGTGCCCAGGCGCTCGGCGGTTGCGCCCTCCGCGATCAACTTGCTGGAAAGCTCTGCGAGCTGGCTCTCGACGGCTGCCTCGGGATCGCCGCTCGGTGTCTGTGCGTCCATCTCCCTACGGCGCCCGGCGCCTGCGCGCGCCGGTGCCCAGACCGAGACCGGGGAACGCCTCGGCCACGCCGGGCGGTGGCGCGGCGCGCTGGCCGAGGCGACGGCGAGCCGGGCGCGTGGCCGCGGCCACCCGGTCGCGCGCGCCGAACAGGATGCGGCCTTTGGTCCCCGAGCGGCGTTGGTCGATCGTCGCGAGCTCCGCCAGCCGCGCCTCGGCGAGTGCCTTGACGTGAGGCGGCGCGGGGTGGCGCTCCAGCACGGCCGCGTAGGCCTTGCGCATACCCGCGACCATCGCCTCGCCGTCGTTGGTGAGCGAGCTCGGCGAGGCGCGCTTGATGGCGAGCGGACCCGGCACCCGGACCGGCCCATAGCCGGAGTTGGCGATCCGAAGCCATAGCTCGTAGTCCTCGCTGTGGCTCATCTGAGGGTCATAACCGCCCACACGCTCGATCACCGATCGCCGCACCGTCACCGCGTTGAAGATGAAGTTGCGCCGCATCAGCTCCTCGACGAACCGCTCCAGCGGCAGCGTCCGGTCGGGCGGCTGCTGTAACGCCATCGCCGTCGCCTTGCGAAAGCGCCCGTTGTCCTCCTCCAGCCAGGCTTCGGTGTAGGCGAAGCCGGCCTGCGGATCGGCCTCCAGGGCGTCGCCCATCTCCTGCAGATAGTCTGGAAGCCACAGATCGTCGCTGTCGAGCATGCTCACGTATTGCCCGTCGCCGAGCTCGATGCCACGATTGCGTGCCGCCGAGGGGCCCGCGTTCGGCTGGCGTTGCACTACCACGCGGGCGTCGTCGGCGGCGATAGCCTCGACGACCGCTGCCGTATCGTCACGCGAGCCATCATCGACCACGATCACCTCGAAGTCCTGGCGCGTCTGGGCGAGCACCGACTCGACGGCCGCCCCCACCGTCCCTGCCGCTTCGTAGGCCGCTATCACGACGCTGAACGTCACCTTGGAAACGGTATCGGGCTCTGCGAGGCCGCCCTTGACAACGAAACGCCGCGCCGCAGCGAGGCGAATCGCGGCCGTCGGTGTGCCGCGTGATCGCGGACGATACGCCTCGCCGTCGCCTGTGAACCGGTCCGTGCGAGCGAGGAGCGAGTGACCAGAGTCCATCTGCTGTCCGCGGCACCGGCGGGCGCGGAGCACGCGCTGCTCGACCTCGAGCAGCTGCGTGCTTGCGCTGCGGTCGACCGCGTCGGCGTCCATCAGGCTGTCGCGGATCCGGATGACGCGGAGCTGATCCTGTTCGTCGAGACCAGCGCGGGCGCCGGCCCCTACTTCGAGCGGGTGCGCCGGCATCGGCTCTACCGAGCGCGGCGCGAGGATTGTTATCTGTTCTGCTCCACTGACCGGCTGATCCCGATGCTGCCGGGCGTTTACACCTCGATCGAGCGCTCGTGGTATTGGCCCGACTGGGCACGCTCGAGTCATTACCTCGGGGTTCGCGAACGTGCTCATCTGCGCTACCAGGTCGACCGCAGCCCCCCCATCCATCTGTTCTCGTTCGTCGGCTCCACCACGTCGCATCCGGTACGCCGCCGGCTGATGGAGATCGACCATCCCCGTGCCGTGCTGCTCGATAGCGGAGCCGGGCCGGGCGACCCGGGCGGGCTAACCGAAGACGAGTACCAACGGCGTTACGCCGAGAGCCTCGGTGACAGCGCGTTCGTGCTGTGTCCGCGTGGCGGTGGGACCGCTAGCTTCCGGTTGTTCGAGGCGATGATGCTGGGCCGGGCTCCGGTGATCGTCTCCGACCAGTGGCTGCCGCCCGTGGGGCCGGACTGGGACAGCTTCAGCGTGCGCGTCGGGGAGTCCGAGGTTCAGACGATCCCCGCGGCGCTGGAGGAGCGCGCGGACGAAGCGGCGGCGATGGGCGAGCTTGCGCGTGCCGCGTGGCTAGAGTGGTTCTCCGAAAGCGTGTCGTTTCACTCAGTGATCGAGTGGTGTCTCGAATTGACCGCCTCCGCGCCCCGCCGGGAGGGTCTGCGCAGGCACGCTCCGCGCGTGCAGTTCCTGCGGCCCTACCACGCGGCGCGTTGGACCGCCCGGCGGCTGGCGCTTCGCGGCAACCAGCTGTAAGTCCCGTGTAGATTTGTTCGGGCGCTGTCCGGCGGGTAGTGCATCAGTGATGCACTACCGTCCGGCGTGGGGCTTGACACGCGCCCCTCGTTCTAGCGAGCACCGGCTACATATCGGTACACCGACTCGATGTCGTCGGCCATCTGCTGGACCGAGAAGCTCTCCAGGACTCGCCGGCGCGCATAGTCGCCCATCACTCTGCGGCGCTCGGGATCGTCGATGAGCGCGAGCAGGTTCGCGGCCAGCTCCTCAGCGTCATCGGGTGTCCCGAGCAGTCCGGCCATTCCGTCCTCGACCAGCTCTGGCGTACCTCCGGCCCGCACGGAGACGACCGGGTTGCCCATCGCCATAGCCTCGAGGAACGCCAACGCGCACGGCTCTCCCACGGACGGAAGCGTGAAGACATCCGCGGCGGCGAGTATCTCACGCACATCGCGGCGCCGGCCGGTGAAGATCACATGTCGCTCCAGACCCGCGATGGCCACCTGTCGCTGGAGCGCGTCCAGATAGCTCTCGCCACTCGCGGGGCGGCTTCCTTCGCTGCCGACCAGCATCAGGCGCGCGGTTGGATGCCGCTCCAGCACGCGCGGCAGAGCCTCGATCGCGAGGCGCTGGCGCTTCCAGTCGACGAGCTGAGCGACCTGCACGATCAGCGGATCCTGTGGCTCGAGGCCGAACTCCCGACGGATTGCCATGCCGTCGACGCCCTCCGGGTCCCAGTTGGAGACCTCGATCCCGTTCAGCACAGGAAAGATCCGCTGTGCCGGCACGCCGTCGTCGTGGATCTGACGCCCCGTCCAGCTCGACACGGAGATGATCGCATCGGCGCGTTGGATGCCCAGGCGCGACGGGCGTGACATCCAATCCCCGTAGCCGAGGTGGAAGTGCACGATGGATTTGGCCGGCGTCACCCGTGAGAGCAGATAGGCGAAGAAGGCGTTTCGCGTGCCCTCCTCACAGTGGATGACATCGATCCGCTCTTGTCTTATGTAACGAATCAAGGCCGCCGTATCTCGGAGCGTCGGCGCCGCCGTGCGTGCGAGCTTCGTCGGCAGCTGTCGCTTGGGTGTATCGCCCACCGGTCCGAACTCGTGCGCTCGTAATCTCACCTCCGGCGTCCGCGGGAGAGCTGCGAAGGAGGAGCGTCCCGAGCTGTCATACGGGGGCTTCGCTGCCATCCTTGGATAAACGGCATGAACCTCGACTCGCTCGCGGTCGACGTGTCGCATGAGGTTGGCGTGCACCGAGATCGCGGGAGTGACCAGGGGCCGCGACACGATGAACAGCACCTTGACCCGGCGGCCCATCCCCGCGTCGGAGAAGTGGCCTTTCAGGACGGGCTCTCCTCCCAGCGTGCGAGGGAAAGGCAGCTGTGGTGCCGGCACCTGGGCGCGAGACTACTACACGCCGTTTGGCGCCCGCCGCTCAGAGCGCGCCAGGGCGAGCATCGCCGGGCCGAGCGCGAGCATCACCCACAGCAGCTTTGTGTACATGTCGGAAATGAAGAAGTCAGCAGCGAGCATTCCAACGAGACCGAGCAGCACTCCGCGAGCCAGCGCATCCATCGACGCGTCGCCGCGCCGCTCCCAGGTCCGGGCAGCCTTCAGCGCGCAGCCCAGCGACGATCCGATGATGGCGAGGAACAGCAGCAGGCCGGGCAGGCCCAGCTCGGCCGTGATCTCCAGATAGGTGTTGTGCGTCACCTTCGGTTCGCTGGAGAAGATCAGGTCGGCGCGCTCGATTGTGCCTGGTTGGAGGGTGTATTGCGCCGACTCGGCCTTGAAATTCCCCACGCCCACCCCGGTGATCGGGTTTGCCTTGACCATCCTCAGCCCTACCGTCCACAGGTCCGAGCGTCCAGATCCGCCCTGGGCCATCGTGATCCGTTCACGCGCCGGCAGGGGCGCCAGCTGCGTGAAGTAGAACACGCCGCCGACGACCACGGCGAGCAACAGCCCCGTCACGGCCAGCCGCCAGCGGCCGGCGAGGAACATGGCCGCGAGGAACATCACACCGAGTGCGATCAGCCCGCCGCGCGAGAGGCTCAGGAAGATCCCCGCGGCACACAACGGGACCGCGGCCGCGGCGCCGACACGGACGGGCAGCGAGTGCGCTCGTCCGAGCGCGAACCCCGCCGCCACCGCGAGACCGGCGAGCAGGAACGCAGCGAGTTCGTTTGGATCGCCGACCGTCCCCGTGGCACGCGATCCTTCTTCGATCACCCCTGCTTCAGGAGGCGCCAGTACCCCGAAGCTCGCGGCCAGAACGGCGCCGAAGACGAGCGCTCCGAGGACGATCATCAGGTCGCGTCGCGTGCGCACGGCGGTGTAGGCGATCGGAAACAGCAGGATGTTCGGCGCATAGCGCGACAGTGATTCGAGCGCCGGGCCACCCTGCGGCGCCCACACGAGCGACAGCACGCTCCAGCCAAAGAAGGCGATCAGCGCCCAGGTCAGAAGCGGGTAGTCGGAGAAGAAGTCGCGCCTGTTGGCGCCGGTCGTGAACTTGGCGAGCCACGCGACGGCCAGCAGCAGCCCGGCCGCCTTGTCGAGGCTCAGGGCCCCCGATGTCGGCAGCGTGTCGAGGTACCCGAGGAAGGCGAGGACAGCGAAGCCCGCGGCGAGGTCGGAGAAGACGAAGTAGGCGAATATAAGCGCGGCTGCGATCCCGATGGCGGCCAGCGGCTGTAACGCGGCCACAAGCCCGACCACGGCAGCCGCTGCCAAGGCCGCGGGCGCGAGCAGCCGGACGCCGCTGGGAATCGACTTGGCGAGAGGCTGCACGGTGTGCGACCCGCCGGCTGGCGTCAGGTCTCAACCGCGGGAACGTGCCGGCGCGAGCGTCTGCGCAGGCGCCCCTGGCGCGGCGACGACTCCATGTAGTAGCCGCCGCGCTGCCAGAAGTCGTCTCCCACGATCACGAGGCCCGTCGGGCGCACGCCCTGACGCGCGAGTATTTCGCCCAGGTTGACGAGCCGATCTGCCCGACTGTGCCCGAGGCGGGCCACGACGACGACATCGTCCACGTGCTGGCTGAGGGGCACAGCGTCGCTGACCTCGGTCACCGGCGGAGCGTCCACGATCACGTAGTCGGCCAGCGCCTTCGCCTTTTCGACGAGGGCGCTGCCCTTCGCGAGCAGCCCGTCGGCGAGGAACGGGCCGGCCTGATCCACGAGCAGTACCGAGAGGTCGCCGTCGGAGCCGTCGACCGGGATCAGAGCGTCCTCCAGCTCGATGTCCTCCATCAGGACCCCGGTGATGCCGTGCCTCGGGTGGATTTGCAGCGCGGCGCCCAGCGACGGACGCCGCAGGTCGGTCTCGATCAGGATCACCCGATTGCCCGCGCTGGCGAGCGCGGAGGCGAAGTTCAGCGCGACCGTCGACTTCCCCTCCGAGCTCGAGGAGCCCGTGACCATCACCGAGCGAGCGTCCCTGAGCGTGAAGCGCCGGCCTGAGAAGCCGCGTATCCCGAGCGCCACGCGCAGCATCCTGTAGCTCTCCAGCGCGACCTCGGAGACCTCGTCGGGACGCAGGGGAGCGTGGTGTCCACTACCGCGGCGCTCCCGTGGGACGCGGGCCAGCACCGGCAGGCGGAAGATGCGCCGCAGCGTTTCCTCGCGACGGATGCGGGGGTCCAGCCCATCCAGAGCGAACGCGGCGCCGATGCCGATCAGCAGACCGGCGAGCACTCCCGCGATCAGCGTCAGCTTTGTGCGCGGCGATGATGGTGAGACCGGCCTCTGCGCGAGCGAGGCGACGGTGATCGTGGGATCGGGCCCGGCTTGCAGGGCTTCGAGCGCGGCCAGGCGTTCGCCCAGCGAGCCCTGGCCGGTTCTCTGCCCGTATGGCAGCGCCGAGACCTTTTCGCGCAGCGTGGGGATGATCGTGTCGAGCTCGTGATGAAGGTCCTGCGTCCTGTTTTCAACCGTGCCGAGCGCGAACGCGTTGGCGATCCGCTGGGCACGTTCCGCGCTGGAGGCCGTGGCCGTGATCGCGACGACGTTGCTCTCGGCGACGGGCACGGCGCTGACCTGGCCGAGCACGCCGCGGGCGGTCGTACGCGGAACCTTCGAGGCGACGATCGTCGCCACTTCCGAGGTGGCAACCAGGCTGGCCGCCGTCGAGACGTCACCGGTCGGCGTTCCGGAGTTGGTGATCAGCCCGAGGCCGACCAGGTTTGTTTCCCCGTTGACCGGGGTGACGAGCAGGTGCGCTTCGGCCTTGTATGTCTTCGGTGCGACCTTCACGTACACCCCGGCCACCGCGGTCGCGACGATCACGCAGGCGATGATCAGGCGCAGGCGCTCGCGCACGACCTCGGCGTAGTGCTTGAGGCCCTCCTGTGGCCCCTGTGGAGCGAGCCAGCTCGGAAGCCCCCCACCGTCGCTACCGGGCATGTCGTCGCTTCCAGCTCGTAGCGGGGGCGGGCACGGACCTAGGATCAGGCATCACAGAGAAGGTAGCGGCTATCGCGGTTGGGTGACCTAGGCTCACAGGTCGCGGCATCGGCACCGTGATGGGGCATACGCGTCTCGACACGAGCGCATGGACGTTTGTTGGAGCAGGTCGGTTCGAGATGGACGTTCGGTCGAGGGCCTGGACAGTTGTTCGAGCAGGGGAGTGCCTGCGGTCATGCGGTGGCGGATCGGGTCGATGGACAAGCCGTGCCCGCCTCGACGGTGTTCAAACCGGGACGTCTCTCCCGAGCGCCCGCTGCGCCACGCGGATGGCGCGCGCGTGGCGCTCTGGCTGCCGCCGGCGCGCTGGTGCTGGTCGGCATCTGCACGCCGGCAGCCCGCGCGACGCCCACTGCGTGCAACAAGGTCGCCTCGCCTCAGGGCTCTGACAGCGGCGACGGCTCGGAGGGCGCGCCGTTTCGCACCGCCCAAGAGCTCGTGGATGCGCTGGCGCCCGGCGAAGTGGGATGCCTTCGCGCGGGCACCTACGGCGGCGGTCTGACCTTTGAACACGGCGGCGCGGCGGGGGCCGCGATCGTCCTGCGCAGCTCCCCCGGCGAAGAAGCGCTCGTCACGGGCCGCGTGTGGGTGAAGCGAGGCGCCAACTACGTGACGGTGGCCGACCTGAGCCTGGACGGCAACTACCAGGACCCCTCCGAAAAGCGCCTGCCCAGCCCCACCATCAACGCGAGCGACGTGACCTTCGAACACGACGACGTCACCGACGATCAGACCGAAATCTGCTTTGTCGTGGGCAGCGGAATATGGGGCGAGGCCGACTCGACCGTGATCGCCTACGACCACATTCACGACTGCGGGGTTCTGCCCGCAGAAAACCACGATCACGGCATCTACATGCAGGACGCGACGAACTTCCAGATCGTCGGGAACCTGATCGACCACAACGCCGACCGCGGCATCCAACTTTACCCGCAGGCGAGCGGCGGCGTTATCGCCGACAACGTGATCTCAGAAAACGGCGAGGGCTTGATCTTCTCGGGCGACGAAGGCGTCGCGTCGAGCGACGACGTCGTCGAACACAACCTGATCGTCAAGTCGCTCATCCGCTCGGACATCGAATCGTGGTACCCGCAGGGCAATCCGGTGGGTGTCGGCAACGTGGCACGCGACAACTGCGTCTCCCAGCGCGCGGAAGGCGCGGGCTTCAGCTCCCAGGAAAACGTCGTCGCTTCGCCGGCCGAACTGGTCGCCACGTCCGCGGGCGGCTACACGGCTGTGCCGGGCTCGGTGTGCGCAGCCGCGCTCGCCGGCGGGCCGGCCCCGCTGACGGCCGCGATCGCGGCAAAGCCCAAGCCGCGCCCGCGCAAGCCGCCTCGACGCAACCTGCGCAGACACCGGCGCTACGGCCACCGCTTGCGGCGCCCTCGCCGCCGGACGCGGCGTGCTCACGCTCACTCTCATCGGCGCGCCCGCGCGAGCCACTCCCAGGCTCGCGACCGGCGCAGATAGAGCATCGCGGGCGAGAGCTTTACGCGAAAGCGCAAGTCGTAATCCACGCGATAGACGCCCACCCGCGGCCAGCGCAGCGGGTCGACCGAGTCCAGCCGCGATGGCAGCGCCGCCGCTGCCCGATAGCCGGCGCTCGCGGTCGCCGCGACCACGCGCTCGTCGACATCGCCGTACGGGTATGCGAGCGACGTACACGGCGTCCCGATGTGCGCCTCGCACGTCGCTTTGGAGCGGGCGAGCTCATCGGCCAGCGCGAGGTTGTCGAGCTTTGTGAGATGGGGATGCGAGCCGGTGTGCGAGCCGATCTCCCAGCCGGCGCGAGCGAGCGTTTGCAGCTGCGACCAGGACATCGGCGTGAGCTCGTGCTCGTCGGCCCCGCCGTGCCAGCGGTCGATTCCGGGCCAGCGCAGCGCTCCGTCGTGGCCGATGTAGTCGGTGGGGACGAACACCGTCGCCGGCGCCGCGAAGCTGTCGAGGATCGGCCGTGCAAGCTCGAGCACGGACAGGTACGCGTCGTCGAAGGTGATGGCAATTGTGCGCCCGCCGGGCTGCGTGTACGCGGCCTCGGTGAACGTGATCGGGCGATAGCCCCGTCCGATCAGCAAGGAGATCTGGCGCTCGAAGCGCTGCGGAGTGGTCGAGAGGTCGGCCTGCCAGCTCGGGCTCAGCGCGTGGTAGCAGAGGACGATCGATCGGCTCATGGCTGGCGGACCACCGTCGCCGGGTGCAGCGCGCCGCCGCCGCCGCATGGCTGCTCGCGGCCGGGCTGGCGCGGCGGACACGGCTTGCCGCGGGGCGGAAAGGATAATCAAACACCATGAACGGCAATTCCTCATCCGCCACGCGAGCTTCCCGCGCAGGGGATCGTGTGGACGTCAGCGTGCTCGTGCCGGTACTCAACGAGGAGCGCAACATTCGCCAGACGGCGGCCGCGATGCAGGCGCAGCGCTTCGAGGGCACGATCGAGCTGCTCTTCGCCGACGGGCGCTCGGATGACCACACTAGGGAGATCCTCCTCGAGCTCGCCCGCGAGGACGCTCGCGTTCGCGTGCTCGACAACCCCAGACGCGGCACCGCGAGCGGGTTGAACGTATGCCTGCGCGAGGCCCGCGGCGATTACGTCGCGCGCATGGACGCGCACACCTTCTACTCCGACCGGTACCTGGCCGCCGGCGTCGACCGTCTGCGCCGCGGCGACACGGAGTGGGTGAGCGGTCCTGCGATCCCGCGTCCGGCGGGCGCTGTGTCGCGCGCGGTAGCGCTCGCGCTCTCCTCGTGGCTTGGGCGTGGAGGCTCGCGCAAGTGGGACGAGGACGCCGACGGCGCGCGCGAGCGCGAGCTCGACAGCGGGGTCTTCGGCGGAGTGTGGCTGCGTGAGCGCGTGCTGGCCGCGGGCGGGTGGGACGAGCGCTGGCCCGTCAACCAGGACTCCGAGATGGCCGCTCGCTTTCTGTCTGACGGCGCGCGCCTAGTGTGCCTGCCCGAGATGGCCGGCCACTACGTGCCGCGCGACTCGCTGCGCGGCCTGGCTCGGCAGTACTTTCGCTATGGCTTCTACCGCGCGCGCACCTTCCGCCGCCATCCGGCGAGCATGCGCGCCTCGCACCTGATCGCGCCGGCGCTCTCGTTCGCTGCGATCGGAGCCGTGCTCGCGCCCCGCCCGGCGCGTCGGGCAGCCCGCGCGATCCTCGCGGCCTACATGGCGTGCGCTGCGGCGACGGCCGGGGATGTGGCTCGCCGCGAGGGTCGGCGTCGCGAGGGCGCGCTGATGCTCGTCGTGCTGCCGACGATGCACCTGGGCTGGGGATTTGGAACGCTCGCCGGCGCGCTGCGCTTCGGTCCGCCGCTGGGCGCGCTCGCGCGCCTCGCAGGACGTCCGACGGCGACGCCCGCCACAGCCGACGGGCTGGGGCAGGTGCATGCGCCCTCGCTGCACGAGCAGGTCGTCTGAGCAGGCGGCTCTTCTGGGAGTGCGCCTCGCCGTCTACACCGACTACGAGTACCGCGCCGAAGGCGGGCATCGCTATGGGCAGCGGGCCTTCGTCGTGTTCCTGGAGGCGTTGCGCCCGCATCTCGACCGCCTCGTGCTCGTCGGGCGCCTGGATCCGCGTCCCGGCCCGTCGCACTACCCGCTCCGCGACGACACCGAGCTGGTCGGGCTGCCGCACTATGAGAGCCTGCTGTCGCCGTTGTCGGTGGCGCGCTCGCTCGTGGCGTCGCTTGCGGTGTTCTGGCGGCTGCTCGACGACGTGGACGCGGTGTGGGTCCTCGGCCCCTACCCGCACTCGGTGGCGCTCGCGCTGGTGACGATCGTGCGTCGGCGGCGGCTGATCCTGGGAGTGCGCCAGGACATGCCCCAATACGTTCGCAACCGCCGCCCGGAGCGGCGCTGGATGCACGTGAGCGCGGACGCGCTCGAGGCCGTTTGGCGCCTGCTGGCGCGCCGTCACGCGGTTGTGGTCGTGGGGCCCGAGCTACAGCGCAAATACCGGCGGTCGCGGGCGCTGCTGGCGATCACGGTGTCGCTCGTGCGCGAGCGCGACATCGCCCGCGTGGACGACGCGATCTCCGCCCGCGACTACGGCGGTGAGCTGACGGTGCTCACGGTGGGACGCCTGGATGCCGAGAAGAACCCGCTGCTGCTTGCGGAGGTCATGGCGAGGCTGCGGGCGGACGAGCGCGGGTGGCGGATGATCGTCGTCGGCGAGGGCCCCGAGGCGCCGAAGCTGGCCCAGCGACTGGCCGACCTGGGGCTGCTCGAGCGCGTCGAGCTGCGCGGCTACGTCCCGATCGACGGCGGGCTGCTCGAGCTGTACCGGGAATGTCATGTCTTCCTGCACGTCTCCTGGACTGAGGGGTTCCCGCAGGTCCTGCAGGAGGCCTTCGCCACCGGACTGCCGGCGGTGGCCACCGACGTCGGAGGCGTCGCTGCGGGCGCCGACGGGGCGGTGCTGCTGATCGCGCCGGGGGACGCCGCCGCCGCCGCCGCCGAGCTTCGGCGGATCGCAAGCGACGCAGGGCTGCGCGCGCGCCTGGTTGAGACCGGTCTGGCGCATGCGCGCGAGCACACGCTAGAGGCGACAACCGCGCGTCTTGTCGCGTTCCTGCAGAGCGCGCCTTGAGATCACCGCTTCCGGGCGCGCACGCGGCGCAGCGCCTGATAGGCCGACGGGTTGATGCGCTTGGCGAGCTTCTTGGCGTTCCACTCCAGCCACAGCCGCCCGCAGGCCAGCGGATCTCCGCGCGCATACCCCGCCGCCGCCGCCGCCGCGGTGGTTGCCCAGATCGTGTAGCGCCCGCGCACGACCAGGCGCGCGGTGCGCACGCGCGCCGTCGGCTCGGAGGTGAACAGCAGCTCGTAGCCGGCGTCGGCGGCGGTCTCGATGACCCGCGGTGAGAGGTAGCCGCCGGGCACCGACGCGGTGCGCGGGGGCTCGCCGAGGATCTGGGCGAGCAACGCCCGGCTCTCGGTCCACTCGAACTCGAGCTGCTGCTTTGCGAGGCGTCCCATGTAGGTCGGGTGCGTGTGGGAGTGGCTGCCGATCAGATGCCCCCGCCGCGCCAGCTCGGCCACCTGCTCGCTGGACAGAAAGCCCGGCGAGTCCAGCCGTCCGGTCGTGACGAAGAACTGCCCGCGCCAGCCCCGGCGCTCGAGCACGCCCGCGACCTCGATCCCCGAGCCGCCACCGTCGTCAAAGGTGAGCGTGAGCGCGCTCGGAGGAGCCCCCGCATCGAGGGGGCGCACCTGCAAATCCGTGGCCGCGAGCGCCTCGAGATGGCGCTCGAACAGGTCGGGCTCCAGCTTGTAGCGCGCGGCGAGTGCGCCAGCAAAGCCCACCTGCTCGCGCCGGTCACGGGCGACGACGTCGTGGTAGGTGAGCGTACGCACTGCGCTAGCGCCGGCCGGCCGGCGCCTGCTCCTCACCGGGGGCTTCCGCGACCCGCCCCGGCTGCGCTGCGGGTTGCTGCGCGCCCACCGCCTCGCCACGTTCGGGCGTCAGCCCGCGCCGCCGCCGCAGCGCGTCGGCGGCGGCCGTGTTTCGCAGGCGCAGGTCGGCCGCGAGCACGCGCGTGAGGGCACGTCCGCGCGCAGCTTCGCTGGCCGCCACGAGGCGCGTCACCTCGCGGTCGCGCGCCCCGAGCCTGTACTTGTAGTCGTCGCGGCCCGGACCGAGCTCGAACTCGGTTCTGCCCTGCCCGATCGCCTCGCGCATCGCGTGCAGCTCGAGCGAGTTGCCCGGGCTGAGGTTGACGTAATCGTCGGCGATGCCCTGTGTATAGGTGTGCTCGCGCGGTCCCTGCACGAAGTGCAGGCAGCTCGCGAGCGAGCGTCTGTCGAGCTCGAGCGTCCACAGGCGTACCCCGTCTGGCAGCATGCCGCCCACGGCCTGCACGAGGAAGCGCTGATAGCGCGCGTCCATGTGCTCATGGCCCTGGCCGAGGGCGATCGCGCGCCGGCGGCGCAGCTCGAGCAGCACGCCTACAGCGCCCGGCGCCTCGTCGGGGTCCACGACCAGCCGCGCGATCGCGCCTAGCTCGGCCAGGCGGCGCCACTTGCGCCGCTGCGCGCCGCGCTCTTTGGAGCTGAAGCTCGCCTCAAAGCTCGCCACGTCGCCCGGCAGCGTGACGAAGGGCTGCAGGCGGCGGTCGTGCGCGCTCGCCCGCAGCGGTCCGTCGCCGTTCAGCAGCGTGCGCTCCAGCGCGCAGCCGGCGCGCAGACGCTGTGTGCGCCAGACGTCCCATTCGCTGCTCCGCTCGGCGAGCGCATCGAGCAGCGACGCTGTCAGCTCGGCCTCCGAGCCCGGGGCGCAGACGAGCGTCTCTAGGCCGTTCCAGCGCCCGCCGGCGAAGTGGAGCGTGCGCGCGACGCGCCCGCGCCGCAGCGCCAGCGGCGCGAGCCCGCGCAGCGATCCGTCGCGATCCTCGAGCCCGTACAGCCAGGGCTCGTGCTGCTCTCCATAGCTGTCCCACCAGGCGAGGATCCAGCCCGGGTCGACGAACACGGTCGGGAACTCGCTGCCCGTTGCCAGCGCGCGCCACTCCGCGCGGCGATGCTCGAGCTCCTGCAGTGTCATCCAGCGACCGGTGGCCACGGTTAGCAAGCGTAGGGCTCCGGCAAGATGCGGCGCGCTCGCTGCGCGCGCGTCCCGAGCCGTCGTCGGCCGCTCCGGGCGCCGCTAGGCTCAGGACGTAGTGTCCGCTCGG
>DASPVR010000012.1:0-13079 GCA_035622255.1 Solirubrobacteraceae bacterium | reverse complement strand
CGGCCCGGATATCGATACCGCCGCTGCACACGTGGCAACAGCGGTTCGATGCGCTCCCACAGTCTGTCGCTGACCAGAGGTTTCGGCATACGCGCCGTCTACGACGGCAGCATTCCAAAACCTCTTTTTGTTAGGCGCTCTTAGTGAACCCATCCGCACGGCGCAAGCTGATATTCCGGTATTACCCTGGCCCACCGAGTGGTGGCCCTTGCTGTGATGCACAGGCCACCAGCCCGGCTAGGTCAGGAGTCGAGCGAATGGGCCGCAAACCTTCACGGCCCACCTCGCATCTGCTTACAGGCCCGCTGTGGCCCGTGCGGCGTGTGTGTTACGTCTGGTCTTATCTTTCTTCGACGTAGATGTGTTCCTGGTCTTCAAAGCCAAGGAGCTTGATTCTGCCCGTTGTTTTGCCGGTAACCGTTCCGTTTCCGTGTCCGAGTCCGGGTTCTTCTTCTTCTAGGAGGCCAGATCCTGAATCCCATTCGTAGAATCCCGGGTGCAGCGCACTGGTGCCCTTTTTGGTGCCAGCGGGCGCTAGCGGGTCACTTGTCTGTGCTCCGACCACGAACACGCCTCCCTGCGTGAGTTCTCCAGCCCCCGGCGGTTCGGGGAAGTCCGCGTTGGAGAAGATGGGGGCCGTGCAGCCGATGATCACCCTCGTCCCTCCGGCTCCTATGGCTTTGCTGGACACCGACCTGATTTTCCCAGCTACTTCTTCCAGCGTGCCAGTCCACGGGAGCAACGATGGAGCGGCCCCTCCCCTGGTTCCCGCCGGACACGAGTAGTTGATCACGCAATCCCAGGTGGCAAGCGCTTCGGTCGCCTCTTTGCCGGGACCACCGCCTGTGGGGTTTTCGACATAGCCGCTAATCGCGTTGTGACACGATATTTCCGAGCCGGTTTGTTCACCGTGGAGCGTAAGGTTGCCCCAGTCAATGGTAGGAACCAGATCGCCTTCTGGTATCTCCGTGCCTTCGCTGTACCAAACCTGCGGTTGGGGCGTCGTAAACGTCTCGTCAGCGCCCGTGCGAGCGGCGCTCAGATTGGCGGCGGAGATCCTGAAATGGTAGTTGGTGCCATAAGCGAGGCCCGTGATCGGCGCCGAGACTTCGACCGGGTTTTCCCCGCCCGGAAGCTGTGAACACGGTGCGCTCGACCCGTAGGCGCTGGTGGTGCCGTATTCGAACGTGCAGAGTTCCATCTTTCCACCGCGAGGATTGACTGTCGCGTGCAGAGTTGCCGTATGCAATTCGATGGGCGTGGCCGGACGGGTTGCCACGACCGGCGGGCTAGGCAAGGTTTCATCCGTGCCCACACTCGTTCCGCTCGCGTTGGTGCCCGAGATCCTGAAGTGATAGACAGTGCCTGGTTCAAGGCCTTCGATGTGGGCCGACGCATCCACCGGACTACCGCCCGCGAGCTGATGCGCAGACAGGCCCTGGCAGTGGGCAGTCGACCCGTAGGAGGTTGTCGTCCCGTATTCGACCACGCATGTCGTGACCTTCTGGCCCTCGGGGTTGACCGTCCCGTTGAGCGTGGCCGCTTCGGAGCTGGTCAGGTCGGTCGCGATCCCCGTGGTGACGACGGGGCTGGTCGGCGTGACTAGCGGCGCGCCATCGAGGCTCCCGAGGCCAGTGGGCCCATCGTAGCCAGGGCCGGCATTGCAGAGATACGTGCCACACGTTCCGTTGCTACCCGAGGTGATGTCGTCCAAAGTCCCGGTCCCGTTCTCCGCCGCCTCGGCATACAGCGCACCGGCGCCGGCTTCGTCGCCGAACGATTTCGTGAAGGCGTTGGACAACGCCATCGCGCCTGCAACGAGCGGCGCACTGACGCTCGTTCCACCCAGCAGCGTCCACCCAGGTTCCACCTCGAATTCGGACGGGAGTTCAAAGGAGTCCGCGACCGAGACGGGGGTTTCTGGATCCGCGACCGCCGCCACGTCGCTCACCGTGCGGTGGCGGCAACCTTCGTCGGTCTGCCAACCCGGCTTGGTCTCGGAGACCTCGCAGCCGCTCCCCCCTCCCTTCCAAGCGGTCTCGGACCAGCCACGCGAGTTGGAGGCGGGCCTCAGCGTCGTCCCGCCGACGCTGATCACCCATTGCGAGGAGGAAGGATAGAAGGGTTCTGCCTGATAGCCGCTATCACCACTGGATGCGGTGATAGGCACACCAGGGTCGTTGAAACTGGAGTCGAATCCGAGGTCGCCCGGTCCGGGGACCGTGCCCCAGCTGTTGCTGATCTCAGTCGCGCCGAGCGCGATGGCCTCGTGCTGAGCTTCGACCAGAACCGGGACCTCCGTGGTCCAGGCCTCGACGAGCACAATGTGGCAGTTTGGACACGCTGTGGAGACCATGTCGAGATCCAGAGAGATCTCCAACGACCATCCGACATTTGTTTTTGGAAATCTTTCTGTGCTCGCTTCCCCGTGTTCGAAGAAACCCACCTTCTTGAAACAGCTATTGGCGGTCGTACATGGCGGCAGCCCATACTGCGAGCGATATCGGGTAAGATCCGTTTCCGCCCGCGGATCATCATATGCGTCTACGATGCCCACCGTCTGGCCGGACCCAGCTGATTCGGAAGGCAGGTTGTAAGCAGAACGCAAGTCGGCCGGATCGTAGCCCCCGCCAATGCCAGCCCCAGGCAAGGCCGTGCCGGATACCAGGCTCCTCGCTTGACCCGGCTTGCGGGCCAAGGAGCTTGCCCAGGCCGGCGGAACGAGTACCGACAGACACGCGGCTTGTCGGCGCGTGGGTTGGCCACACACCGCGGACGGTTCGGTCTTCGGGTGGGCCAGACCAAACCCCCGTCTGCCACCCATCGCCCCCGCCGGGGTACAAACAGACCCAAGCGAAGCGATCGTCAGCGCCAGAACCCCCACAGGGTAGACACCACGGCTCCCCTGCAACCTGCGGCCAAAAAATCGCCTCGACCCAGTCACGGCGACCCAACCCTCCCATCAATTGCCGCTGACATCGTACACCGAACAGGCCCCCCCGAGTCTCCTGCTATCGCCGCACTTCACCCTATGGGCCAACACGGCCCGACACGCCCGGCAGATAACCAGCTGTTCTAGCCGCCGCTCTAGGCTCAGATCGTGGAGTGCGTCGAGCTCGCCGGGCTGACAGGGGAGGAGTGGACGGGCCTGTTGGCGGGTGAGGAGCGGCCCTGGGGTGCGGTCCCTGAAGGGCTTCAGTGGCGCCAGAAGGAGCGATTCGTGGGGCTTCGCGCACCCGACGGGAGGCACACGGGGATCGCGGGGGCCGTGGTCGCCACGGTCGAGGTCGAAGGCACCGGGAGCTTCGAGGTGGTGGGCGTGGGCAGCGTGTTCGTGACCCGCGCGGCTCGCGGGCGAGGCCTCGTCTTCACGCTGCTCGAGCGGCTGCTGTCGCTCGCCGAGGAGCTGGGCCCCGAGCGCGCGATGCTGTTCTGCCGCCCCGAGCTGGCAACGATCTACCGCCGGGTGGCCTTCGCCGAGATCGGATCGCCGGTGCAGGCCGACCAGCAGGGTCGCCCGGTCGAGGTGCCGATGACGGCGATGTGGAGGGCGCTGCGCGTAGAACCGGCTGGCCGTCAGGGCAGGTCCACGTGCTGGGCCTGCCTTTCTGATCTTCAAGCCATGCTGGGCTCATGCCATCTACGAGCGTGGAACTCGTGCGGTCGATCCTGGCCGACTGGGCGCATGGCGACTACAGCTCGGCCGAGTGGGCGGATCCGGAGATCGAGTTCGTGATGATCGGAGGACCGGACCCCGGCACAGCGAGAGGGGTGACCGGGATGGCGAAAGCGTGGCGTAGCTGGCTGGCTCCGCGTCCTCGTGCTGGTGCAGAACACCGGACGCGGCAAGGCCAGCGGGCTTCAGGTTGAGCAGGTGCGGGCACAGACAACGAGCGTCTTCCATGTTCCGCGCTGGCAAGGTCGTCAAGCTCGTCAACTACTTCGACCGCGACCACGCCTTCGCAGGCCTCGGGCTCACGCCGGAGGGCGATGAGTGACGGCCTCCTCAGCCCGGCGGTCGCTTTGCTGCCCGCGCCCGTCGAGCCCATTCACGCTGGTAGGTCCGGTGACACGTGAGGCAGCGCCGAACGCCAGTCGGTCTCGTTCGCACATTGTCGGGCGCGAGCGGATGGCCCTTGGCGCATCGCGTGAGCCTGTATCCGACCTGGCGTCCCCGGCGACGTGGCTCGAACCCGGCGGCCACGAGCCCGGCGTTCCACGAACCGAAGACCTGCTGGACCCGAGTAGCAGTCGGGTGCTCCGTGCCAACGTCGGAGAACCGGCGCTCGGTCACCCGACGAGACCGTGCCCAAGAATTGAAACGTGGCGGCTCGCCGTTGTACCGCTTCGCCCATCGGTGGATCGCCCGGATGATCGCGGGCCCATCCCACACGATCCCGCCGTTGAGGTCACGTGTCAGCTCTCGATGCGATTCGCGGAGGTACGAGCTCACGAGCGATCCGCCGTAACGCGCTACGTACGTGGCCCCGGACATGCCGTGAGTCTTCACGTGCGGACCCAGGCTTTGGAAGTCGCGGCCACATATGGAGCAGCGAATCGTCGGCATGGCGCTGTCGGGCTTGGTCTTGAAACTCGCAGCTGGCCGGGCGACTCGCAGCCGGTATTCGGCGCTCGTCACATGCGCGCCGGGGAATCGAGCGACGTACTCGGCACTCGTGAGACCGTGGCGCGTCCGTTACATGCCTGCCGAGATTGTGGCGCTTCCGACCACAGAGGCGACAGCTCACCATCGCCGTCGGCGCACGCGAGAGTTCCACGAAGACGACACTGTAAGGGCATGCGGGAGTCCTGCTCGAGCCGCGTGCGCAGTGCGAGGGCACCATGCAGGCCCGAGGCAACCAAGGGAGGATTCGATGCCACGTCGTAGGAGCTTCACGAGCCAGCTCTACCGAGCTGCTCGCCTGTCCAACAACATCAGCGCGGCCGCGTCGGGTAATCCCCGGCGCGTCGCGCGCAGGGCGAAGAACGTCACCATCGGTCGGGCGCTCGCCCGGGCCGGATTCTGGCGGAGGTTGTGGCGATGACCGAGGAGTCAAGGTACGGCAGCATGACGCTAAGAACGCTCGCGATGAGCGTGGCCGAGAGTCGGAACCTAAGCAAAGCCGAACGGGAACTGCTGCTGAGCGAGGTACAGGGACGCCTAATCGTTGCCAGCGTGGCTGCTCGAACGCGACGAGTGGGTCGAGGGGGCTTTCGGCGCAACCGTCGGTGCGTGGCAGGAGGACGAGCTACGTCGCGTGCTGATAGGTGGCCCAGTCGGCGACTTTAGCGACACACTCATTGACGAACTGGAAGATCAAATGACGGAAGGCGAGGAGTGACGCCACGCCGAGCTTGTCAACGCGATGTCAGCGAACGTAGCCGGACGGGCCGCTTAGGCTGCCACGTCCTGAATCTCGATGCGCTCGGCACCGCGCCCGGGCCCCACCATTGCACGGGCGACGGTTGCCCGTATGAGGGCGCGCTGCTCGTCTAGCGTCAGTCGCTCCCAATCGGTGTCGGCGTTGATACGAACCTCGAGGCGAGTACCGCCTAGCTGATCGAGCCGCTCCTGGGCTCCATCGCGGGCGTGGCGCAGCTCGGTGAGCTTCTCGCGGACCGTCAGCTCGTCACCCAGGCGGTCGAACGTCTGCACGGCCGCATCGAGAGCATCCTGCGCGTCGGCTAGCTCCTGTTCGGCGCTCCGAATGTTCGCCTCTGCCGATGCTCGTCCCTCGACGTTCGCCAGCGCCGCGCGCACATGGTCTGAGACCACCTGCTCGGCGATCACGGCTGAGATGGTCACGCGTTTGTCGCAATCGCTTGTACTGCGGCAACGGTAGATCGGATAGTCGCCCTGGCGCGGCATCTTCATGGAGCCGAGCCGGGAACCGCAGGAACCGCAGCGAAGCACACCGAGCCGGGCAAGCAGGCGGTCGGAGCCGGGCTGCGGGCCGCGGGGGATGACCATACGCTGGACGTGATCAAACAGCTCGCGGTCGATGATCGGCTCGTGGGCGTCGAGATTGGCCTGCTTGCCGAAGTGAACCTCGCCTAGGTAGATGCGATTGGCGAGCATGACCTGAACGCCGCGATGGGAGCGCGCGACGCCGGCCGACGCGAGCATCTTTCTTATGGCGGTGATGGACTCGCCGTCAGCCCGCATCTCGAATGCGCGTCGTACGAGCGGGACCGTCTGCGGGTCGGGCACCAGCGGGCAGGACTTCTCGCGCGTGTATCCGAGCGGAACCCTCGGCGACACGGGAACGCCACGGTCAACGGCACGAACCTGAGCCTCGGCCACCCGCTCACCCGTTGAGCGCCGGTGATACTCGGCCACGGCCCCGAGCAGAGTCCCCGAAAGCCATTGGCCGGCGCTGCCGTTCGTGACCTGCCCGACGTCGACCGCGAGCACCTGGCCGCCCGCGGCCTCGACGCGATCGACCAGCTCGCCTCGTACCTTCAAGCTCCGCGCGAGGCGGTCGAAGTACGCCGCGACGATCACCTGAGCCTCACCGGCCTCGACGCGCTCGATCGCGGTGCGCAGACCCTCGCGCTTTGAGAGCGGAGTCCCGCCCGACACGTCGAGCTCCGAGATGACGTCGATCAGCTCGAGGCCCTCGCGCTCGCACTCCGACTCGATGCGCCGACGCTGCTCGTCGGGACTCGTGAAGCTCTCGCCCTCACGACCGCCCACGCGGGACACGCGGACAATGCCGATCGCTCTGCGTTGCTTGGTCCTCGCTGCCATGATCCCTCCCATGGGTAGAACTGATTCTATGCAGAAACAATACCACCTAACCACGTTCGGCTGCCAGATGAACGAGCACGACTCCGAGCGCATGAAGGGCATGCTCGAGACGCTCGGCTACAGCGAGGCGCCCGAGCGCGCGCGCGCCGACCTGATCCTCTTCAACACCTGCTCGATCCGCGAGAGCGCCGACAGCCGCTTCATCGCCCACCTTGGTGAGGCCAAGCGCCTGAAGCGCGAACGTCCGGAGCGCGTCGTCGGCGTCGGCGGATGCTGGGCGCAGTCGGTCAAGGAGGAGGTGTTCGAGCGCTTCCCGTTCGTCGACGTCGCCTTCGGGCCTGGCCAGGTCCACCGCCTGGCGGAGTTCCTGACGAGCGATTCGCTCAGCGCACAGGGGTACTTCGAGTTCGAGGGGTTCACGGGCCATCTGCCCGCGCACCGCGAGCGCCCGTTTCAGGGCTGGCTTCAGATCAGCGTTGGGTGCAACTGCGCCTGCTCCTACTGCATCGTCCCGTCCACGCGCGGACGCGAGGTCTCGCGACCGCTGGGGGAGCTCGTGGAGGAGGCCGGGACGATGGCGCGCGACGGTGTGCGCGAGGTGACGCTGCTTGGCCAGAACGTCAACTCCTACGGCCGCGACCTCGGTCGCGGCCGCCCGCACGGGCGGCGCAGCAAGCCGCCGACGTTCGCCGAGCTGTTGAGGGCGATCGATGCGGTCGAGGGGATCGAGCGCATCCGCTACACGAGCCCGCACCCCAAGGACATGCGCGAGGACGTGATCCGGGCCCACGCCGAGCTCGCGAGCGTGTGCGAGCACGTCCACCTGCCGCTGCAATCGGGCTCCTCGCGCGTGCTCAAGGCGATGCGTCGCACGTATGACCGCGAGCGCTACCTGGACCGTGTGGCGCAGATCCGCGAGCACGTGCCCGACGCGGCGCTCACGACCGACATCATCGTCGGCTTTCCGGGCGAGACCGAGGGCGACTTCGAGCAGACGCTCGAGGTGGTCGAGCGGGTCGGCTACGACGGCGCGTTTACGTTCGTCTTCTCGCCGCGGCGCGGCACCGAGGCGGCGCAGCTGTCAGAGGGCTTCGTCCCCCATCCCGTGAAGGTAGCGCGCATGGAGCGGCTGGTCGAGCTCGTGCAGGAACGGGCGCGAGAGCGCGCGCAGCGGTTCGTCGGGCGCACGCTCGAGGTGCTCGTCGAAGGCGTCTCGCGCACCGATCCCCAGCGCCTGCGCGGGCGCACGCGCCACAACAAGGTCGTCAACTTCAGCGGACTCGCCGCGGCGGGCGAGCTCGTGCCCGTCGAGATTGTCGGCGCGACCAGCCAGACGCTGTCCGGCGAGGAACGGCTGCTCGCGCGCGCGCGCGCCTGAGCGCACGGTCGCGGCGCGCGACCTCGACGCAGCACTCTCTCGTGCAGCACCGGCGTGGCAGCGTGCGAGGCTCAGACGAGCCCGTGCCCCACCGTGGCCCGACCCTGCGGCCGGGCCACGTGTGGGGCGCACGGACGGCGCTTGGCGGCAAGGGCTCAGCCGGTGCCGCCCGCCGACCCCGTGCTGCCGCTCGCGCCGGTGTTCCCGGTGGAGCCGCTGCCCATGTTCGGGCACGGGCCGCGCATGGTGCCTTTGGGCGGCGAGCCCGATGTCGGCCCCGGGGGGGATCCGGAGCCGGGCTGTGCGGGCGCCGCCGAACCGGACGACGGCGATGGGACCGACGACTGCGTGGTCGCGGCTTTGCTCGCGGTCGCGGCCGATGTGGAGCCCGCCGAGGCGGCGGCCGCGATCCCCGTGACGGCGCCCGCGGTGGCGAGCGTGCCGGTGCCGATCAGCACCGCGAGCGTCCTGGTTGAAACGTGCATCTGTCAGAACCTCCTGACTGATCGCTTGTCACTGTGCGATCGATCCTCGCTCGGCTCACTAAGCGCGCCCACAGCGCGGCCTGGGCGTGCTCATGGACCTCGCTGGGGGATTCGTGGGAGCCGCGCTGCGGTCGTCCGGCGAGCATGCGAACATACGTTCGTGCGCTGGAGCAACCTGACGATCGACGGGGCCGAGCAGGCGTCGCTGCCGGGATATCGCGACGAGGCGGTCGTGCGCCGCTTCGACGCCCCAGAGGCGCTGCAGACCCGCTTTTACGAGGTGCGGGCGCGCTCGGTGCTCAACCGCGTCCCGGAGCAGTCGCGGATGCCGTTTCGCTGGACGATCAACCCCTACCGGGGATGCAGCCACGCGTGTGTTTTCTGCTTTGCCAGGCCCACACACCGCTACCTGGGCTTCGACGCCGGGCGCGACTTCGAGCGCGAGATCGTCGTCAAGGTCAACGCGCCCGAGGTGCTGCGTGCCGAGCTCGCGCGCGCCTCGTGGACGCACGAGCACATCGCGCTTGGCACCAACACCGACCCGTACCAGTGGGTGGAGGGGCGCTACCGACTGATGGAGGGTATCTGGCAGGCGCTGCGCGACGCCGCCAACCCATGCTCGGTGCTGACGAAGTCGCCGCTGCTGCTGCGCGACCTCGGTCTGATGCTCGAGGTAGCCCGGCGGACGAGCATCAGCGCCTGCCTGTCCATCCCGACGCTCGACGAGAAGGCTTGGCGTGCGACCGAGCCGCACACGCCCAGCCCACGCGCCCGCTTGGAGGCTGTCGCCGAGCTCAACCGCGCCGGCATCCCGACCGGTGTGCTCGTCGCGCCGCTCATGCCCGGCGTCAACGACGCGCCACACCAGGTCGAGCCACTGCTGCAGAAGGCGGCCGAGGCGGGGGCCACGAGCGTCGGCGGCGTCGCGTTGCACCTGCGTGGCGAGGTGCGCCAGGTGTTCATGGATTGGCTGTCTGACAAGCGACCGGACCTCGTGGCGCGCTATCGCGAGCTGTACCGGCGCGGCGCGTACGCGCCCCCGACGGAGCGAGAGCGCCTCGCCACTCTGGTACGCGGCGCGACCTGGCCACGGCAGACGCGCGAGAGTCCGCGCGGCGTGCCACGCGAGCCCGCGCGCGCCCTCACGACGGCCGGTCATCCGCGCGCCTCAGCAGCCCAGGGCAGCCTCTTCTAGCGAGAGCGCGCCGCCTCAGCGCTTGTCCGCGAGCGCTTGCTCGCAGGTGCGTGCGATCTGCTGCGACCCCATGAGGCGGGAGATCGAGGAAGCCAGGTCGGGCGCCGTGTTCCACAGCAGCGCCCCCGCCCGGAGCGCGAGCGTGGTCACCTGCACCTCGGCGAGATCGCGCTCGATCGCCCTGACAACCGCCGCTCCGACGTCGTTCGGGGTGCGCGTCCCGACGCCGAACGGGAGCTTCGCGCCCGACTCGGCATAAAGGCCCGCGTCGCGGATGAAGCCCGGCAGCACGCAGGACGCGCTCACGCCAGTGCCGTGCAGGTCGATCCGGAGGGCACCCGCGAGGCCGCGCAGGCCGAACTTCGTAGCGTGGTAAAGCGGGTTGCCCGGCGCGCAGACCTTCCCCCCGGTCGATGACATGAACACGAGGTGCCCGCGCCCGCGGGCGAGCATCCCCGGCAGCAGCGCGTGCGCGAGAGCCACAGGGGCGCGGAGGTTGACGTCGAGCACGCGATCTGCCTCCTCGCGCGTGAGGCGCTCGAGCGGGGCCGCGGCGGGCAGCCCCGCGTTGGCTACGAGCACGTCGATCTCGCCGGCCTGTGCCAGCAGCTCGTCGACCTGTGAGGAATCGCTCAGGTCGGCGATCACAGCCCGCCCGTCGAGCTCGCGCGCGAGCACCTCGAGACGATCGGCACGCCTGCCCGTGAGCACCAGCCTGCCCTCGCGCGCGGCAAGCGCGTGCGCGATCGCCCCGCCCAGGCCGCCGGTCGCACCGGTGAGCAGGATGGAGGAGCCCGAGACGCGCACTTGCTGCGAGCCTACGGTAATGCAGGTGATCGCGCTGTTCGGCCCAACGGGCGTCGGCAAGACCGCGATCGCGCTCGCGCTGGCACAGCGGCTGCGGCGCGAGGGGGAGGTTGCCGTGGCGGTGTCGGCCGATGCGCTGCAGGTCTACGCAGGCCTTGAGACCCTCACCGGGGTCGCCACGCCAGCCGAGCGGGCAGTGCTCGAGCACCGGCTCGTGTCCTGCGTGGCGCTCCAGGAGACGTTCAGCGTTGGTCGCTACGCGCAGCTCGCGCACGCCGAGATCGATGGGCTGCTGGCGCAGCGGCGACGCCCGATCGTGATCGGGGGCACCGGCCTCTACCTGCGCGCGGCCCTGACCGAGCTCGACCTGCGCCCGCCAGCGCCCGCCGCGACTCGCGAGCGCCTGCTGGAGGAGCTCAGCCGGCGTGGGTCACTGGCGCTTCATGCCCGTTTGGCCGAGCACGCCGGCTGGGCCGCCGATGAGATCGATCCCAACGATCGCCAGCGCGTGGTTCGCGCCCTTGAGCTGCTGGAGGTCGGCGAGCTGCGCCCGCCCGAGGGACCGTCGCAACTGTGGAGCGGCGAGCTTCGCCACCCGACGCTGCTCGCCGGTCTGACGATGGAGCGCGAGGCTCTGTATACGCGCATCGATGCGCGTGTCCAGGAGATGATCGCGGCGGGCGCACGCGAGGAGGTCGTGCGCGCCCACAGCGCCGGCGCATCGCAGACCGCGCGCAAGGCGCTCGGTTTCGAGGAGCTGCTCGCCGGCGACGTCGAGGCGATGAAGCGGCGCACGCGCAACTACGCAAAGCGCCAGCTGACGTGGATGCGCAAGCTCGCCGGTGTGAGCGTGATCGACGTCAGCGGCCGCGATCCCGCCGACGTGGCGGTCGAGATCCTAGACTCCGCCGCCGGATGAGGTTCGAGAAGTGGCAGGCGCTGGGCAACGACTACCTGATCGTCGAGCGGGGCGAGCTGCCGTTCGGGCTAACCCCGGCGCGCGTGCGCGCGCTGTGCGACGTCCACCGCGGCGTCGGCGCCGACGGGGTGCTGCTGCTGTCGCCATCCGACGATCCCGGCCACGTGGCCGAGCTTCGCATCTTCAACCCCGATGGCTCTGAGGCCGAGCTGTCGGGCAACGGCGCCCGCGAGGCGGTCATGTACCTGCGCTCGCGCGGCTGGACCAGCGAGGACGAGTTCACGATCGGGACCGTCGCCGGCGAGGTGCGCCCCACGATCACCGGCCCGGACACTTGCACCGTCGACATCGGTGCAGCCAGCCTCGTCTCAAAGGACTTCCCCGCCGGCGCCGTCGACGGTCGCGGCGAGATCGAAGCGGGGGGGAACGTGTGGCGCTTTCGTCACGTCTCGATCGGCAACCCCCAGTGCGCGATCGCGGTCGACGGCGAGGCTCGGCTGCGCGCGCTCGACCTTTCTGACCTCGGCCCGCCGATCGAAGCCAGCGCGCTGTTTCCCAACCGCACGAACGTGTCCTGGTACTGCGAGCTCGCAGGCGGGAGCGACGCGCGCATCAGGGCGCGCATCTTCGAGCGGGGGGTGGGAGAGACCCTGTCCTCGGGAACGGGCGCGAGCGGCGCTGCGCTAGCGTACGTGCTCGACGGCGTGGGCGAGCCGGCCGGCGCCGAAGGCGCCCGCGTGACCGTCGTGCTCGACGGCGGCGAGCTCGTCGTCGAGGTGGGCGCCGGCCTGCGCGTCGCGCTGACCGGCTGGGCCCGCCCTGTGTTCGAGGCGCGCTTGAGCGAGCAATTCGTGAGCGAGCTGCAGCGCGGCGAGTGAGAGAGGGATGAGGGTGGCGAGCGAGGAGCGACGGGCATGAAGGCGAGCAGGCGGCTGGAGCGCATCCCACCGTATGCGTTTGCCGCGCTCGAGCAGAAGATCTCGGCCAAGCGCAAGGCCGGCGTCGACGTGATCAGCCTCGGGATCGGCGATCCCGATCGTCCCACGCCGCCGCTGATCGTCGAGGCGATGCAGGAGGCCGTGAGCGAGCCCGAGACGCACCGCTACCCCAGCAATCGCGGTCGCGAGGACTTCCGCGGCGCGGTGCGCGACTTCTACGAGCGTCGCTTCGACGTGACGCTCGACCCCAATAGCGAGATCATTCCCGCGATCGGCGCCAAGGAGGCGATCTTCAACCTCAACCTCGCCTTCCTGGACCCCGGGGACTACGCGCTAGCGGCCGATCCCGGCTACCCGGTCTACACGGGCGGGCCTTGGCTGGCCGGCGGCGAGCCGGTGCTGATGGCGCTCGACCCCGAGCTCGGCTTCACGCCCGACCTCGGCGCGATCGAGGAGGACGTGGCGCGGCGGGCGAAGCTGATGTTCCTCAACTACCCGAACAACCCCACAGGCGCGATCGTGCCCGACGGCTTCTTCGAACGCGTGATCGATTTCGCGCGGGCCTACGAGATCCTCGTCGTGCACGACAACGCCTACTCGGAGATC
>DASPVR010000011.1:0-12811 GCA_035622255.1 Solirubrobacteraceae bacterium | reverse complement strand
GGCGACGCCACCTCCTCGAGCTCGTGCAGCTGCACCTCGCTGATCGCTCCCGACGCGTACGCGCCGACGGCCTCGAACACCTGCTGGATCGTGACCTCGGCGCCGTGGTAGTGGCCCGGGCGGATCGAGCCGCCGTAGAGCATCAGCCCGGGGATGTCCAGGCGCGCGAGCGCCATCACCGTGCCCGGGATCGTCTTGTCGCAGCCTGAGATCGTCACGAGCGCGTCGAACTGGTGCGCCGAGGCGACGAGCTCGTTCGAGTCGGCGACCAGCTCGCGCGAGACGAGCGACGCGCGCATGCCGCTCGTGCCCATCGTGATCCCGTCGGAGATCGCGATCGTGTTGAGCTCCATCGGCGTGCCCCCGGCGGCGCGGATGCCCTCCTTGACCTTCGCCGCCAGCACGCGGTTGTTGAAGTTGCACGGCATCGTCTCGATCCACGAGTGCGCCACCCCCACGATCGGCCTGGCGAGGTCCTCCGCGCTGTAGCCGATCCCGTGCAGGTAGGCGCGCGCCGCCGCCCGCTCGGGTCCCTCGGTGAGCGCCCGGCTGCGGTGCTTGAGATCGAAGCCGTTGCTGCTCACGCCGCGCGCGCGCTGCCCGCGCCCACGTTCGCGTCCACGCGCTCAGCTCGATCGCGGTCGTCGCGGCCGTCGGCGGCCCCGCGCCCGCCGCGCTCGCGCTCCCAGCGCGCCAGCCGCACGAGATCGCGACGCACCCGCTCGGGATCGACCTGGCGACCGGGCAGGTGCATGTTGGCATCGGCGATCAGCCCGTGCTCGTCGGCGGTCAGCGCCATCCACTTGGCCAGCACGTCGTCGGAGTCGGGCAGCCTGGCGCTGCCGTACGGTTCGGAGCTGTCGGGGAAGGCGACGCAGTACTCGTTGAGCATCGTGCCGTTGCCGGGCACGTAGGCCACGATCGGCTTGTGCGGGTAGATCAGATAGGCGTAGCGCGTGCCCGCGCGTCCCCACACGCGCATGAAGCCGAGCTCGCGATACATCGCCCACTCCTCGTCGTTGACGCATGAGCGCAGGAGCTCGCGCGCACGCTGCTCGGCGCGGCGCTCGCGGCCGGGGTCGTAGCGCAGCGCCACCGGCTGACGTGCGCGCAGTTGCTCCCGCCAGCGCGCGAGCACGCCGCGCAGGCGTGCCCTCGTCAGCTCGTACACGAGCGCCGCGCAGATGATCGCGGCGGTAGCAAGCCCGAGCGCCATTCCCGGCCGCCGCAGCTAGCGCGTCGCGCGCGGCGCGCCGCCCGCGGCGCGGGGGAAGAAGATCACGCGCTCGGCGTCGCGGGGCACGTCGCCGAAGCTCTTGACCAGCTCGGCCTCGCGCCGGCCGCCCACGGTCTCTGTCGGCACGGCCGCCCACATGCCCGCGTCGAGCTCGCGGCGGAAGGCCTCGATCAGCTCGCGCTCCTGCTCGGGGATCTCCACATCCCCCTCCGCAAGCACGATCTCGCCATGACCGGGCTTCATGCGCAGCAGCTTCATCGCTCCTGGGATTATGGCAAACGCCGTGACGGCCGCCGGCGCGGATGGCCCGGGAGCCCGCACGCCGGGCAGACGGCGCCCGAGCCCCGCGCCCGCAGCCACCAGACCAATGCGCGCCGCCGGCGCGGCGCTCAGCCGAGCACGAGCTCCAGGCGCCGGGCGAGCGCGCCGGCGACCGCGTCGCGCCGCGTGCCCTCGGGGTAGCGCTCGAGCAGCGCTCCCAGAAAGCCCTCGATGACCAGGCGCTGGGCGAGGTCTTCGCCCAGGCCGTGCGAGCGCAGGTAGAAGAGCTGCTCGGGGTCGATCTGGGCGATCGCGGCCGCGTGCGTGCAGCGCACATCGTCGGCGAGGATCTCCAGGCCCGGGATCGCGTCGGCGTGCGCGCGCTTTGACAGCAGCAGGTTGCGCGACTCCTGGAAGGCGTCGGTTCGCTGCGAGCCGGGGTCGACCTTGATCATGCCGCGCCACACCGTGCTCGAGCGGCCGGCGAGTACGCCGCGGAAGGCTAGGTCCGAGGTCGTGTCGGGCGCCGCGTGCTCCTGGAGGGTGTCGAAGTCGAGGTGCTGGCGACCGCGGCTGGCATACGCTCCGGTGACGGCCGCGTGCGCCCCACGCCCGGCGAGGTTCGTCTCCAGGAACACCTTGCCGTCGGCGCCGCCGAAGCCGAGCGCCGTCCAGTCGAGGTGGCCGTCGCGCCGTACGATCGCGCGCTGGGCGCCGAACACCCAGGTGCGCTCGCTGACGTCCTGGACGTCGAGCAGCGCCAGGCGCGCACCCTCGCCCACGACCAGCTCGACGACGCCGTTGACCAGACCCTCGCCGGCGCCCGGCGCCGACAGCGTCTGGTGCCAGACCTCGGCCTCGGCGCCCTCCTCGAGCACGACCAGCAGGCGGTGATGCAGCGCGCTGCCCGGGCGCTCGTGCACCGTGCTCACGACGATCGGCTCGCGCACGACGACCTCGCGCGGGACGCGCACGAGCCAGCCATCGGTCCAGCGCGCATCGTTGTGGGCGACCAGCGGCGTGGCTGCCGGCACGGTCGAGCCCAGGTGCGTGCGCACGAGCTCGGGGTGGCGCTCGGCGGCCACCGAGAGCGCGAGCACGAGCGGCGCGCCGCCCGGGGGGTCGTCGTGCTCGGCGCCTGCGCCGGCGCGCACCGCGCCGTCGGGCACGCGCACCGCGTCGTCGACCCCGACCGGGTCACCCCCGGGGGCGGCCTCGTAGGCGTCGAGGTCGAGCTTGTCGATCGGCGTGAACTCCCATCCGGGAGTACCGCGGAACGTCGGCATCGCGAGCGTGCCGAGCGCCTGCACGGACTCGGCGCGTCGTGCCGCGAGCCAGTCGGGCTCGGCGACCGCGGCCGAGGCGCCGCTAGCCAATCGAGCCCTCCATCTGCAGCTCGATCAGGCGGTTCATCTCGATCGCGTACTCCATCGGCAGCTCCTTGACGATCGGCTCGATGAAGCCGTTGACGATCAGCTTGGCGGCCTCGTCCTCGGCGATCCCGTGCGCCATCAAATAGAACAGCTGCTCCTCGCCGACCTTGGAGACGGTCGCCTCGTGGCCGATGTCGACGTCGTCCTCGCCGATACGGATCGTCGGGTAGGTGTCAGAGCGTGAGCGCTCGTCGAGCAGGAGCGCGTCGCAGACGACCTTCGACCTGGCGCCGTGGGCGCCCTTGGCCACCTCGAGCAGCCCGCGGTAGGAGCCGCGCCCGCCGTCCTTGGAGATCGACTTGGCGAAGATGTTCGAAGTCGTGTTCGGCGCCACGTGGATGATCTTGCCGCCGGCGTCCTGGTGCTGGCCCGCGCCGGCGAAGGCGATCGAGAGGATCTCGCCGTGGGCGCGCTCGCCCATCAGATACACGCTCGGGTACTTCATCGTCAGCTTGGAGCCGAGGTTGCAGTCGACCCACTCGACGGTCGCGTCGGCCTGCGCGATCGCGCGCTTGGTCACGAGGTTGAACACGTTCTGCGACCAGTTCTGCACGGTCGTGTAGCGGATGCGAGCGCCGGGCTTTGCGATCAGCTCGACGACGGCCGAGTGCAGCGAGCTCGATGAGTACGTCGGCGCCGTGCAGCCCTCGACGTAGTGGACATAGGAGCCCTCGTCGGCGATGATCAGCGTGCGCTCGAACTGGCCCATGTTCTCGGTGTTGATGCGGAAGTAGGCCTGCAGCGGCATCTCCACGTGCACGCCCGGCGGCACGTACACGAACGAGCCGCCCGACCACACCGCGCTGTTGAGCGCGGCGAGCTTGTTGTCGTTGGCGGGGATGACCGTGGCGAAGTGCTCGCGAACGACCTCCTCGTGCTCGCGCAGACCCGAGTCCATGTCCAGGAACACGACGCCCTGGCGCTCGAGGTCCTCGCGCACCTGGTGGTAGACGACCTCGGACTCGTACTGTGCCCCCACGCCGGAGAGGAACTTGCGCTCCGCCTCGGGGATGCCGAGGCGGTCGAACGTCTTCTTGACGTCCTCGGGCACGTCGTCCCAGGAGCGCGATGCCTTTTCGGAGGCGCGCACGAAGTAGTGGATGTCGTCGAAGTCGACCTCGGCGAGATGCGGCGAGCCCCACGTCGGCATCGGGCGCGCGAGGAAGTGCTCGAGCGCGCGCAGGCGGAAGTCTCGCATCCACCGCGGCTCGGACTTGAACTCCGAGATCTTCTCGACGATCTCGCGGCTGAGCCCCTTGGGGGCCTTGTAGAGGTAGTTCTCGGCGTCGTGGAAGCCGTAGCGCTCGGTGTAGTCGGCGTTGATCTCGCGCAGCGCGGCGTTCTCCTGCTCGACCGCGCTTGCGTCGGGGATGCTCGTCTGTGGCGTGGCCATGTCAGTCAACCTCCAGCTTGATCGTGTCCCCCTCGACGCGCACCGGGAAGACGTCCACCGCTTCATAGGCCGGCAGCGTCAGCGGGCGGCCGGTGCGCAGGTCGAAGAGCGAGCCGTGGCGCGGGCACTCCAGCGTGCAGCCGCTCTCGTCTAGCTCGCCCTCGGCCAGCGGACCATCGTCGTGCGAGCAGCGATCCTCGATTGCCAGCAGCTCGCCGGCGCAGTTGAACACGCCGATCTCGAGCTCCTCCCACGCCACGATGCGCCGCGTGCCCGGGGGCAGCTCTGAGACGGTGCAGATGTCGATCGTCGTGCTCACCATATAAATCCTATCGTGCCGCTCAGATTTATTGGATTTCCTAGGTCGTTGATCGGACGGGCGTGCGCCCTGCTGCGGTGCGGGGCCATCTATAGCTCGCCCTCGCTCGGCTTCACGGCCGGCGGCGTCCCCGGCTCCCACTCGGCGGCCGCCCCGAGCCCCGCGCTCTTGAGCACCTTCAGGCTCAGCAGCGCGCACTTCATGCGCGTGGCCGAGATGTCGATGCCGAGCAGGTCGAGAATGAAGTCGCGGTCGAGCGTGAGCAGCTCGTCGACGGGCATGCCCACGATCTCATCGGAGGCCATCGACGCCGACGCCTGGCTGATCGCGCACCCGTGACCGGAGAAGCGCACCCCCTCGATGCGCCGATCGGGGGCGACCCGCAGCATCACCTTCAGCTCGTCGCCGCACAGCGGGTTGGTGTCCTCGAAGCTGAGGTCGGGGTCCTCCATCTCGCCCCAGTTGTGGGGGCGCTTGTAGTGCTCGAGGATCTCCTCGCGGTAGAGCGCATCCATCACGGGGCCGCTCCGAAGATCTCGCGCACGCTCTCCAGCCCGTCGAGCAGCCGGTCGACGTCGCCGCGCGTGTTGTGGACCGAGAACGAAGCGCGCACGCTGGCCGGTATGCCCAGACGTCGCATCAGCGGCTGAGCACAGTGATGGCTGGCGCGCACGCACACGCCCTCGCGCGCGAGAATCTCGGCCACGTCGTGCGGGTGCACGCCCGCCAGCGCGAACGAGATCACGGCCCCCCGCGCGTGCGGATCGCCGGGGCCGTGGATCTCCAGGCCGGGCACCTCCGCCAGGCGCGCGAGCGCGTACGCCGTGAGGTCGAGCTCGTGCGCGCGGATCGCGTCCATACCCAGGCGATCGACGAAGTCCACGGCGGCCCGCAGCCCGACCGCCTGCACGATCGGCGACGTACCGGCCTCGAACTTCTGCGGCAGCTCGGCAAAGCGCGAGCTCTGTAGGTCAACCGAGCTGATCATGTCGCCGCCGCCGAGGAACGGCGGCATCGCCTCCAGCAGCTCGCGCCGGCCGTGGAGCACGCCGATGCCGGTCGGGCCGTAGAGCTTGTGCCCGGTCCAGGCATAGAAGTCGGCCCCGATCGCCTCCAGCTCAAGCGGCAGCTGCGGCACGGCCTGGGCGCCATCGATGAGCGACACCGCGCCGGCCGCGCGAGCGCGCGCGCAGATCTCGCTCACCGGGTTGATCGTGCCGAGCACGTTGGAGACGTGGCAGGCGGCCACGAGGCGCACGCGCCCGTCGCCAAGCAGCCCGTCGAGCTGGCGCAGCGAGATCTTGCCGTCGTCGTCCACGTCGAGGTAGCGCAGCTGCGCCCCCACCTCCTCGCACAGCAGCTGCCACGGCACGATGTTGGAATGGTGCTCGGCCACGGTGAGCACGATCGCGTCGCCGCATCCGACGTTGCGCCGCCCCCACGAGTAGGCGACGAGGTTGATCGCCTCGGTCACGTTCTTGGCGAAGATCGTCGTCCGCGCGTCCCAGCCCAGCCACGCCGCCACGCGCTCGCGGGCACCCTCGAACATGTCGGTCGCCTCGACGGCGAGCGGGTACACCCCGCGATGGATGTTGGCGTAATGGCGCTCGACCATGTCGGTCATCGCCTCGATGACCTCGCGCGGCTTCTGCGCGCTCGCGGCGCTGTCGAGGTACACCAGCCCCTCGCGCTGCAGGATCGGGAAGTCGGTGGCGAGCGCGGTGAGGGTGCTCATCGGGTGCCCGCTGCCACCTCGTCGCGTATCCCGCTGTAGCCCTCGCGCTCGAGCTGCTCAACGAGCTCGCCCGCGCCCGTCTTGACGATCCGCCCGTCGATCATGATCGACACGCGCGTCGGCTCGATCAGGTGCAGGATGCGCTGGTAGTGGGTGATGATCAGCACCCCGAGGGCGCTCTCGGAGGCGACCGTGTTGACGCCATCGGCGACCACGTTGAGCGCGTCGATGTCGAGCCCCGAGTCGGTCTCGTCGAGGATCGCCACCTCGGGGCGCTGGAGCGCCAGCTGGAGTATCTCCAGGCGCTTCTTCTCGCCTCCGGAGAAGCCGTCGTTCAGATAGCGCGAGGCGAACTCCTTGGGCACATTGGTGAGCTCCATCGCCGACTCGACGAGCTTGCGGAAGTCCTTCAGGGAGATCTCGCTCTCGCCGCGGGCCTCGCGGTGGGCGTTTTGGACCATGCGCAGGTAGCGCGTGATCGTCACGCCCGGGATCGCCACCGGATACTGGAAGGCCATGAACAGGCCCATGCGCGAGCGCTCGGCGGTGTCGGCCTCGGTGATGTCCCGGCCCTCGAAGGAGATCGAGCCCTCGGTGACCTCCAGTCCGGGATGACCCATGATCACGTTGGCGAGCGTCGACTTGCCCGATCCGTTGGGTCCCATCAGCGCGTGCACCTCGCCGCGGTTGACGGTCAGCTCGACGCCCCGCAGGATCTCCTTGTCCTCGGCCCGCGCGTGCAGATTGTGGATCTCCAGATCGGCCATGCTCCCTTTCGTCGTCGGCGTCCGGTCAGGCGACGGCGGGTCCCGTGCCCGTCGAGCTGACGGCGGGCAGGACCGCCACCGGCACTGGCGATGTGCGCTCCGAGAAGGCGATCAGCTCGGCGAGCGTCGTGCGGGCGAGCGCCCGCAGCACGTCGCCCTGCACGCGCGTCCACAGCAGCTTCGTCGCACACGCGCGCCCCTGGTCGGCCTGGTGCGAGCACATCACGCGCGCGGCCGTCTTGCCGGTGTGGTCCTGCTCCAGGAAGCACTCCATCGGCGCGACCGCACCCTCGAGCGCGAGCACCACTTCGTCCATCGTGACCTCCCGCGGATCGCGGGCCAGCCGGTATCCGCCGTGCGCTCCCCGCGCGCTCACGACCAGGCCGGCGCGGCGCAGCCGCGGGGCGATCTGCTCCAGGTAGCCGAGCGGTAGGCCCTCGGCCTCGGCGATGGCGGTCAGCGAGACGGGCGCCTCGCGCGGATGCCTGCCGAGCTCCACCAGCAGCCGCACTCCATACTCCGCCTTCGTCGAGAAGAACATGACCAAATCCTACCACCGTGGTAGGAGAACACCACCAGATGATTGATGCCACGGTCGTGTGCCCTCATCCGGGGGTGCGGAGAGTCGAGCCGGCGCCGACGACAGAGTCGTTGGCGAAGGACGCAGGGCGAAGCCCTTGCTTGGTGGCAAGGGCGAGCCCGAGGACGCCGGCCCGCGAAGGCTATGCGTGCGATCCAGGGGCGCAGGAACGTGGCGTCAATCATCTACGCGCATGCCGGCGAGCCCGATCACGTCGACCGGACCGGCGCCGGCGCCGAGATCGCGCAGGGCGCCGGCGATCGCCTCGCCCGTCAGCTCGCGCGCGACGCGCGCCGCCTGCAGCGGCGAGCGCCCGAGCGCCAGCTGCGCGGCGATCAGCGATGAATGCGTGCAGCCCGAGCCGTGGGCGGCGCCATCGCGGTGGCGCTCGCCGGCGATCTCCAGCACCTCGACGTCCTCCCTGTCCGTGCGGGACTTTACGAACAGGTCGACCGCATGCGGGCGGTGTCCGCCCGTCAGCACGACGGCGCCCGGGCCGAGGGCGAGCACCGCCCGCGCGAGCCGGCGGGCCTCACCGTCCTCGTCGTCGCCGGTGCCGCGCTCATCGCCTGCCTCCCCACGGCCCGCCGCGTCGCCGGCGCCGCCGCTCGCGGCACCTGCGCCGTGGCTGGCGAGCACGCGCGCCTCGGGCAGGTTCGGGGTCACGACCGTCGCGCGCGGCAGCAGCTCGCGCACGAGCGCCAGCTCGGCCTGGGAGTCGAGCAGGCGCGCCCCCGACTCGGCGACCATCACCGGGTCCACGACGACCGGCGTGCCGCCGGGCAGCTCTGCGAGCAGGGTTGCCACCGCGTCGGCGAGCTCGGCCGTGGCGAGCATGCCGACCTTGACGGCGTCGACGGCGATGTCGGCGAGCACGGTGCGCGCCTGCGCGAGCACGATCTCGCTCGGCAGCGGATGGATCGCGTCGACCGCGACGGTGTTCTGCGCGGTGATCGCGGTGATCGCGGTCACCCCGTGCACGCCGCAGCGCGCGAACGCCTTCAGGTCGGCCTGGATGCCCGCCCCACCGCCGGAGTCCGAGCCGGCGATGCTCAGCACCGTCGGCGGGTGGGCGCGGTCGCGCCCCTCCTGCCCGCGACGCCCGCCGGCCATGCCCTCAGGCCGCCCGCGGCGACCGGCGGCTCGGGAAGATCGAGTAGCTGCCGATCGCGGTCGCGAGCAGCCGCCCGTCCTCGTGGTGGACCTCGCTGCTCATCACCGCCGCCCGCCGGTTGCGGCGGTCCAGGCGCGTGCGGCACACGACGTCGCCCTCGAGCGCCGTCTGGATGTAGTTGATCGCGATGTTGATCGTCGCAATGCGCTCCTCGGCGGTTGTCTGCGCCCAGAGCGTGGATCCCATGCAGTAGTCGACGAGCGCGTACGACGCGACGCCCGACAGCAGGCCCCCGGCGTTGATCAGCTCGGGACGGACGGTCAGGCGCACGGTCTGCGGGTCGTCCCAGCGCAGCCCCATGAACGCGCTCACGCCGTCGAGCGACATCGGAACCGCGTCGTCGGATCGCATCGTCATTCGCCGCCAGGCTACGCGAGTGCGCCCCACCCCGCGTCCCCCGCACCGGGGCTCCCGCGCCGAGCGCGCCGGTGCCGATCCGCGCCGCGCGGTCGGGCGCCGAGGCGAGACGCTCGCCGCCGAACACTTTCGCCGGCGCGGCTTCGCGCTGCTGGCGCGCAACGTGCGCACCCGCCACGGCGAGATCGATCTGATCGTCTTCGACGGGGACGCGCTCGTGTTCTGCGAGGTCAAGTGCCGCCGGGTGCGCCGGGACGGGGACACGAACGATCCGAGCCGCCAGCCGCTCGCGTCCATCGGCGCACGTAAGCGCGCGCGCCTGCGCCGCCTGGCGGCGGCGTGGCTTGGCGATCCGGGTCATCGCCGGCCCGCAGCCCGGCTGATCCGCTTCGATGCGATCGGGGTGAGCGTCGACGCCCGCGGCCGGCTGCTGGCGCTCGAGCACGTGGTGAGCGGCGCCTCGCCATAGCAGCGCGGCGATCCTCGCCACAGCGGATGCCGCGACCACGTCCGCGGCCTCGCGAGCACGACGCCCGGCTGGGGCTCGCGCCTCCGCGTCAGAGCGCCAGCTGCTGGTAGGCCAGCGACTGGAAGGACATGCGGTGCAGGGGTGAGACCCCGCGGCTGAGGATCGCCTCGCGATGAAGCGGCGTCGAGTAGCCGACGTGTTCGGCAAAGCCCCAGCCCGGATGCTCGGAGTCGGCGTGGTGCATGAAGCGGTCGCGTGTCACCTTGGCGACGATCGACGCCGCGGCGATCGCGGCGCTCGTGGCGTCGCCGTCGACGATCGCGCGCTGCTCGCGCTCGAAGGCGGGCACCGGAAAGCCGTCGGTGAGGCAGATCACGTCGCCCGTGACGCCTCGTGTGGCCCCGCGCGCGGCATCGCGTAGGGCCGCGAGGTTGGTCTTGTGCAGACCACGCGCGTCGATCCCTCGCACGCAGCGGCACACGACGAACACACGCGCTGCGATCTGAAGGACGAGCGGATAGAGCTCTTCGCGCGCCTGCACCGAGTGCTGCTTTGAGTCGTTGAGCGCCCCCAGCGCCCGCTGCTGGCGGCTCGTCACCCTCTCGTAGTCGAACAGCACGCCCGCGGCGACCAGTGGACCCGCGAGGCAGCCACGCCCGGCCTCGTCCGCGCCGGCGACCATGCGAACCCCGAGGCGACGATCGAAGGCGAACAGGCGGGCGCCGCTTCGCCGGCGCCTGGCACGGCGGCGCGCGCGCGCCGTGGCCGATCCACGTTCCGCGCCGCCTACACGCCGGCCGTCGCCACCGCCGCGCGCAGGGGTCGCGCCGGCGTCGATCGGCTCGACCGTGTCAGAGCGTGCCGATGCGATCGGGCGGCCAGTAGGTGGCAAAGGCGTCGCCGATGATCCATCCCGTCGGTACCGGTCCCCAGAATCTGCTGTCGTCAGATTCGCCACGGTTGTCACCCATCATGAACCAGTGGCCGGGCGGAATCTTGATCGGCGTCGGGAAGTTGCACTCCAGGGCCGAGCCGCATTCGCGGATATAGGGGTCCTTCTCGCGCACGAACGCGGTCGTGCCGGCGGCCTTGCGAGAGACGTGGCCTTCCTTGATGTAGATTTCGTCGCCCGGGCCGGCGACGATACGCTTGATGAAGTTCGTCCCTTCGTGATCGGGCAGCGGTTCAGCACAGGCCGCGCCGCCGAATTTGACCACGTGTTCGACCGGCCCGCACATCGGCGACTGTTCCTTGGACGATGCCCCCTTGGGCGGATGGAAGACGACGATCTGGCCGACGTGCGGGTTGCCGAAGTTCATGCCAATGCGGTTGACGAGCACGCGCTGGCCGACCGCGAGCGTCGGTTCCATCGAGCCGCTCGGGATGCGATAGGGCTTTACAGCGACCGCCTGTATGAGGATCGCGAGCCCCAGCGCGATCGCCACGATGACGATCAGCTCGACGATCGAGCTCGTGGTCGACTTCGACCCCTTGGCGCGAGCGCTCACGCCGAATCGTCGCCGGCCACCGCGCTCCCCTCGGCCTTCTCGGGGCCGCCCTCCTCCCGCGCCTCGGCGTCGCTGCCGGAAGCCTGGCGGTCAGCCGCGTCCGCCTCGCTCGCCTCTGGCCTGCCCGCATCGGCGTCGTGCCCGTCGGCAGCACCGGCCCCGGCGTCGGCGGCGCCGGCGTCGATACCCTCGGCGCCCCCGGTCTTCGCGCCGCTGCCCTCGGCGTCGGGCTGGGCCTGCGCTTGCAAGTCGGCCGGCGGTGCCCCGGTCGCCGGCTCGGCCGGCGGCGCGTCGCTGCCCGCGGCATCCTCGTCGTGCTCGGTCGCCGCGGTCTCGGCGGACGTCTCCTGGGCGGTCATCCCCTCCGCGTCGGTGGCCTCGGTCGGCCCGTAGAGCAGGCCGGACTCGACTGCCTCCTCGGGGCCCGTGTAGCGACGCTCGCGGACGCGGGCGCGCTTGCCCACTCGATCGCGCAGGTAGTAGAGCTTGGCCCGGCGCACGTCGCCACGGGCGGCGAGCTCGATGCGCTCGATCTTCGGCGAATGCAGAGGGAACGAGCGCTCAACACCCACGCCGAAGGACTGCTTGCGCACGGTGAACGTCTCGCGTACTCCCTGCCCCTGGCGCTTGATCACGACGCCCTCGAACACCTGCACACGCCGCCGCGTGCCCTCGATAACCTGGAAGTGGACCTTCACACGGTCTCCCGGCGCGAAGTCGGGAACACGGCGCAGCTGGGCGCGCTCGATGGTTTCGATGACGCTGCTCATGGCGGTGAAGGCGGGGCGCCAGCTGACCGCATGAGATATCTGGATGCAAGCGGCGTCGCGGTCGGCGCGGTCAGCAATGGTAGCGGACCGAAGACGCGCCCCGTGCCACCCGCCGCGCGCTCAGCCAGTGGCCGTGTCGCCGGGCGTGCCGCCGCGCTCACGGCTGCGCTCTCGCCGCCACTGCTCGATCCGCGCGTGGTGACCCGAGAGCAGGATCTCGGGCACGCGCCAGCCGCGATACTCGGCGGGGCGCGTGTAGTGCGGGTACTCGGGGGCGCCTTCGAGCGCCGGCCCGAATGACTCCTGCTCGGCCGAGTGCGCGTGACCGAGGGCGCCCGGCAGCCGGCGCAGCACGGCGTCGCAGAGGACCATCGCCGCGAGCTCGCCGCCCGCGAGCACGTAGCGCCCGATCGAGATCGCGTCGCTGCAGAAGTGCTCGATGACACGCTCGTCGAATCCCTCGTAACGCCCGCACAGCAGCGTCAGTGCTGGCTCGAGCGCGAGCTCGCGCACCAGCTCGTCGTCGAGCAGGCGGCCGCCCGGCGCGAGCGCGACCACGCGGCGCCGGCTGCGCAGCTCGACTGGATCGACGCCGTAGCGCGCCCGCAGCGCGCTGTCGACGACGTCCACGCGCAGCACCATCCCGGCGCCCCCGCCGAACGGCGTGTCGTCGACGCGCCCCCCGCGCAGCGGCGTGTGCTCGCGCAGGCTCAGGCCGCGCAGGCTCGAGCCGGCGGCGAGCGCTCCGCGCACGTGGCGCTGAGCTGTGAACCACTCGAACCACTCCGGAAAGAGCGTGAAGACATCG
>DASPVR010000010.1:0-17649 GCA_035622255.1 Solirubrobacteraceae bacterium | reverse complement strand
TTCTCCCCCACGCTCGAGTTCCTCTTCCCGCGCTCGCGCGCGGAGCTGCCGCTCTCCTACGCGGGCGGTGAGCGCGCGTGAGCGGCGTCCTCGCGATCGTCGGCTACTACGAAGAGTGGTGGGTCCAGATCCTCAAGTCGATCGTGATCTTCGCCGTCGCGCTGCAGCTCGTGCCGGTGGTGCTGATCGCCGAGCGCAAGCTGCTCGGGCGCTTCCAGGGGCGCTACGGCCCCAACCGCGTCGGCCCCTACGGCGCGCTCCAGCCGATGGCCGACATCCTCAAGCTGCTGACCAAGGAGCAGTTCCGGCCCACCACGTCGGTCGGCTTCCTGTTCGCCGTGGCTCCGATCATCTCGATCCTGACGGCCGTCGCCGCCTTCGCGATCATCCCCTTTGGCGACGTCCAGGACATCTTCGGGACGAAGGTCGGCCTGTACGGGCTCGACGTCTCGATCGGCCCCCTGTACGTGTTCGCGTTCGGGGCGATCGCCTTCTACGGGATCATGCTCGGCGGCTGGTCGTCGGGGTCGAAGTACTCGTTCCTGGGCGCGATGCGGGGTGCCGCGCAGCTGATCTCCTACGAGGTGTCCCAGGCGCTCGCGCTCGTGGGCGTGATCATCGCCGCCCAGACGCTGTCGCTGACTGGAATCGTGCACGCCCAGGCTGGCATGTGGTACCTGGTCCCCCAGTTCGCGGGCTTTTTGATCTTCCTCGTGGCGGGCTTCGCCGAGACCAACCGCGCGCCGTTCGACCTGACAGAGGCCGACGCCGAGCTCGTCGGCGGCTACAACACCGAGTTCGGCGGCGGGCGCTTCGCCTCCTACTACTTCGCCGAGTACCTCAACGTGCTCGTCGTGGCGGGCATCACCAGCACCGTCTTCCTCGGGGGCTGGCTGATGCCCTTCGGCATCCATCCACCGGGGTGGGTGGACCCGTTCGTCGTGCTGGCGAAGATGGCGATCGTGACCTTCCTGTTCATCTGGATCCGCGCGACGCTCCCGCGTCTGCGCTACGACCAGCTGATGAGCTTCGGCTGGAAGGTGCTGCTGCCGTTGGCCACCATCAACGCGCTCGTGACGGCCGTGCTCGTGGTGGTGACGCACTGATGTGGGATCCCGGCGAGGACGTCGTGGAGGTGCAGCGCTCGCCGGCCCCCGGGGCCGGGCGCGACGCGTGGCGCATCTTCCGCGAGACGGCGCGCGGCCTGAAGACGACGTTCGCGCGCGTGATCGAAGGGCCGACGACGATCCAGTATCCCGAGGAGAAGGTGCCGGTCTACCCGCGCTTTCGCGGCCGCCACAAGCTGCACCGCTTCGAGGACACCGGGCTGGAGAAGTGCGTGGGGTGCTCGCTGTGCGCCGCCGCCTGCCCGGCGGACTGCATCCGCGTGGTCGCGGCCGAGAACACCGTCGAGCACCGCGTCTCGGCCGGTGAGCGCTACGCGGCGGTGTATGAGATCAACCTCTCGCGCTGCATCTTCTGCGGCTACTGCGAGGTCGCCTGCCCGTTCGACGCGATCACGATGGGCCACGACTACGAGCTGTCTGACTACGACCGCTCGGACCTGATCTTCACCAAGGAGATGCTGCTGGCCGAGCCGCTCGAGCGCACCCCGCTGCGAAACGAGGGCGAGTGAGCTCCGTCCTGTTCTTCATCGCCGCGCTCGGGGCGATCGCCGGAGCGTTCGGCGTGGTGCTGCTGCGCGACCCGTTCTACAGCGTGCTCGCGCTCGTCGGGCACCTCGTCTCGCTAGCGGTCCTGTTCCTGCTGCTGCGCGCGGAATTCGTCGCCGCCGTGCAGGTGGTCGTGTACGCCGGCGCGGTGATGGTGCTGTACGTGTTCGTCGTCGCCTACGTGGGCGATCGCGGTCGGTCCCTCGGCGGCCAGCTGCGCGGGCGCGGCGCGACGGGCTCAAGCCTGCGCGTGGCCGCCACGGCGCTGGGCGCGGCGCTGGTCGTCGAGCTGCTGATCGCGCTGCTGGGCACGGGGCTGAAGGCGATCGACACCGACGGGGCGCCGTATGCGCCCGGGCCGCACGCGTTCGGCACGCCGGCCTACGTCGGCAACCTGCTGCTCACGCGCTTTCTGCTCGTTTTCGAGGCGGCCTCGTTCTTGCTGCTGATCGCCGCCGTGGGCGCGGTCGTGCTCGCCCGCCGCCGCCGCGGGATCACCGAGGAGCCCGAGGACGAGATCGCGCTCACGCCGCTCGACCTCGCGCGCCCGCGTGACACGGGTACGATGGTCGAGGGCGTCGGCCCCAGGCTGCGCGCGCGGCGCGCGGGACCCGCCCAGGCGCAGGAGCTGCCCGACGGCAGGCCGCCCGTCGGCGCGAGGGAGCCATCGTGACGATCGGCTGGTACCTCGCGGTGTCGGCGATCGTGTTCTCGCTGGGCGCGGTCGGGGTGATCGTGCGCCGCAACCCGCTCGTGGTGCTGCTGTGCCTGGAGCTGATGCTCAACGGCGCCAACCTCGCGCTCGTCGCCTTCGCGCGCATGTGGGGCAACGGCGACGGCCAGATCCTCGCGCTGATCGTGATGACCGTCGCCGCCTGCGAGGTCTGCATCGGGCTCGGCATGATCGTCGCGATCCACCGTCGCAGGCTCCCGATCGACGTCGACGAGCTGCGGGAGCTGCAGGGATGAGGATGCGGGCGCGAGCATGACCACCACCTGGGCCTGGCTGACGCTCGCCTTCCCCCTGGCCGGCACGCTGCTGATCGCGGCCAACTTCCGCAGCCTGCCTGGGCGTAGCGCGGGCTGGCTGGGGACGGGCGCGATCGCGCTCTCGTTCGCCGCCGCGCTGGCGACGCTGCTCTCGCTGCAGTCCCATGCGAGCGGGGACCGCCAGCTGGTCTCCTCGCTGTTCGACTACGCGAAAACCGTCGGCCTCGACGCGCAGATGTCGATCCTCGTCGATCCGCTGTCGGTCTACATGATGCTCGTGGTCAGCGGCATCTCGACGCTGATCCACCTCTACGCGGTGTCCTACATGAAAGAGGACCGCGGCTTCGCGCGCTTCTTCTGCTACCTGAACTTCTTCGTCTTCTCGATGCTGCTGCTCGTGCTCGCGAGCAACTTCCTGGTGCTGATCATCGGCTGGGCGTTCGTGGGCGCGGCCTCCTACCTGCTGATCTCCTACTGGTACCGGCGCTCGACCGCCACCCGGGCCGGGATCAAGGCGTTCGTGGTCAACGTCGTCGGCGACGTGGGACTCGTGCTCGGGACGTACTTCATCCTCAAGCACACCGCGACGCTCGACTTCCTGCAGACCTTCAGGGCTGCCGAACACGGGGCCTTCGGCAGCGCCGGCGGGCACGCGACCGGCGACGGCGACCTCACGGCCGGCTGCGTGCTGCTGCTCGTCGGCGCGTTCGCCAAGTCCGCGCAGATCCCGCTTCACACCTGGCTCCCGGACGCGATGGAGGGCCCGACGCCGGTGAGCGCCCTCATCCACGCGGCGACGATGGTGACCGCCGGCGTGTACCTGATCGCGCGCATGCACACGCTGTTCGAACTGGCGCCGGCGGCCCAGGACGTCGGCGCGGTGATCGGCGCCTGCACGCTGTTGATCGCGGGCACGACCGCTCTGGCCCAGACAGACGTCAAGCGGGTGATCGCCTACTCGACGATGTCCCAGATCGGCTACATGATCATGGGCGTGTCGGTGGGCGCCTATGCCGCCGGGCTGTTCCACCTCATGACCCACGCCTTCTTCAAGGCGCTGTTGTTCATGGCCGCCGGCTCGCTGATCGGCGCGATGGCCGGCGAGCAGTCGCTCGACAGGATGGGCGGCTTTCGCAAGGCGATGCCGTTCACCTACGGCTGCTTTCTCGTCGGCGGGCTGGCGCTGGCGGGCATTCCTCCCTTCTCGGGCTTCTTCTCAAAGGACGCGATCCTGCTCGCCACGGCCGAACGCGGCGGCTGGCACTGGGCGCTGTACGTCGCCGGCTATCTCGGCGCGTTCTTGACTGCGATCTACACCTTCCGCCTGATCTTCCGGGCATTCACCGGCGAGGCCGTCGCCGAGGCGCGCGAGCTGGAGCATGGCCACCCCCACCACGCAGATGTCCCGCGCAATCCCGCCGACGGCGAGATCGAGGACACCGACGTCGGCTTCCCCGGCCCCTACCACGCGATCGCCGAGCGCTCGAGGGAAATGAAGCTCGCGATGAGCCTGCTCGCGATCGGAGCGGTCGGAGCGGGTCTGGTGCAGATCCCCAAAGTCGACTTCGTGATCGACGACTTCCTGCGCCCGACGTTCGCCACGTCGCCGCTGTATGAACAGCGCGAGCACGGCGGGCTGCTCGTCCTCGGCTTTTCGCTGGGCCTCGCGCTGGGCCTGCTCGGCATCGCGCTGGCCTATCGCATCTGGGTGCAGCGCCCTGGTACCGCGGCGGCGGTGCGCGAGCGCTTTGCCCCGCTGTATGAGCTGTTCGTCAACAAGTGGTACTTCGACGAGCTGATCGACGTGCTGATCGTCAAACCGGTGGCCGCCTTCGGTCGCTTCGCCGAGCGCACGATCGAGCGCGTGTTCGTCCAGGACACGCTCGTCGGCGGCAGCACCGGGCTCGTGCGCGCCGGCTCGGCGGCGGTGCGCGCGGTCCAGAGCGGCTTCGTGCGCTACTACGCGGCGCTGCTGGTGCTCGGGGCGACCGCGGTGGCCCTCTACTTCCTGCTTCAGACCTGATGCCCCCGCTGTCGATCCTGATCTGGCTGCCGGCGGCGTTCGGGGTGCTCGGCGCGCCGCTGGCCAGGCGCAGCCAGCGCCTGCCGGGGGCGCTCGCGCTGATCGGCTCGCTCGGGGCGCTCGGGCTGGCGATCGGCTATGTCGCCGACTACTCGCCGCACGCCCACGGCCTCGAGCACGTGACCGACGTCAACTGGATCCCAGCGCTGGGCATCCACTACAAGCTCGGCGTGAGCGGCCTGAACGTCGGACTGGTCGGCCTCACCGCGCTGCTCTTCGCGGCCGCCACGGTCGCCGCCAACCTGCGCACGTGGGAGCGCCCCGCGCTGTTCTGGTTCTTCTTCATGCTCGCCGAGTCGGCGGTGCTCGGCGCGTTCCTGGCCCAGGATCTCGCGCTGTTCGTGGCCTTCTTCGATCTGATGTTGATCCCGTTCTACTTCTTGATCGGCGGCTGGGGTGCGCAGCCGGGGCGCGTGCGCGCGACGCTCAAGCTCGTCATCTACACGCTCGTCGGCTCGCTGTTGATGCTCGCCGCCGCCGTGGCAACGGGCGTGCTGGCCGCCCAGCAGAGCGGCGGACACCTCACGTTCGCGCTCTCGGCGCTGGCCGCGCAGCCGCTGTCCACGGGCTCGCAGGAGTGGATCTTCCTCTTCTTCGCCGCCGCCTTCCTGGTCAAGATGCCGGCCTTCCCCCTGCACGGCTGGATGCCAGAGGGCTACAAGGCGATGCCGATCGAGGTGCTGATGGTCTTCTCCGGGGTGCTCTCGAAGGTCGGCGCATACGGCTTTCTGGCGATCGTCCTGCCGCTGTTTCCCCAGGCCTCGGTGCACTTCCAGCTGCTGATCATGCTGATCGCGCTGTGCTCGATCGTGTACGGCTCGGCGCTCGCCTTCACGCAGACCGACGCGCGCCTGATCGTCGGCTACTCGTCGGTCGCCCAGCTGGGCTTCATCACGCTCGGCATCTTCGCCCTCAACGAGCAGGGTGCCCAGGGGGCGCTGTTTCAGATGGTCAACCACGGGCTGGTCGTGGCGCCGATCCTGTTCATAGTCGCGCTGCTGGCGGCGCGCAGCGGCGGCTCTGAGGACGTGCGCGACATGGGCGGGATCGCCTTCCGCGCGCCGCTGCTGGCGGCGCTGTTTTTGGTCGTCGCGCTGGCGACGCTGGCGATGCCCGGATCGGGAAACTTCGTGGGCGAGTTCCTGATCCTGCTGGGCGTGTTCAAGGCCAAGCTCGCGATCGCGATCATCGCCTTCAGCGGCGTGGTGATGGCGAGCGTGTACGCGCTGCGTCTGTACATCCGCTCGATGCACAACCGCGTCGGCGAGAAGGTCGACTCGCGCGACCTGCGCATGCGCGACGGGGCCGTGCTCGTGCCGCTCGTCGCCGTGATCGTGTTCCTCGCCGTCTACCCGCAGCTCGCGCTGTCGCGCAGCGAACGCTCGGTGCAGGCGAGCGTCGCGAGCGCGAACGCGGCGGCAAACTCGACCAAGCTCTCGGCGCGCGCGCCCGCCACGGGGACCCGGGTCGTGGGGGTCGGCGAAGGCTCGCCGGCCGGCGAAGAAGAAGGGACGCAGGCGGGCCCATGACCGCGATCATCGCCACGAGCCAGCTGAAGGGCCCGCGCGTGGACTTCGCGGCGCTCTCGCCGCTGATCGCGCTGCTCGGCGGCGCGGTCGTCGTGCTGCTCGTCGGCCTGCTCGGCTCGCGCTGGGCACGGGCTCATGTGGTGCCGGCGCTGTCGCTCGGCGCGCTCGGCGCCGCGGGCGGGCTGACGATCTGGCAGTGGGGGGCGGAGAAGTCGGTCGTCGCCGGGGCGTTGCGCATCGACGACCTCTCGCTCGTGCTTAACCTGATCCTCGTAGCGGGCGGGGCGTGCACCGTGCTGCTCGCTTGGCGCTCGCTGGCGGCGCGCGAAGCGGCCCACGGCGAGTGGCATGCGCTGCTGCTCAGCTCGATTGGCGGCATGTCGCTTCTGGCGGCGGCGCAGAACACGGTCGCGCTGTTCCTCGGGCTGGAGCTCCTGTCGATCCCGTTGTATGTGCTGTGCGCGACCGAGCTGCGGCGCGAGCACTCGCTCGAGTCCGGCCTGAAGTATCTGATCGTCGGCTCGGTTGGGTCGGCGACGCTGCTGTACGGGCTCGCGCTGATCTACGGCGCGACGGGCGCGACCGACTTCACCGCGATCTCGAGCTCGCTGTCGAGCGGTGGCCTGACGACCGATCCGCTCACGCTCACCGGCGTCGCCCTGTGCGTGGTGGGGCTGTGCTTCAAGGCCTCGGTGGCGCCGTTTCACCAGTGGACACCCGACGTGTACGAGGGCGCGCCCACGCCCGTGACGGCGTTCATGGCGGTCGCGACGAAGGTGGCGGCGCTGGGGGTGTTCCTGCGCCTGTTCGACGTGGCCCTGATCGAAGCCCACGGCAGCTGGGGCCCCGCTGTGGCGGTGCTCGCGACCATCACGATCGTCGTCGGCAACGTCGGGGCGCTCGGCCAGTCGTCGCTGAAGCGCATGCTCGCCTACTCCTCGGTGGCGCAGGCGGGCTACATGCTCGCGGGCGTCGTCGTGGCGACGAGCCTGGGCGTGCAGGCGACCGTCTTCTACCTGGCCGTCTACCTGTTCATGAACATGGCCGCGTTCGCGGTGATCGTGGCACGCGAGCGCGAGAGCGGGCTGGGCGACTCGATCGATGCGCTGCGCGGCATCGGCAGCGAGCGCCCGCTGCTGGCGTGGCCGATGACGATCGCGATGCTCGCGCTCGCCGGTATCCCCGCGACGGCGGGCTTCATCGGCAAGTTCTATCTGATCGACGCGGCCGTCTCGGGCGGCTACACCTGGCTCGGCGTGGTGATCGTCGTCGGCTCGATGATCTCGCTCGGCTACTACCTGCCGGTGGTGGCAGCGATGTGGATGCGCGACGCACCGGGCGGGGCCGGCAGCCCGTCGGGGCCGCCAGCCCCTTCCGCAGACGGTGAGCGCGGCGCCCCCGAGGGCGGGCTGCCGGCGCTCGCGGGAGGCGCCCCCGAGCTCGACGAGCTCACAGCCCCGGCCCCCAAGCGCCCGCAGCCCGAGGTGCTGCTCGTCGCCGTGCTCGCCGGGGCCGGCTCGATCGTCTTCGGGATCATCCCCCAACCCCTGTTCGACCTCGTGAACGGCACGGGGCACGCGCTCGGGCTGCTGTAGCGGTCAGGACAGACTGACGGTGGCCAGCGGGGCGTGCGCCGCGATCGTGTCGAAGTCGGCGTCCTGGTGCAGGAGCTCACAGCCGGTTCTGATCGCAACCGCGGCGATCAGGCAGTCGGCTAGGCGACGTACGGTCCGCCCGCGCTCGCGGCACCCGCGGTAGAGCTCGGCTGCCGCTTGATGATCGGTTGGCTCGCGCAGCGAGAGGAACTCGCATCGACCCAACAGACGTTCCAGCTCGCCTGCTTGACGCTCGTCGCGCGCACCCGCTAGAACCTCGAGCATGACGAGCCCAACGATGGCCAGTGCCTCGTTTGCCTCGATGGCCGCGCACAGACGGACATCCGCGGGGCTGCCGGTGGCGCGCTGAAACTCGATCCAGGCGGAGCCGTCGACCAAGATCACGACGAGGAGGGCAGATATCCGCTGCGCAGCTCGTCCAGATCGCCCTCCCAGCCGGTGCCCCGCATCGCACGCGCTTCATCACGATCCATCGGCGCGATGTCGAGCCTGCGCAGTGCGAGGTCGACCATCGCCCGCTTGGTAGACACGTCGTAGCGGCGCATCACCCGCTCGATCAGCTCATCGTCTATCTCGATGTTTGTGCGCATGATGTGTATAGTATACACAACGCTGCCAACGCGAGATCCTACGCTCTCCCTGCCGCCTCGGCGGCTTCTTCGGCCTCGGTGAGCTGGCGCTCGACGAGATCCAGCCCGCGCTCCCAGAAGCCGGGGTCGGTCAGGTCGACACCGACGATCTGGGCTGTCTCCTCGGGGCTTTTGGAGCCGCCGGCGGAGAGCATCCGCAGGTAGGCGGGGACTATCTCCTCGCCGAGCTGCTCGTAGCGCTCGTACACCGACAGCGCCAGCAGCTGGCCATAGGCATAGGCGTAGACGTAGCCGGGGCTGCCGATGAAGTGGGGTATGTAGGACCACCACGAGCGATAGCCGTCGGTCAGCTCGACGGAGTCGCCGAGCATCTCGCCCTGGCTCTCGGCCCAGAGCTCGCCGAAGCGCTCCACCGACAGCTCGCCCTCCTCACGGCGGGTCGTGTGGACGAGGTCCTCGAAGCGGTTCATCGCAACCTGGCGAAACACGGTGGCGATCGTGTCCTCGAGGTTCTCGGCCAGCAGCGCGAGGCGCGACGCGGGGGCGGCGTCCTCCTCGAGCAGCCTCCCGAAGACGATCGTCTCGCCGAACACCGAGGCCGTCTCGGCCAGCGTGAGCGGGGTGTGCTGGTGAAAGATGCCCTGTTCGGCGGCGAGCGCGAAGTGCACGCCGTGGCCGAGCTCGTGCGCCAGCGTTAGCACGTCGCGCCGCTGGGCGGTGTAGTTGAGCAGCACGTAAGGGAACACGGACGGCGTCGCCGAGGCGCAGAACGCGCCGCCGCGCTTGGCCGGGCGCACGGGGGCGTCGATGCGCCGCTCCTGGAAGAAGCGCTCGACGAGCCCACCCAGCTCGCGCGAGAACGACGAGTAGCAGTCGAGCACGATCTCGCGCGCCCGGGCGAAGCGAAACGTCACCCGGTCCTCGGTGACCGCCGCCATCCGGTCGTAGTCGGCCAGGCGCTCGATCCCCAGCAGCTTCGCCTTCAGCCGATACCAGCGCCGCGCGATCTCATAGCGCCCTCGGACCGCTTCGACGAGTGCCTGCACGGACTCGTCGCTGGCCTCGTTGGCGAGGTTGCGCGCCGCCAGCCAGTGCGGGTAGCGGCGCAGACGATCGTCGGTCATCTTGTCGGCGAGGAGCGTGTTGAACAGGAACGCGCGCGTGCGCAGCCCCGGCGCGAGCGCGCCCGTGATCGCCTCGGCGGTGCTGCGTCGCACGTCTCGATCCGCAAGCGACAGGCGGCTGAGCGCCACGTCCAGCGCCACAGTGTCGTCGGGCGTCTGGACCTCGATCGCGGTCGTCAGCTCCTCGAACAGGCGCGTCCAGGCGCTCGCGCCGGTGAGCGCCTTCTCGGTGAGGATCTTCTCCTCGGGCTCGGACAGCAGGTGCTCGCGATAGCGGCGCACGTTGTGCAGGTGGTGGCGGCAGAAGTCCAGGCCCTCGCCGGCGAGCAGCTCGTCCGCGCGCTTCTGATCGAGCGCCGCCCACTCCAGCTCGAAGAACAGGAGCGTCGTCTGGATCGCCGTCTCCTGCTCCTGGGCCTTCTGCAGCAGCGCGCCGTTGGCGGGGTCGACGGTGTCGACGGAGAAGCTCAGCGCGGCGTAGTAGCCGGCGCGCGCGGCGAGCTCCTGGATCACCGCGAGCTCCTCCATCGCCTCCCTCAGCCCCTCGCTGTCGAGCTGCGCGAGCCTGCCCGCATGGCGCTCGGCGAACGCCTGCGCGCGCGTGAGCGCCTGCGCCAGGCGCCGCGAGACCCCCTCGTGACCCTCGCCGTCCACGAGCGGTTCCAGATCCCAGCCGGTGTGCTGCAGCTCGGGGTCGTCGAGCTCGGTGACGGGCATGGCGGCCATCGCTGACGCGCAGCTTAGCCTCGGGCCCGCCACCTCGTCGCCGTGTGGCGACGGCTACTCGCTGGCGAGTGCCTGCAGCATGTCCAGGCGCGCGGCGCGGCGCGCGGGGAGCTGGGCCGCGAGCAGACCGGCGAGCGCCGCGACGATCAGCAGCACGACGAGCGTCCCGACCGGAATCGAGATCACATACCCAGAGCCCGACAGCGCGAGCATGGCGACGAGGATCGCCGCCACGAGGCCGATCACGAGGCCGAACACGCCGCCGATGAGCGCCGTGATCACCGACTCGTAGCGGATCATCTGGCGAACCTGGCGGCGCGACGTGCCGATCGCGCGCATCATGCCGAGCTCGCGCGTGCGCTCGTAGATCGAGAGGATCAGCGTGTTGACGATGCCGAACAGCGACACGATCACCGAGAGCGCGAGCAGCACGTAGATGAGCACGAGCAGCCGGTTGATCATTTCCGACTGTTCTTTGGTGAACTGCGCAGCCGTGCGCGAGCGCGCCTGGGGGAACTGGGTGGACAGCACGTGGTCCACGGCCGCCTGCACCTGGGGACCGTCGACTCCCGGTTCGTACTCGACGAAGTCCACGCCGTCTTCGTGTTCGCCGAAGGCCGTCCTCGCGAGCGCCAGGCTGACGGTCAGTTCGCGCAGCAGTCCGACTTTGTCCTTGGCGATGCCCACGATGCTCAGCGTGACGCGCTTGTCGGCAGGCGTCAGCACCAACAACCGCTGGCCGACGTGCAGGTCGTGCGCATTGGCAAAGGCTTCGTTGACGATCGTGCCGCCGTGGCTGAGCGCATACAGCGAGGCGTCCGAGCCCTGCTTCCATTCGACGCGATACACGCGCGCGAAGGAGGCCGGTTCGAGGGCGGTGACCGTGGCCTTGTCCTTGATCTGGGGAAGGCCGGGCTTTGAGAGATCGTGCACGCGTCCGAGCGTGAACGCTATGGCCGTGACGCTCGCCACGCCGCGCACGTTGCGGATCGCCGGGGCCACGGCCGCGGGGATGCCCCCTTCGCTGTTGGTCCTCTGAGAGTTCTCGATGATCAGATCGCCGGCGAAGGAGCGTGCGACGGCCTGGTGGATCGTCGCCTTCGTGCCGGCGGCGAGGATCGAGATGAAGGCGACGAGCGCGAGCCCGACGGTCAGCGCGAGCGCGGTGACGAGCGTGCGGCCGGGCTGCCGGACGGCGTTCTCGCGCGCCAGGCGCCCCGTGATGCCGCGCCAGCTGACGAGCAGGCCGATCGCCTGCCCGAGGGCCGGTATCAGCCGGTAGTTGGGTGGAGCGTCGCCACGGCGCACGCGCGCCCGCAGGCGCAGGATGCGGATCACCCAGAAGACGAGCAGCAGCGGCAGCAAGACATGGGTGCCGGTGACGACGTCGAGCGCGATGACGACCGCCAGCGAGATCGAGAAGCGCACGACGAGCGCGCGGCGGGAGGGCAGGTAGCGCGGGATCGGGACGCCCTCGCGCATCGCGGCCAGCGGCGGTACGCGCGTCGCGCGCAGCGCCGGGTACAGCCCGGCGAGCACGGTCACGACGATCCCGACCGCCAGCGAGACGATGATCGTGCGCGACTCGAGCACCGTGCCGCTGTCGGGCAGGTCGGCACCGAACGCCTTGAACAGCTGATCGAGCGCCGGCGCGAGCACGAGCCCGAGCGCGAGTCCGATCAGCGATCCGACCAGGCCGAGCAGCAGGCCTTCGGCGACTACCGAGCGCATTATCTGGTCGCGCGACGCCCCGAGCGTGCGCAGCAGAGCGAACTCGCGCGTTCGCTGAGCGACCGTGATCGAGAACGTGTTGAAGATGATGAACGCGCCGACGACCAGCGCGACGTAGGCGAAGATGAGCAGGAACGTGCGCAAAAAGCCGAGGTCGGATTCGAGGTCAGAGGTCTGCTGGGCCGCTTCTTCTGAACCCGTGCGCACGGTGAATTCACGCGGCAGGGCCGCTCGCACCCTCGTGCGCAGCTGCGCGGGGCTCAGGCCCGTCGCCGCTGCAACATCTATCTGATCGAAGTGGCCCTGCTCGCCAACGACGCGCTGGGCCTCGTGCACCGTCAGCAGCGCCGTGCTCGCGCCGCCGAAGGACTGGCCGCTGCCGAACTTCACGATCCCGACGATCTCATAGCTCTTGACCGGCGCGGCGCCGGCGATCTGCATCTCCTCACCGACGCGCAGATCCTTGCGTTCGGCGGTCGCCTGGTCGATCGCGACCTCGTCGGCGTTTTGCGGGAAGCGCCCCTTGGCGACCGTGAAGGACTCAAACGGCGCGGGCACCACGCTGCCCACGAACCCCGGGGCGTGTCCGCCTCCCAGGCGCTTGCCCTGCGCGTCCAGGAGGGTCGCCTGGTGGAAGATCGACCCGGCGGCCTTGGCCACTCCGGGGATGACCTGCACCTGAGCCAGCGTTGCTTCGGTGACTGGCGAGTTCTCGGCGCGCGTCTGGCGTCCGAGCGTTTCCGCGGGGGTCACGACGACGTCGTGTTTCTTGCCGACTTCGCTGAAGATCGCCGCGAAGGAGTGGTTGATCGTGTCGGTGAGGATGTAGGTGCCGGCCATCAGCGCCACGCCGAGCGCAATCGCGATTGCGGTCAGCACGACCCGCAGCTTGCGCTGCAGAAAGCCGCGCAGCACGAGCGTGGCCATCAGCCCACCGACTTCATCAGGTCGAGCGCCTGCTCGGCCGTCTGCGCCCCCCCGTCGTGCACGATCGCGCCGTCGGCGAGCACGACCAGGCGGTCGGCGAACGAGGCGGCATGGGCGTCGTGCGTGACTGTCACGACGGTCTGGGTGAAGTCGTCGACGGCGTGGCGCAGCAGCTCGAGCACGTCGTTCGAGGACTTGGAGTCGAGGTTGCCGGTGGGCTCGTCGGCGAAAACGACGTCGGGCTTTGAGACGAGCGCGCGCGCGATCGCGACGCGCTGCTGCTGGCCGCCGGACATCTCGGCCGGGCGGTGCGTGAGGCGGTCGGCGATGCCGATCGTCTGCACGAGCGTGTCGAACCACTCGCGGTCGACCTCGCGCCCGGCAATCGACACCGGCAGCAGTATGTTCTCCTGCGCGCTCAGCACCGGCAGCAGGTTGAACGTCTGAAAGACGAAGCCGATGCGGTCGCGGCGCAGCTTGGTGAGCTGTGCATCGTCGAGCTCGGCGAGCTCAACCCCGCCGATGCGCACCGACCCCGAGGTCGGGCGGTCGAGCCCGGCGAGCAAGTGCATTAGCGTCGACTTGCCCGACCCCGACGGCCCCATGATGGCCGCGTAGCGCCCGGTCTGGAAGTCCACGCTGACGTTCTTCAGCGCGTCGACAGCAGCGTCGCCCTCGCCGAAGCGACGGCTGAGATCCCGAGCCTCGACGATATTCGCGCGGCCGTTCTCAGCGCTTGAGAGCTCCACGGCCCACGAGTGTAGCCACGGCCGAGATCCGCCGGGCAGGTCCATAGGATTTTGCGCCCTCATGCACGAGACGACCCCGAGCGTTTTCCTGATCGCGCGGCCCTCGATCGACCTCGAGGGCATGCGCGGCTACCTGCACGACGTCGGCGGCGAGTCCTGGCTGGACCTGCGCGTGGGGGCCGCTGGAGACGATCCGCAGGCGCTCAACGCGGGCGAAACGCTGATCGAGTTCGCCGGGCGGGCCTGCTATCGCAGCTGGGAGCCCGGGCTGAACCCCAACGTGACGAAGATCCGCACCGATCGCAGCGAGTACTTCGCCAACATCCTGCGCTCCGGTCACGGTAGCGTGCTCGAGCATGCCAGCTACTCGTTCGCGCTGCGCAACGTCTCGAGGGTCTTCTGTTACGACGCTGAAACCGAGGTGTTGACGAGCGATGGCTGGAAGTCGTGGCCCGACGTCGACGGTTCCGAGACGTTTGCGACCGTCAATCCCGAGAGTGGCAGTCTGGAGTACCAAGCGGCGAGCGAGCACTTCGTTGGCGACTACGAGGGCAAGATGTATCGGGTCCGCTCAGAGCAGGTCGACTTACTTGTCACACCTCATCATCGGATGTGGGTAAGAGCACACGACACACGTGCACGCAGGCGCGGCGAGGAGCCCTTCCGTATCCGGCACGCCCACGAACTCTTGGGAAAGCGAGTGGAGTATGTGAAGACGGCCGTGTGGCGAGGCCAAGAGTCAGGCCGCGTCGAAATCCGCGGGACAAAGAGGGTGTACAAGCGCCGAGACCGGCACACACGCGCGACGCGGCACTACATCGGACGGAGCTTCCCACTAAAGGAGTTCGCTCAATTCCTTGGACATTGGCTGGCCGAGGGAAGCCTCCACCGTCATCAAATCTGCATATCGCAGAATCACGGCACCGAGCTCGATGCGATGACCGAGAACATACGCGCGATGGGTCTCCCGGCATATGTCCCACGCGGTAAGAACGTACAGATCCGAACTCAGAACGTCGCACTTCGAGACTCGCTTGCCGAGCGCGGCAGGCGAGCGCATGAGAAGCGCGTCCCCGATTATGTACATCAGTGGGGCCCGTCTGCGTTGAGGTTGTTCTTGGAGGCATTTGTTGACGGAGACGGCAGTCGACACAAGAGCGACAGCCACTCTGTCATCTACACCACCTCGCAGGCGATGGCAGACGACCTACAGATCCTGGCCATCAAGGCCGGCTGGTCGGCGAACATTCGCGTCGACGATCGGACAGGACTGGAACGGATCATGCCGGGTGGTCAGAGGTTCAAGAATGCTCGTCCATGCTATGTCGTCTCGCTGGTAAAGACGGGGACGACCCCCCTTGTGAACCACAACGGCGCTAGGAGCGACGCTTGGGAGGACTACAAGGGCAAGGTCTATTGTGTGAAGGTTCCAAACGGGCTTCTCATAGTGCGACGCAATGGGAAACCCGTCGTGTCGGGGAATACACACGAGCTGGTTAGGCATCGAGCCGGCTCAGCGTTCAGCCAGGAGAGCCTGCGCTACGTCCGCCTCGCCGACATCGGCTTCCGCGTGCCGCCTTCGCTACAGCCCGTGCGCGAGCGCGCGCTTGCGATCGTCGAGCAGCTCGAGGAGTTCCAGGTCGAGGCGGCCCGGGAGCTCGGCCTCGAGGACGACGGCGTGCCGTTCCACGTAAAGAAGGAGGTCACCTCGGCGCTTCGCCGCCTGGCGCCGATCGGCTTGTCGACCGACATCGTGTGGACGGCCAACGTGCGCACGCTGCGCCACGTGATCGAGATGCGCACGGCCGAGAGCGCCGAGGAGGAGCTGCGGCTCGTGTTCGACGAGATCGCCCAGATCATGCGCGCGCAGGCGCCCAACCTGTTCGCCGACTTCGCGCGCTCGCCCGACGGCAGCTGGGTGCCCGAGCACAGCAAGGTCTGAGCCAGCCAGGCGTCGCTCAGCTGACGCCAACGCGGCGCTTGGGCTCGCCGGGTCGGCGGTCGGCCATGATCCGATCGGCGATCCCGTATTCGACGGCTTCAGCGGGTGTCATGAAGTTGTCTCGCTCCATGTCGGCGTGCACGCGCTCGCGCTCCTGGCCCGTGTGCTCGCTGAGGATCTCCTCGAGTCGCTCGCGCAGGCCGCCGGGCTGGCGCGCTGGCTGGCCGACGAGGTGGAGCTCGAGGTGAGCGAGGGCGCCGAAGGCCGCGTGCGCTGCCACGGCGGGCAGGAGCGCCTGGTGCTCGTCGAGGAGGTGCGCGAGCGCGAGCGCGTCGTGCTGCGCTGGCGCGAGCCCGGCGGCGAGGCGTCGCTGGTCGAGCTCTCGCTCTACGACGCGCCGGGCGGCACCCGGCTGGTCGTCGTCGAGCTGCCCGTCCCCACCCTGCGCGCGATCGCGTCGAGCCTGGAGCTCGACAGCGGCCAGCGGCGCGGACCGCAGATGGTCGCGGCGCTGGCGTGAGCGAAGCGAGCCCATCTGGCGAGGCCGCCGTCGGCGCCGTGTTCGGTGCCCTCGCCGATCCGACGCGCCGCCACGTCGTGCAGCTGCTCGCACAGCAGCCGACCGTGACCGCCTCGGGCCTAGCGGCGCAGCTTCCGATCACACGCCAGGCCGTCGCCAAGCACCTCAGCGCGCTCGCCTCGGCGGGCCTCGTGATCGCGACGCACGAGGGGCGCGAGACGCGCTACCGCCTCACGCCGGCGTCGTTGTGCGAGGCGATCGATTGGATGGCTACAGCCAGCGCGCAATGGGACGGGCGCCTGGCTAGGCTCCAGGCCGACCTGGCCGGGTCAGCCGAGCGCTGACGATCGCGCCAACGGCTGAGCTAGTCCTCCTGCGCCTGCAGCTCCGTGACGCGATCCTGCAGCTGGGCCATCACATCGGGGTCGCGCAGCGTGGTCACGTCCCCGAGCGCGCGCCCCTCGGCGATGTCGCGCAGCAGCCTGCGCATGATCTTGCCCGAGCGCGTCTTGGGCAGGTCCTCGGTCCAGATGACGCGCTTGGGGCGCGCGAACTTGCCGATCCGCTCGGCGACGGTCGCGCGGATGTCCTCGACGGTGGCGTCGTCGCCTTGGAGGTCGCCCTGGAGCGTCACGAACGCGACGATCGCCTGTCCGGTGTCCTCGTCGTGCTGGCCGATGACGGCAGCCTCGGCCACGTCGGGGTGGGCCACGATCGCCGACTCGACCTCAGCGGTGGACAGCCTGTGCCCGGAGACGTTCACGACGTCGTCGATGCGCCCGATTACCCAGAAGTAGCCATCGCCGTCGCGGCGAGCCGCGTCGCCGACGAGGTAGGTCTGCTTGCCGAAGCGCGAGAAGTAGGTCTCGATGAAGCGCTCGCGCTCCTTGTAGAGGGTACGCAGCATCGACGGCCACGGCCGCGTGAGCACGAGCAGGCCCTGCCCCTCGGACACCGGCTCGCCGGTGGACTCGTCGAGCACGTCAGCGAACACCCCCGGAAACGGCTGGGTGGCCGACCCGGGCTTGGTCGCGGTGATCCCCGGCAGCGGCGTGATCATGATCGCGCCCGTCTCCGTCTGCCACCAGGTGTCGACGATCGGGCAGCGTTCGCCCCCGATGACCTTGTGGTACCAGAGCCAGGCCTTGGGATTGATCGGCTCGCCGACGCTTCCGAGCAGGCGCAGGCTGGAGAGGTCGTGCTTGGCGGGCCACTGCGCGCCCCACTTGATGCATGCGCGGATCGCGGTCGGCGCGCAGTAGAAGATGCTCACGTGGTAGCGCTCCACGAGCTCCCACCAGATGTCCTTGGCGGGGTAGTCGGGGGCGCCCTCCCACATCACCGACGTGGCGCCGTTGCACAGCGGGCCGTAGACGATGTAGGAGTGGCCGGTGACCCAGCCGACGTCGGCGGCGCACCAGTACACGTCGCGCTCGGGCTCGAGATCGA
>DASPVR010000009.1:0-5345 GCA_035622255.1 Solirubrobacteraceae bacterium | reverse complement strand
AGTGGCAGCCGCTTGGGCGCTCGATCAGGCTCGGCGGGCTGCCGGCGATCGGCCGCAGCTCGCGCTCGCGCGGCCCGAACAGCGTGGGGATCGACTGCAGCAGGCCCCAGGTGTAGGGGTGTTCGGGGTGGGAGAAGAGCTCCTGCGCAGGCGCCCGCTCGACGATCCGCCCCGCGTAGAACACGGCCACGTGGTCGGCCATCTCGGCGACCACGCCGAGGTCGTGGGTGACGAGCACGATCGCCATCGAGAGCTCCCGCTGCAGGCGCGCGAGCAGGTCGAGGATCTGGGCCTGCACGGTCACGTCGAGCGCGCTCGTGGGCTCGTCGGCGATCAGCAGCTTGGGGTCATTGGAGAGCGCCATCGCGATCATCGCGCGCTGGCGCATCCCGCCCGACAGCTCGTGCGGGTAGGCGTCCACGCGCCTGCGCGCCTGCGCGATGCCGACGAGCTCGAGCAACTCGACCGCGCGCTCGCGCGCGGCGCGCCGCCCGATGTCGCGATGCGCGCGCAGCGCCTCGACGATCTGTCTGCCGACGGTGAACAGCGGGTGCATGCTCGACAGCGGGTCCTGGAAGATCATCGCGATCTCTGCGCCGCGCACGCGGCGCATGTCGCGCTCGCTCAGGCCGAGCAGCTCGCGCCCGTCCAGCAACACGCGCCCGGACACGCGCGCCCCCATGTGGCGTGTGAGCCCGATCAGCGTCAGCGAGCAGGCGGTCTTGCCCGAGCCCGACTCGCCCACGATCCCCAGCGTGCGTCCGCGCTCCAAGCTGAAGCTGACGCCGTCGACGGCGTGGACCAGGCCACGCTCGGTGGGGAACTGCACGCACAGGTCCTCGACGCGCAGCAGCGGCGGCCCCGGGGTGGCCGGCGCCAGCGCAGGCTCAGGGGCCGTGCTCGCGGCCGACGGCTCGCCGGCGGCGCTCACGAGTAGCGCACCCGCGGGTCGACGAACGCGTAGGCGATGTCCACGAGGATGTTCGCGACGATGACGACCAGCGCCACGAGCAGGACGGTGCCCTCGACGATCGGGAAGTCGGCGTGCGTGATCGCTTCATAAGCGAGGCGTCCAACACCGGGAATGTCGAAGACCGTTTCGATTAGGATCGCGCCGCCCAAGAGCGTGCCTACGTCGAGCGCGAAGATCGTGATGATCGGGTTGATCGCCGCGCGCACACCGTGGCGCAGCACGACGCGCCGCTCGGGCAGGCCCTTGGCGCGCGCGGTGCGGATGTAGTCCTCGCCCATCGTCTCGATCAGGCTGGCGCGCATCAGGCGCGCGTACACGGCCGCGAACGAGGCGGCCAGCACCAGCCACGGCAGCAGCAGCGAGGTGAACCATTTCCACGGGTCGGTCGTGAGCGGCACGTAGCTGCCGGCGCCCGGGAGCACCTTCACCTGACCGATGTCGGCGGCGAACAGGTAGATCGCGATCAGCCCGAGCCAGTATTCGGGCGCCGAGATGAGCACGAGCGCCGCGCCCATGCTCGCGCGGTCCAGGCGCGAGCGCCGGCGCAGCGCCGAGATGATCCCCACCGACAGCCCGCACCCCAGCCAGATGACCGCTGCGCCGATCGTCAGCGACGCGGTCGCCGCCAGGCGGTCGAAGATCAGCGAGCGCACCGAGGCCTCGCTGTAGTAGCTGTAGCCGAGGTTGAAGTGCAGGAACAGGCCGCGCATGTACAGCCAGAACTGGGTGGGGAGCGGTCTGTTCAGGCCGAGGTTGCGGCTGATCTCGGCGACGACCCTGGGGCTCGGGTTGCGCCCGGCGCGCAGGCGCGCGGGGTTGGCCGTGGGGAAGACGTGGAAGAGGACGAACGTGAGCGCCCCGACGAGCACGAGCAGCAGCAGCCCCCACAGGACCCGACGGACGATGTAGCGGGTCATCTCGCCGCCAGCTCCCTCAGCGGGTCACTTCAGGGACGTGAAGGAATAGTCCCAGGTGCCGCCGTTCCACAGGTCCGAGACGCCGGCCACGTCGGAGGACTCGATGCTCGGCGCCTTTTCCCAGTCGTATGGGATCGCCACAGCCTGGGCTACCAGTTCGCGGTCGATGTTGGCCCAGGCGCCGGCGCGCGCACCGGCGCCCACGAGCGTTTCGGCGGCGCCCATCGCACGGTTGATCTGCGGCTCGTTGACCTGGCCCCAGTTCTGGTTGCCCGAGGGCTGGATGTGCTCGCCGTTGAAGGGCACGTCGAGCACGGCCTGACCGTCGGCGAAGTCGGCGATCCAGCCGACGTTCGGGCAGACGTCGATCTCTTCGGAGGGCACGCCGCAGAACTTTTCGTACATGACCGATTTTTCGACCAGGTTGAGGCGCGTGTGGAAGCCGAGGTTGTGCAGCGTCTGGTTGACGATTTCGGCGTCTTCGGCTTCGGGGCTGCCGGTCGCGCCGACGATCTGAAGCGTGCTCGAGCCCGTGTAGCGACCGCTCGGGTAGCCGGCCAGGCGCATGTACTTCGCGGCCACCTGCATGTTGCCCGACGGGTAGGCGTTGTAGTCGACGCTCGGCCCGGCCAGCCCGCCCGCCGCTTCGAAGCCTGGGATCTCCGGGTAGATGAAATGAGTCATCACGTCGGACACGAGCGCGCCGCCGCGCGCCTTGTTCATCGCCACACGGTCGAGCGCCGCCCAGAGGGCCTTGCGCACGTCGACGTTGGCAAACGGACCCTGCTTGTTGTTGACGGCGACGTAGCGAGAGCCGGCGCCGGGCGAGATCGACAGCTGGCCGCGGAAGTGTTCGTAGGCGAGCTTCACGATCGGCTGGGCCGGCGTGTCGTTCTGGACCATGTCCGAGCCTTCGAGCACCTGGCGGCCGATCACGGTCGGGTCGCCGCCGATGTTGATGTCGATCTGGTCCAGGTAGGCGGGCCTGAAGTCGGTCGCCGCGTTCCAGTTGGGGTTGCGCACGAGCGTCGCCGACTTGCCCGGCTGATAGCCGACGCCGAGCACCTTGCCCTCGGCGTCGGCCTTGAGCATGTAGGGCCCCGTGGCGACCTGGTAGTTGCCGTATTCGCTGGGTTTCCTGGCATCGAAGCGCTTGGCGTATTCCTCTGGCACAGGCGCGCTCAGCGGCAGCGTGAGCGCGTCGGCGACGATCTGGGCCTTCGCTTCTGAGAGGTGGAACACGATCGTTTCGCGGTTGGGCGTCGTGATCCCGGGGAATGGGCCTCCGTTGGCCTTTTCGGCGCCCACGAGCGAGCCGAAGTAGGAGTGAAAGTAGGCGTTGGCGACGTTCGGGTTGGCGCCGCGCTCGATCCCATAGGCGACGTCGGCGGAGGTCACTTCGCGGTCGACCGGCGGGCTGAAGTGCACTCCTTGGCGGATGTGCACCGTGATCGTCCTGCCGTCGGCTGAGATTTGGGGCTGGCCCGAGGCCATGTCGGGGACCGGGTCGTCGATCGTGTTCGGCTTGTTCGAGTACAGCGGGCGTTGCGTGGCGTCGACGATCTCGTAGTCGAGCGTGAAGTAAGCGATGCCCGGGTCGATGCTTTCGAAGTCCTCGTGGTTGAGAACCGTAAGCGTGCCTCCGCGCCGCCCACCGCTGAGCGGCTGGCTCAGCGGGCTCTGCACGCCGATGGGCACGCCGACGGCGCTCGCGGCCCCCACGCCGCCAGAGCTCGAGCCGCAGCCGGCCAGCGCGACCGCGCCGGCGGCTGCGGCCACGGTCGCGAGGGCAAAGCCCCCGGGCGCGAGCCCTCTGCGGGCACGCCCGCGTGCGACGAGCCGCGTCGGAGCGAGCGTCACGCCGCGCTCCGCGGATCGAGCGCGTCCTGGAGGCCGTCGCCGAGCAGGTTGAACGCGAGCACGGTCGCCAGCAGCGCGATGCCGGGGAAGGCCATGTACCACCAGGCCGTCTGGAAGATCGGGGTGGCGGCGGCGATCATCTGGCCCCAGCTGGCGGTCGGCGGGCGCACCCCGATGCCCAGGAACGAGAGCGCCGCCTCGAACAGGATGTTCTGGGGGATCATGAGCGTCGCGTACACGACGACCGGTGCGATCAGGTTGGGCAGGATCTCGCAGCGCATGATGCGCGCGTGCGAGGCGCCGAGCGAGCGCGCCGCCGCGACGAACTCGTGCTCGCGCAGCGAGAGGACGCGCCCGCGCACGATGCGCGCCATGTAGGGCCAGTTCGCCAGCGCGATGATGAACACGATCACGCCCAGGCCTGGCTGGATCAGCCCGTCCGCGCAGCCGCGCACCGAGCAGGCCGCGCCGATCCCGAGGCCGAGCAGCAGGATCGGGATCGCGAGCATCACGTCGATCGTGCGCGCCAGCAGCGTGTCGACCCAGCCGCGATAGTAACCGGCGAGCATGCCGATCGTGACGCCCACGAACGTCGCCACGGCCGTGCCGAGCAGGCCCACCTCGAGCGACACGCGTGCGCCGTAGATCACGCGCGACATCACGTCGCGCCCCAGCTGGTCGACGCCGAACGGGTGCGCGAGGCTCGGGCCGAGCGGGCTGCCGAAGGCGTCGGTGAGGTCGGGGTTCTGCACGTAGGGGCCCGGCAGTCCAAGCAGCGCGACGACGAGCGGCGCCGCGATCGCCACGACCACGAGCACCGCGATGAACACGAGCGCGCCGAGCGCCACCCGGTCACGGCGAAAGCGCTGCCAGAAGAGCGCAAGCGGCGAGCGCGCGGCGAGACGCTCGCGCGCTTCGAGCAGGCCCAGCGGCCGTGTCGCCCCGGGGAGGATCTCGGCGGCGCCGACGCTCACCGTGTCCACCGCCAGCCGTGCGGGCGCGTCGCCCTTGGCCGGATTGCCGCCATGCCGCTCATCGCCACGATCCCAGGACTTCGACGCTCCGGCCGGCCGGCCCTGCCGGCGTGCGCGCAGCGGGCCGGGGGACATGCCGCGGCGGGCCTGCGCGCCCGTGCGTGCGCGTGGGCATGACACAGCGGCTGGTCACGTGAGCACGGGCCCATCGCTACCGACATCGACAGATTGCGCGAGATACTCAAACTGTGCAAAACCTCTTCGACCAGCCCGCCGACGATCCCGGCGCAGACGGCGGGTCGTCGGACGGCCCCGGCGGCTCCACGGCCGATGGCCGTCCGCTGGCCACGCGCGTGCGACCGCGGCGCCTTCAGGAGCTCGTCGGGCAGGCACACGTGCTCGGCGAGGGCTCGGCGCTGCGTGCGGCGATCGAGCAGGGCAGGCCGCACTCGATGGTGCTCTACGGGCCGCCCGGCTCGGGCAAGACGACGATCGCGCGGATGCTCGCGGCGCGGTCGCGCGCGCATTTCGAGGAGCTCAGCGCGGTGGCCGCGGGGCGCGCCGAGGTGCGCGCCGTGATCGAGCGCGCCCAGCGCCGGCGCGAGGGGCTCGGCGCTGACG
>DASPVR010000008.1:0-14364 GCA_035622255.1 Solirubrobacteraceae bacterium | reverse complement strand
AGGTGTTCGGGCCTGAAGGGGAATTCCGGCGCGCGATCGGCGCCTCGGGCCACGCGCTCAGCGTGCTCACGGCGCCGCGCGGGCTGGCGACCGACCCGAGCGGCGGACTGCTCGTGTCCGACACGGTCGGCAACCGCGTCGAGCTGTTTGCCTCCGGCAGCGACGCGTTCGCGAGCGCGTGGACCGCCGCCGGCGGCCACAGCGCGGGTTTCGAGCGGCCCGCGGGCATCGCCGTCGACCCGCGCGGCTACGTGTACGTGGCCGACGAAGGCAACGCGCGCCTTGCCCGCATGTGGGGCGACGGCACCTACCTGTCGGAAATCGGTGGCCCGGCCGACCTTGGCGGAGCGGGTCTCAACGGCGCCCAGTCTGTCGCCGTTGCTTCAGCCAGCGGCGACGTGTACGTGGCCGACAGCGGCCACAACCGCATCCTCGTGTACGGCCCGAGCGGCACGCTGCAGGCTCAATGGGGCGCAGAAGGCGGCAACGGCGCAGGTGGTAGCGAACCCGGGCAGTTCCTGCATCCCCAGGCTGTGGCCGTGGCGCCGAACGGCGACGTGTACGTCGCCGACACCGACAACAACCGCGTCGTCGAGCTCTCCCCAGGCGGCGGCGTGCTCGCCCAGTGGGGCTCGCTCGGTTCGCGCGACGGTGCCTTCCACGAGCCGACGGGGATCGCGGTCGACGGCGCGGGGCGCGTCTATGTCGTGGACCGCGAAAACAATCGCGTGCAGGTGTTCGGCCCGAGCGGCGAATTCCTTTACAAGTGGGGCATCCGCGGGATCTTCGCCGGCGAGTTCTCCCAGCCGACGGCGATCGCCGTGGACTGCGCCGGCGACGTGTACGTCGCCGACACGAACAACAACCGCGTCGAGCGCTTCCAGCCCCTGTCTCCAGCCGCCACCGGCTGCGCGCCCGAGGCGAGCTGGCCCCCTCCGCTCGACGTGGCGCCGCTGCTCCAGGTCCGCCTGGCGCGCTCCGCGGGCGTTCTCTCGCGCGGCGCGCTCGCATTGCTGGTCAGCTGCCAGCGCGGCTGCAAGATCCTCGTGACGGCCACGATCTCGCCCCGTGCGCGGCGCGAAAGCGTCCGCCTGATCGCCGCCTACCGGACCCTGCCCCGCGCCCTGGCGGGCCACGTGCGCCTGCGACTGGGGCCCGTCGGGCTGCGTCGCATCCGCCGCGAGCTCGGCCGTCGCAGCGCGCTCACCGCGCGCGTGACGATAGTCGCGGCCGGCCCGACGGGCCTGCGCACGACCGTGCACCGCACGTTCCTCGTCAGCCGCTGAGCGGCGCCCTGTGGTGCGCAAGACCGCCGCCAGACGCGCTCGCCGGGCGAATCTGACGGTACGCTGGATGGATGGCAGGCGCCGAGCGCTCCCCGGGTGATGGATCGGGCGAGCAGAGCATGGACCATCGCCGCGAGCGCGTGCGTTTCGAGACCGAGCGCCATCGCATCGACGGTTTCATGACGCTTGCGCGCGACGGTTTTCGCAGCCGGGTCTCTGACGTGCTCAACGCCTCCGAGCGCGACTTCATCACGCTCACCGATGTCACGATCGCCCCCCTGGACGGCGGCCCACACGAGCACCACCGCTACCTGACAGTGGCTCGCCGGCATGTCGTGTTCGCGGTCGCCGCCCAGGACGACGAAGGCCCGAGGGCCGCCCCGACGACCGATAGCTAGGCGCCGGCGGCCTGCTCGGGCGCGCGCGCGGTCACGATCCACGTCGACGCGGGCGCCCGCAGCTCCCCACCGGCCACCCGAAACTCGACCAGCCCGGCGCTCCGCTCCGTGGTGTCGCCAAAGCCACAGCCGATGTCGAGCACGCGCTGTCCGGGTGCCGGCGCGTGCAGGCGCAGGGCCTCCTCGCCGTGCGCTCCCAGCCCCGTGGTGATCGTTTCGCGAAAACGCACGAAGCGCTCATACAGCGGGCCATCCCAGGCGCGGATCGCCTCGTCGTTGGAATCGACGACGGCCGCGGCCTCGCTCGCGGCCGGGGCGCTGTCGCTGACCAGCTCGCTCATCTGCTGTTGGGAGCCTAGCTAACTGAGCGTTCGCGCGAACGCCTAGAGCACCCGCGTCAGCGATCGTGTCAGCCCGTCCTGCACCTCCAGCGCGACCGCGCCGAGGACGATCTCGCCGCCGGCGGGGCGGATCGGTGACAGCTCGTTCGGTGGCAGGCCGCGCACGCGCTCGATCACGGGCTGTGGGTCCATGCCGAGCGGGCCGTCGCCCGGTCCCGTCATCCCGACCTCGGTCACGAGCGCCGTGCCGCGGGGCAGAATGTGCAGATCGAGCGTGGGTACGTGCGTGTGCGTGCCGAGTACGGCGGCGACCTCGCCGTCGAGCGCCCATGCCAGCGACTCCTTTGCCATCGCCGAGAGCGCATGCATCTCGACGATCGTCGTCGGCCCCTGCGCGAGCGCGGCAAAGGCGTCGTAGGGCGCGAGGGTCATGTGGGCTCGCGGCGGCGCGACCTCGAGCGCGAGGCTGTCGGCCAGCACGACCACACGGACCTCCTCATCGCCGGCACGCGTCGTCAACGTGCCCCGACCGGGCACATCGGCGCCCACGTTGAGCGGCCGCACGACCCGCTCGTGCGCGAGCACGGCATCGACCTCCTCGCCGTCGAAAGCGTGGTTGCCCCCGGTGATCACGTCGGCGCCGGCCGCGAGCAGGCACTCGACGCCGGCGAGCGTCATGCTTTCGGCGTCGGGCGCGCAATTCTCGGCATCGACGACGATGAGCTGAGCGTCGTGCTGCTCGCGCAGCGCCGGCAGGCGCTCGGCGAGCCACTCGACGGCGCGCGGGCCGACTACGTCGCCGACGAAGAGCGCGCGCATCGATCTCCTACCCGGGCGAGCTCGTCGCTGACAAACGGAGAGGGCGGGATTCGAACCCGCGATGGAGTTTGATCCCCATACTCGCTTAGCAGGCGAGTGCCTTCAGCCTCTCGGCCACCTCTCCCTGGATCGAGTGCCAGTCTAGAGCCTGATCCCGCGGCCGCGGGGGCCGCCGGGCCCAGCGGCGACCGGCGTGCAAAGGCCTGCGGCCACCCGTATGCGGGGGCCGCAGCTAGACTCGACGCGCCGCGAGCGCACCACGCGCCGCGAGCGCCCGTGGAAGGGTGGCAGAGCGGTTGAATGCGGCGGTCTTGAAAACCGTTAGGCGGCGTTGAGCCGTCTCGGGGGTTCGAATCCCTCCCCTTCCGTTTTTTCCGGCGGATTCCGCCGGTTTGCAGGCGATTGAGGCTGCGTTGCTTGCTGCCGGCGGCGCCCGCGAGTCCGCTAGGGACCGCTCGAAACCGCCCGAGCCGGAAAAGAGCTGGCGCAAAACTGGCGCAAAAATCGCCAAGTAGGGTGAGGGTTCTTAGGACGGTCAGGCCGGGTACTGCGCGGGGGTGCTCGCCAGCTTTCTCGAGAGTGAGATGGAGGTCAGCCCGCAAGCTATGAGATCGAGCGCCGCGCCGATGATCGTCTCCGCGTCGATCCCGAAATGGCGGTAGAGATCCTGGACGTCACCCGACTGTCCGAAGCCCTGAACTCCGAGGCACGCGACCGGCGCCTCGTCCACCGCCGCCAGGAACGCGAGCGTGTGGGGATGCCCGTCGAGCGCCGTGACGATCGGCGCTGAGCGCTCCGGTGGAAAGAGGGCATCGAGGACGGCGTCGTCTCCCTCGCGCAAGCCCTGGCGGGCCTGCAACGCCCTGAAGATGAGATCGGCCGAGGTGATGCACACGACATCGATCGCTAGTCCGGCCTGCGTGAGCTCCTGAGCGGCGAGGAGCACCTCGGGCATGATCGCGCCCATACCGGCGAGCGTGACTTCAGGGGTACTGCTCGCCTGAAGCAGCCGGTAACCGCCGGCGAGCACTTCTCGTCGGCGCTGCTCGCGCCCGCGCAGATCCTCCGGCACGCGCGCGAGCGACTGCTCGATCGGGAGCGTGCTCAACCGAAGGTATGAGGACGTCCCGTCCTCGCGTCCGAGCAGGGCGAGGGCGTGGAGCAGGATCCACTCGAGGTCCTGTCCCCACGCAGGCTCCCAGGCTACACACCCCGGTTGCTCGAGGCCGACCGAGGGCGTGATGATCGACTGGTGCGCTCCGCCCTCCGGCGCGAGCGTGACCCCGGCCGGGGTGCCGACAAGGATCGATTGACCGCCCGCGTAGATGCCGAACGACCATTGCTCGAGCGCGCGGTTTATGAACGGGTCATACAGCGTGCCGATCGGCAGCAGCGGCCGCCCGTCGCGCGACCACGTCGCGCCGAGCTCGCCGAGCAGCCCGACGAGGCTGCCCTCGGCTATCCCCAGCTCGATGTGCTGACCGTGCTCGGACTCCCGCCAGCGCACGAGCGTGTCGCCGTCGTCGGCGAACCAGTCGATGCGCTCGCCGACGTTCCACACGCCCACCTGGTTGATCCAGCCGCCGAGGTTCGTCGACGAGGCGACGTCCGGACTCACGGAGACGAGCGACGCTGCGACGGCGGGCGCCTCGCGGGTAATCTCGAAGAGGAGGCGGCCGAACGCCGTCTGCGTGGAGAGCGCGCCGCCGTGGGAGCGGCCGAGTTCGACCGGGACGGCCGGAGGCGTGTGGCGCTCGACACCCTCGCGTTGCAGACGCTCCGCCGCCGTGCGGCACAGCTCCTGCTCGGGTGAGCCCTCCTCAAAGCCCTTCCACGGATCCGCCGTGTCCGCGCCGAGCTCGATGGCAAGACGCTCCCACTGGGCGTTTGACAGCAGTGCGGAGTGGTTGCCGGGGTGGCCCTCCGTGGGGAGCCCACAACCCTTGATCGTGTAGGCGAAGATCACGACCGGCCGGTCGCGCACCTCGTCGGATTTGCGGAAGGCCTCCAGAAGATCGCCGAGGTCGTGTCCCCCGAGGTCCCTGATCGCGGCTGAGAGCTCCTCGTCCTCGAGCTCGCCGATCAGCTCGTGCAGCTCGCGTCGATCCGGCCCCGAGCCCGCCAGCCGCTCGCGAAGCTCGCCCGGCCGGCTGCGCAGCATGCGCTGGTACTCCTCGTTTGCCATCTCATCGATCCGCCTGCGCAGCGCCTCGCCGCCCGGACGCTCAAAGAGGGCGCGCAGACGGCGGCCGTACTTGACGGTGATCGTGTGCCAGCCGGCCGCCTGAAGCATCGCCACCCTGTGCGCGACGGCGATTTCGGGGACGACGCGGTCAAGCGACTGGCGGTTGACGTCCACGATCCAGAGCACCTCACCGAGCCGCGCGACCATCGGATCGCAGACCGCTTCCCAGATCGCTCCCTCGTCGAGCTCGGCGTCGCCGAGAAGCGCGACCTGGCGTCCGCCGCGGGGCACCTCGAAGTGCCCGGCGACGTAGCGGTGGGCGAGCGCGCTCCATAGCGTCGCAGTGGCGCCGATGCCCACCGAGCCGGTGGAGAAGTCGACCGGGTCGGGATCCTTTGTGCGGCTCGGATAACTCTGTAGGCCAGCGAATGAGCGCAGCTCGGTCAGGTATTGGCGATCGAGGCGGCCGAGGAGGTAGTTGATCGCATGCAGCACCGGTCCCGCGTGCGGCTTGACCGACACCCTGTCGGGCGCCCGCAGGTGCTCGAAGTAGAGCGCAGACATGAGGCTGACCATCGACGCGCAGGAGGCTTGGTGCCCGCCGACCTTCAGGCCCGATGGCGTGCGACGGACCTTGTTGGCGTGGTGGACCATGCTCGTGGCCAGCCACAGCACGCGGCGCTGCACCGACTCGAGCACCTCGAGCGATGCGTCGGCCGCTGGTGATGGGACGGCGGGTGCGGTGATGGACATCGGATGAATCGAAGCCCACCGGGCTGCTTCACGCAAGCCACACCTGCAGAAATGGCAATACGACGCAAGATTACCAACGTCGAGGCGTGCTTTGTGTAGGATCCTTGCGTGCACGAACCAGCCTCGGGAATCGACGCCACCGATCTGGAGATCATCGAGCTCCTGCGCCTCGACGCCCGCCGCACTCTCGCCGACATCGCCCGGCGCGTGTCGCTCTCCTCGGCGGCGGTCAAGCGCCGCGTCGACCGGCTCGAGCGCGATGGGGTCATCACGGGATACACGGTCGAGGTGGACCACGGCAAGCTCGGCCAGCCGCTGCAGGCGTTCACGGAGCTGCGCTTCGCCGGCAACCTGCCCGTCGATGAGATCGCGAGGGTCGGCGAGGGCATCCCCGAGGTGCAGACGATCTTCACGACCGCCGGCGATCCCGACGCGCTCGCGTGGATCCGCGTCAAGGACGTGGAGGACCTCAAGCGGGTAATCGACCTGCTGCGCCGCAGCGGGCGGGTAACGGGGACAAAGACGCTAATGGTCCTCGGCACATCGCCCGGCGGCAGCTGAGGCGCGATGGTCACGTGGGCCGAGCTCGGGGCAGCGAGAGGAGGCCGCCTTCTCCCCTCTCACGCCCTGCGGGGAACTACCCGTGCAGGAGCGAGGTTGCCACGGACGTCGCAGTGGGCGTGGCATGCGAGGGGTTTAAGGGTGAGTGAACACCCTCCGCCGCCTTGGTGCACCTACTGCGGCGAGGTGCTCGGCGTCTATGAGCCGCTCGTCGTGCTTCTCCCGCGCGAGGCCCCTCGCATGATCACTAATGCCGAGGTGAGGCGGCTGCCTGCGCACGCGATCGTGCTACACGCCGACTGCCACGCCGGGGGCGAGCCGGGCGACACTGGAGGATCCGCCGCGTGATCGCGCCAAGCGCGGTCGCTGCTCGGGTCGGGCCACGGTCAACTCCGCCCACCCCGCTTGACGGACGAATGACGCTCGCGGAACACCGGCCCACGGCAGGCGATGCCTTACTAGCTCATATGATGCTAAGGCGCTGAGAGGCTCCTCCATCGGGCATTTGACGCGACTACAGAAGCCTCGTCCTGCGGTGGAGCGAATCCTGCGGAACGACCCACGACACGACAACGCCGAGCTTCACGCCGGCACCTCGTGGACACTGAGCCCCGTCTTCAGGCTGGCGAGCAGGCTGCCTCTGCGGGAATCCAACAGCATGCTCAGCTGAGCCCGCTCTCAGGTGAATTGGTGTGCCAATCGACTATCAGATCGGTGAGTCATCCCAGAGCGAGCAAGCGCGGCCTGTAGAAAGCTCACGCTGCGCTCCCAGGAGCGCTCGGCGGCTGACGGATCGTAGGCACCCAGACGGCCGGTGTCGTTGAAGAACGCATGCGCTGCTCCGGTGTATTTGTCGAATTCGACCTCGATGCCCGCCGCACGTATGTCCAGTTCGAGCGCCTTTGCATCCCTCAGAGAGATGAACACATCCGCTGTGCCGAAGTGACCGAGGACCGGCCCTGCGATCCGGCTGAAGTCGGGCCTTCCGCCGGGGAGGGTGCAGTAGTAGACGACCATGGGGGCGATCTCCGGGCAGACCGCCGCCGCCCGGAGGGCCATACCGCCCCCGAAGCCGAAGCCGAGAGCCCCGACGCTCGGTCCCTGGACACCCGGAGTGGAGAGTAGGTGCTGGACGGCGCTGAGCATGTCCTGTTCGGCGGCCTGCATCGACAGGGCCATCGTCTGCCCTTCTGCGTCGACGGGCTGGACGGTCGTCTCGCCGCGGCGAAGGTCGGGCGCGAGCGCGAAGAGACCCTCACCGGCGAGACGATCGCAGATCGACCTGATGTCTCCGTCAGGGTCCGAGTCCTGAAGGACGATGACCGCCCGTCCCCACTCGGAGGCGGGGACGGCGAGGTAGCCGGGGGCGATCCCGCCGTTCCTCTGGAGCTCGATGTGAAGCATGTCGGTGACTCCTCGTGTCGGAAGCTGGCATCTCCCATGGCTAGCCTGTCGCCTGATTCACGCTGGACGTATGGACGCTCGTCCCAGATGCCAGGCTCCACGCTGGACAGCCGGCCCCACCGGCGAGGCGATCCAACATGAGGCGGCGAGCCTTGCGCTTTGGAGGGTGGCTGTCCTGTGAATCCCTGCGTTGGCGATCGCGGCTTGCGTTGACCGGGATCGGGTAGGCGAGGGATGGGCTGCGCGTCGCCTGCGGTGCTCCGAGCCTCTGTCGGGCTGCCGCAGCGGCTACACCTCAGCATTACGCAACAGCCACGACGAGGCTCAGGCCCGTCGGCCAGGCCGGCGAGGGCGCTTGCTTCGCCCGGACGTAAGCGGTCGTGTTGCGAGCCTGCGTGTGGGGTTGAATCTGATTATGTGTGGCGAAAAACGATCGGACTGTGGGCGTGATCGAGTTTTCGGCACCGACACGTGTTGTATCGTGTGGCCGCTCTCATCGTGATTCAGTGGGGGCAGAACGCCCCGAATCCGACCTGAGCGAGACTGCAGGGTTTCAGCTTGAGGCGCAGTGGTTGTTCGACTCTGCCGTTCTTGACGTTCGTGAAGTCGTTTTTGCCAACGGCGACTGGCGGCTTGCTTCCGGCCTTCACCTCTGTGGTGTTGCCGAGGTTTGTCACTGTCTCTACTTTGGCGCCTCCTGCGACGACCACGTCCGCGTTCTTGCATGGGGTACGGATAGTCGCAAATGTTCCTACTTTGGTACTGAATCCGTCGAGTGGTATTGGTGATGCGACAAGGATGGGGCAGTCCGTGGGGAGTAGTTTGAAGCTGGCTTTGCCGCCGTTGATTTCGACCTGTTTCTTCGTGAGCGGCCCTATGCGTGTGTTTGGTCCGAGGAGCACCGTGCCGATTTCGGTGGTGATTTTGAGGTACGTTCCGGGACCGGTCAGGATCATGTCTCCGACGCCGAACGTGATATCCGAGGGGCAGGTGTGCTCGCATGTCTGCTCGTTGCCGTTGGCGTGCTTGATCGTTGCTGAGCCACTCTTCATCGTTATGTTCGAGGCGGTCGTGCCACCGCCTCCGTTGTTGCCTCGTCCGTTGTTTCCGCCGCTTCCTCCGACTCCGCCGTTCTCGCACGCTTGGGGGATCGGAATGCTGACGGGGTAGGTCTTGGAGTACGACGTGCCGTTGCCCAGGAATTCGATGGATGTCTCGACGTCGTAGCTCGTGTTTGTGCAGTTGCGAGCGAGGCCATAGACGAACGGGTAGCCGCTAATTTCTGTTACGCATGGCCCGGTTTGGGGGCAGCCTTGGAACGCGCCGCAGTTTTGTTCGTAATCGCCGCCGGGCCAGGAGGGCGAGAGGTAGCCTTCCGCGTTGACGTCTGAGCTCAGGCCGAAAACGATCGGGCCCGCGCAATACTGGATTGCCCCGGGAGGGTACGTGACTTTGGTGGTGACGGTTGTGAGCGTGTTCTTGCAGGCTTCTTCGGGGGTACCTTGTGCGCAGGAATCGCGTAGTTCGGCTGGGGTTCCAGCCGTGGCAGTGTTGAATGTGTTGCTGACCGTGACTGAGTTGATGGTTGGTTCCATCGAGTAGGGCGGGCTAGCGGACGCGGATGAGAAACACAGTAACCATGCTGCCCCGATCGTGGTTAGCAGAAGGCCGGCGTACGCCCTGAAATGGCAATAGCGGTCTGGTATGTGGGGTTTATGGCGCTGCACAGCGTTAGTTGTAGTTATGGGTATGGAAGTTAGTTTGGGGTAAACGGTTTGACTTGTTTTGTCCCGTTCTCGTTACGCCGATTGTCTGTCGCTCTGTACCAGCTGAATCGTTTGCTAGAGCGCTCTGCTTCGTGGAGCTATGGAAGGTTGAGTCGTCCGCCGGCAACGAGGGCGTACGTGCTGGTTGTCTGTAGCGATAGGGGTCTTTCCAAGTGCCATATGCCACTTTTCGCCACGCAACACGTGAAGCTGAACGCTTTCCCCGGCGACTGGGTCATGCGTCCAGTGTGACCAAAGCCCCGTGAGCAGGGGTCGCCCCGCCTGGCAGCGTCGGCTGCCTCAGCTGTCCCAATGCCCGGAAAGGCGTCCGTCGACGTCGCCGGGGTTAGCTTGTGAGTTCCATTTGGCAGGCGGCCGACTGAGCCGCCGATGATGAACGTCAGCCTCATGGTGATCCAAGGTGTCTGTCTCCTCTACACCGACCCGAGGGGAGCTGGCAGAAGCGCTGCTGGGCCGAGGATCTGGGTCAACGCGAGCCCCGAGCCGATCAGCGCCAAGCCGATCGCCCCCTTCGTGAGGTCTCGAGCGAGGGAGCTACCGGCGAGGGTGCGTCGGTCAGGCATCGTCGGCACCCCGGTGGGCGTTCGCGTCGCTAGATGTGCCGAGTTGTGCACGGAGCGTTTCGCGCCCACGGTGCAGGCGCGACTTCATCGCGGCTTTGCTGAGGCCCAGCGCCTGGGCGGTCGCTGCCCCTGATAGGCCCTGGATGTCGCGCAGGACGAGGACCGAGCGCTGCTCGGGCGCAAGCCCTGCGATGCAGTCGACGATCCGCTCCATCTCCATACGGGCGAGGGCGGCGTCTTCGGCGGAGAGTTCGGCCGTCGCCGCGGCGACGGGTTTGTGCAGCGCAAGTCGCGTTCTGCGGATGCACTCGTTGCGTACGATCTGAAACATCCACGACGCCAGAGCGGCGGCCGCGCGCAGCATGCCGATCTCTTGGTACAGGACGATCAGAGCCTCTTGCGCTGCACCTCCGCATCCTCGGGCGTTGAGCAGAGGCTTCGGGCGAAGCGTTTTACGTGCTCATGAGAACCGGAGACCAGTGTCGCGATCGCGCGCGGATCCCCCTCCTGGGCTGCAAGGACGACCTGCTCGCTCGAGGGGATTCAGGAGGCTTCGACTTCGGGGACAACTGGCGCGTGCGGCTACGTCTCGCCAAGTTCGTTGACGACGAGGGCGCTCGTTATCCGCGAATCGTGCACGCCGAAGGCGAGGCGCCCCCGCAATATCCGAACCCGGAGGACGACGAGGACGAGGAGGCGTGGCTGGCCGAATGGGAGGCCGCCGACCACCCACGCCGCCGACGTCGTGATCGCAGCGCTCCCGCAAGCCCGCCGCGACGAGATGCCGCATGGCGCAGTGGCCGCGGCGGCCGCGCAGCTTCGAGCCGGTCTGAGCTCAGCTCAGTACCCCTACTCGTGGATGGGCAAGGCGGCGGGGCTCGAGGCCGAACCTTCGTCCGACGACGCCGAGCTGTTGCTCCGCGTCTTGGCGGCCACGATTTCCCCCGAGGAGGAGACCGGGCTTGATCCCGAGGACGAGGCTTCGATCGCCGCGCTCGAGCACGGTGACTGGGTGGGCGCGGTGATCGAGCTCTGCCGTCGCGGTCTGGGCGCGAGCGCTGACCCGTCCGCGCTCGTCGAAGCGATCGCCGAGTGCTCAGAGATCGAGGGACCGCCTAGCGATCCCGGCGATTCAGCGGTCGTCGCGACGGCCTTCGAGCTAGTCGGGTTCGCTTGGCAGGCAGCCGGAGTACTCGACGACGCGCGCGGACTCACCGCCGCCGGCGCATGGCTTCTGCCGCGCGCTCTCACGAGGGCGTGGGGGGTGGACTTCGACTCAAGCCAGCCACCAGCCCGGTAGCCCCGCTGTTTGCAGCGGTGGATAGGAGCAGCGAGAAGTGCGCTCCTGCTGCGCGCGGCCGGCTTCTGCTCTTGGGTGGAAAGAGGGGGCAACCAAGGCACGCACCCGGCTTCCGCAGCTTGGCCAAAGGGGCAACCTCGTGCGCCCCGAGCCGCTCCTGCTTCTGACGATTTGCGCGACCCGCGGTGGGCTCGGTTGCGTCCGCGTGCGGACCTGCTTTCAGCTGCGCGCCGTGCTCACGTTGCTGGCGAATCGCGCATCGCCATCGGAGGTCCCGGCAGCGCCGCCCGCGGTGATCGGCACGCGCTCGCAATTGCAGAGAAGCAAGAGCACGAAGCCGCCCTCTTCCGGAACGGCGACCAGCTAGAGGTAGTCGATCTACGCTACTTTGGGCAGCCAAACAGGAGCAATTGGCTAAACGTCTGGCCCTTGCTCGTGACCGCAGTCACCGTCACGATCCCGACGGTGCACGGCAACGTGACCGTGATGTCGCGCGTTGCCTCGGCCCCTGTGAGCACGACTACAGTCTTGCCGTTCAGGGTGACCGTCACGCTCTTGAGCGCGACGTTGCTGGGAATGTTCAGATTGATCTGAACGACGCGGGTCTGTTCGCCGCCGTGCCCGTACTGCGTCGTGGCTGCGTTTCCGCCTGACTGGCTGGCGCCCCCGGCGGCGACCACGCCGCCGGTCGTCGCGGCCATCAGGCCGACGGTCAGTCCCGTGACCGCCAGGCGTATGCCGACGACCGAACGCCCACCCCGCTTGGCCCGCGACGTCGCGCTCGTCTTGATCCGATCCAGGCGCAGCGGGTCGATTTGCGGGCGCTGGGCACGCAGGTCCTGGACGATGCGGTCGAGCTCCTCGTCGCGTGCGTCCTTGCGCACCATCCGCCGCTCCCGTGTCGTTGGTCGCTGAGATCGGGCCTGCCTTCTCCTATACGAACGGGCGGCGCGTTCTCCGAAGCTCGGCTTGATCGCGCGCGAGCTCCAGTTCATCCAGCTCAGCTGAGCTGAGCTGTGCACGCGTTCCTGATTCGACGAAGCCTGTCGTGGACGCCGGTCAACTCTGTGACCCGGTTTGCGACGAGCATCACTTGGGTAGGCGCATTGTTGAGACGATCGCTTGTCAGAACAAGAGGAGCCCTTCGACGCACACTTCGCTGCTCGGCGCCGATCGCGTTCACTGCCTGAACGCCCGTATGGGCCGGCCAGCGGATGGTTGAAACCTACGCATCCCGATACGTTGCTCGTCGACGTCCCCTTCCCGTGCAGGCTGAATGGAATCGAGCACACCGTGAGGAGAGTCGGGAGCCTTGCCCGGTACTTGTGCGCCATGATCGTGGCGCTCTGTCTGCTGGCGCCCGCTGCCGCCGCGAGTGAACCGACCTATACTCGCGCGCCTGGTTCTCCACTCTTGACCCCTATCAATGGGGGATCGGGTCTGGCATTCAGCCCCAGCGGTGAACTGCTTGCCCGCGGGACGGCGATGTTCTCCGTCGGCGCCTCGGGAGTGCTGGCCCCAGTTGGCGGCTCGCCACCGGACCCGTCCGCCACTGCGGTGGCGTTCAGCCCGAGCGGAGCGGTGTTGGCTGCTGCCAACAACAGCAGCGACACCATCTCGATGTTCTCGGTCGGCTCCTCCGGCGCCCTGACGTCGGTGTCCGGCTCTCCGTTTAGCCTCGGCGCCGAACCGACGTCGGTCGTTTTCAGTCCGAGCGGGGAGCTGCTCGCGGTGACGGCCGGGAAGGAAGAAGCTCAATCTCTTTACATGTTCTCGGTCAGTGCCTCGGGCGCTCTCACGCCGGTTCTCGGTTCGCCGTACAGCGTGAGCAGCAGCCAACATGTGGCGTTCAGTCCCACGGGCAGCCTGCTCGCCGTTCAGCTCAAGACCGCAGTGAGGATGTTCTCAGTCAGCTCCTCAGGCGCGCTCACGGAAGTGCCCGGCTCGCCCTTCGCTGGCCCCGAAAAAAGCATCGATCCCAAAGGGATTGCCTTCCGTCCCAACGGAAATCTCCTCACGAGCTTTCTCAGCAGCGGCGCAATCGCCGAAGTGATCACCACCTACTCGGTGACCTCATCGGGTGCGATTGCGCCGCTGGCCAGCGGTGCTGGCTCAACAGATCCGCAGGGTGGCTCCTCGAGCGTCTTCAGCCCCGACGGCACCACGGCCGTCGCACCCCAGATGGACTCCTCCTATTTCTCTGTCCTCTCCATCAGCCAGTCCGGTGCGGTAACGGCCGTTCTGAACGGGGCGTTTGCGACCGGCCCAGGCGGCTACGCCGCCTTCAGTGCCGGCGACCTGCTCGCGGTTGGGGACGTGTCGGTCTTCGTGCCCTCCTCGACCTCGGCCAGCACGAACTGGGTGGGCGCCCTCGGCAGCGAAGGATACGACCTGGCCGGCTGGAACGGCGAAAGCGACCTGAGCGATCTTCCGGCGTCGGTGAGCCTGGTGAAGGGCACCCGCTGCACGTGGGCGGCGAGCACGAGCAACGTGCTTGCGCTGACAAGCCCCAATGGCCTCACGCGCACCGCGGCGGGCTACTGCAACCCCGAAAAACAGGACGGCCTAACCGGGCTCGCGGAAGTGCAAGTCAAGCTGACCTTCAGCGAGGCATATAGCGGCAACCTGCGCGTCTACTCCGTGCTCTGGGAAGGAGCGCAGGGCCTCGAAGGCAAACCGCACGAGTCGATCACCGTCGGTGGCGAGTCGGTCTCGCTCGAAGACAACATCGACCAGGGCAACCCCAGCTTCAGCGAGGGCGGATGGGCGCTCTTCCCCGTCAGCGAGCCCGCGGGCGGGAGCCTGACGATCTCCGGTAAGGAGATCTCGGGCATCTTCCTGGGCGAAGGAGGCTCGCCGCCGGCCCCCACGGTCACGACCGCCCCCGAAGGCAGCTGGGCGGGCACCTATGGCTCAAGCGGCTATGACCTCGCCGACTGGGACGGCTCAGGCGACATGAGCTACCTG
>DASPVR010000007.1:0-3718 GCA_035622255.1 Solirubrobacteraceae bacterium | reverse complement strand
GTAGCCGGCGACCCCCAGCAGCGCCAGTCCGACGACGAGCAGGCCCGTGGTCGCTCCGCCGCGGAAGGCCACGCGCAATGCCGGAGTGACCCCGCCTCGGGCTGCCTCCGCGACGCGTGCGTTTGAGCGCACCGATACGTTCATCCCGATGTAGCCCGCCGAGCCCGACAGCGCCCCGCCGATCGCAAAGCCGCACGCGACGGCGATGTTCTGGATGAAGATCAGGGCCACGAAGAGCACCACCCCAGCCACCGCGATCGTCGTGTACTGGCGGTTCAGATAGGCGCGCGCGCCCTGCTGGACGGCCAGCGAGATGCTCTGCATCCGCTCGTTGCCTGGCGAGAGCGCCAGCAGGGCTCGCGTGGTCATGACGCCGTAGATCACGGCGCAGGCGGCACAAACTAGGGCGACGACCACCCCGTGGTTCGTCAGAAAGCTGCTCAACGGAAATCCTCCGCGGTCTGATTGGCGGGCCGCGCGAGGTTTCGCGCGCACGTCTGGCGCCCGAGCCGCGTGACAACGGCGCAGACCCGGCACAAACGCGCGGGCATCCTATCGGTCCCGGGCGCCGGATGCCCGCCGCCGGGCCATTCGCTCGCCGGCGCGCCTGCCACGCGGCGCGCACGGCGCCTCAGCGGCCCGGCACCCACAGCCTCCCGCTGGACTCGGCCGGTCCCGGCCGGCGCCCCTGATCGTCGGAATGCGCGTCCCCGGCGCCAGGCGCAGGCGCGCCACCCTCACCGGGCGTGGCGTCGCCCCGTCCCCCGGCGCCCGGCTGCGGCGGGGCCCCCTGGCCGGGAGCCGCCTCGCGCGCATAGGCCACCTGCAGCTGCGAGAGGGCGTCGCGCAGCGGTCGCAGCTCGTCCGGACGCCTGCGCTCGAGTATCTCCAGCAGGCCGCGCACGCCGTCGATCGCGTCGCGCACCTGCTCGAGATCGCGCTCGTCGGCCGCCTCGCCGGGCCCCCCGGACAGGCCCAAGCGCCGGCCACCCAGGTTCAGCAGCGAGACGGCTGCCTGCAGCGCGAGGTCAGCCGGCGTGATGCGGCGCAGTTCCTGCTCGTAGGCGGCGCGCAGCTCCTCCTCGCTGAGGGTGGACGGATCGCCGGCCTCGCGATCACTCGCGAAGCCCGTCGGATCGCTGTTCACACCGCCACCTCCTGCGCGTAGGTCTGCCTGGTCTCGCGCACCGTGGCGGCGAATACGTCCTCGCGCGTGGCACCCGCCTCGATCATCGCGCGCTGGCGCTGGGCGCCGTTTCGCTCTGGGAACGTGAGCTCGACGCCAAGCTCGCCGCGCATCGGAGCCGTCCACGCGATCAGGCCCTCGAGCACATCGCGCGCGAGCTGCTCCTCGCCGTGAGTCAGATCGATGAGCAGGCCATCCATGCCGAAGCGGATCGCGCGCCACATGTTCTCCTCGATCAGGCGCGGTGACAGATCGACGAAGGGCACGCCCTCGTCGACGTCGCGCGCGGCCTGGGCGATGCACGCCACCATCAGCGCCGCCAGTGCGTCGGACTCCGCGGCGGTTGTCTGGGCATCGCAGATGCGCACCTCGACGGTGCCGAAGCTGAAGTGCGGACGCACCGACCACCACACCTGCGTGAACTCGATGATCGAGCGGGTGCGCACCAGGAAATCGATGTACTCGCGATAGGCGCGCCAGCCACCGAAGTCGTCAGGCACGCCGCAGCGGGGGAAGCTCTTGGTGAAGCTCTGCGTGCGCGCCGAGTGAAGACCCGTGTCCAGCCCGTCGAGGAACGGCGAGTTGGCCGAGATCGCAAGCAGAAGCGGCAGCACGGGTCGCAGGCGGTCGCACACGCGAACGGCGCGGTCTATATCGCGTACGCCCACGTGCACGTGCAGGCTGAACGTGTTGTTGCGCCAGGCCACGTAGCGCAACCCCTCCTCAACCCGGCGGTAGTGCTCGGTGTCGATGATCTGCTGCTCGCGGTAGTCGGCCCACGGGTGGGTGCCCGTGGCGCCGAGCGCGGCGCTGCGTGACTCGGCCAGCGCGAACAGCCGCCTGCGTCGCTCGCGTTGCTGGCCGATGGCGTCCTGCCAGTCGGCGCCGGCTCCCGAGATGATCTCGATCTCGGAGGAGATCAGCTCTCCGGTGATCCCGGCGTGCAGCACCGGATCGGCCGCGCTGGCGTCGCGCAGCTCCTCGTAGCGCGCGACCAGCGCGAGCGTGTGCGGGTCCAGGATCGAGAACTCCTCCTCCACGCCGACCGTGAAGTCGGTCGACTGGGCGAACGTCTCGGCGGCTGCGTCGAGGTCGAGGCTGTTGAGCGTCACGTGCGCGCCTATCGTCGGGGCCCGGGCGTCAGGTCAGATAGAAGTACAGCGCGTAGAGCAGATCGACAGCGGGGCTGGATGTGTGGACGGTCACCTCCGGAGGGACGCTCAGCAGCGACTCGGAGTAGTTGAAGATGATCTTCACGCCAGAGTCCACGAGCTCGTCGGCGAGGCCCTGCGCCGCCTCTCCCGGCACCGCGAGCACGCCGACGACGATGTCCTCGTCCTCAACCACCTGGCGCAGCTCGTCCACGTGGCGTACGACCTGGTTGCCGACCTTCGTGCCCACCTTGCCCTCATCGACATCGAAGATCGCCACGACGCGAAACCCGTGGTCGGCGAAGATGTCCGAGGACGCGATCGCCATGCCGAGGTAGCCGGCCCCGAGCAGCGCGATGTTGTGCTGCCCGGCCGTGCGCAGGATCTTGCGGATCTGGGAGACGAGCGCCTCGACGTTGTAGCCGACGCCGCGCTTGCCAAACTTCCCGAAGCCAGACAGGTCGCGCCGGATCTGGGTCGAGTTGACGTGCGTGTAGTCGGACAGCTCCTGCGAGGAGATCGTGTCCTTGCCCATCTTCTTGGCCTGCGTGAGGACCTGCAGATAGCGCGACAGGCGCGCCGCGACGCCAAGCGACAGCCGCTCGCCCGACGCGTTCGCGCCGCCGCGCTCTGCCGATCCCGTTGCTGGTCGCTGTTCCTGGTAGATCATCGTCCGTGACGAGGGGGGTAACTCACGGCCCTGACTCTAGACGCTCGCGCAGGACCGCCTCGTCGATGAAGTAATCAAACAGCTCCTCGCCGTCGAGCGCGATCACCGGGATGCGCTCCAGGTAGGCGCGATGCAGAGCGTCGTCATCGGCGATGTCGCGCTCGCGCAGCTCGAAGCGAAGCTCGCCCTGGAGCTCGCGCAGTGCCGCCATCGCCTCGGCGCACAGGTGACAGCCCGGCCGCGAGTAGACGGTCACGACCGCGCTCATCGCGCCAGCTCACCCGTCGCGTACGCGTCGAGCTCCAGATAGCGCGGATAGGGCAGCCGCTCACAGAAGCGCGCGGCGCTCGCGATCATCGCCGCGTTGTCGGTGCACAGGACCCGCTCGGGAGCGTGCACGGTCGCCTCGATGCTCGCGAGGCGTCGACGCAGCTCGCCGTTGGCCGCCACCCCGCCTCCGACCGCGAGGCGCTCCAGGCCTGTCCACTCGAGCGCCTGCTCCACGCGCGCGAGCAGGCTGTCGACGATCGCCGCCTGATAGGACGCGGCCAGGTCCGGGGCGCCCTCACGCTTCTGGTCGTCGGACATCTCGCGCAGGCGGTAGAGCAGGGCGGTCTTCAGCCCGGCGAAGGAGAAGTCGAGGCTGTGCGTGAACGCCCGGCGCCCGGTTCGGCTCAGCCTGGCCGCGCGTGACCCGGGAAACACGAAGGC
>DASPVR010000006.1:0-8239 GCA_035622255.1 Solirubrobacteraceae bacterium | reverse complement strand
AAGTGGCGTGCTGCGGGCATCCGCCGAACGCCGCACAAGCTCGCCGCGGGATCACGGTGCGCTGATCAGTAGCAACACGCGCGCCCGGGGTGGTTAACCACCCACTGCGCTCGGCGCTCGGTCGTCCGCGAGGTACAGGGGTCGACCGCGCGCCTGGGCTTCCCGGCGGCACTCGCCACCGGCCGCTCGGTCGCGGCCGGCGTCTGCAAGTCTCGTGTTTACGCTGAGCCCGATAAGCTCGGAGAGCTTGCGAGGGCTCGACGGCCGGTCGCCGAGGGAGGAGTGTGTGATGGAAAACATGAGCGGGCTCGATGCCTCCTTTCTGGAGGTCGAGGATGCCGTCACCCTGATGCACATCGGCGCGGTGGCGATCCTCGAGGGGCCACCGCCTCGTTACGAGGAGATTCGCGAGAGGGTGCTCGAAAAGCTGCCGCTCGTCCGGCGCTACCGTCAGGTCGTGCGCTCGGTCGCCCTGGGCTTCGGTCGGCCGGTCTGGATCGACGACCCGCACTTCAACCTCGACTACCACCTGCGGCGAACCGGGCTGCCGGCGCCGGGCGGAGAGGCGGAGTTGCGTCGGCTGGCTGGACGCGTGATGTCCCAGCAGCTCGACCGCGCCAAGCCGCTGTGGGAGATGTGGATTGTCGAAGGGCTGGAGCAGGGACGTTGGGCGATCATCTCCAAGGTCCACCACTGCATGGTCGACGGCATCGCCGGCACCGATCTGCTCACCGTGATATTCGATCTCGAGGCCGCGCCGGCGACGTCGGGGGAGGCCGCATGGGAGCCCGAGTCCTCGCCCAGCGAGCTGCAGCTGTTGGCCTCGTTGCTTGCCGGCGGGGTGCGGGGCAGCTACGAGACGGCACGCGCGCTGTGGGATCCACGCCGTGCGGCGCGACGCGGCCAGGAAGTAGCGTCTGGCATGTTGCGGCTCGGCGGCCTGATCCGGCCGACGCCGGGCACGTCCCTAAACGGGTCTATCGGCCCTCATCGACGCTGGTCGTGGGCGCGCGCCCAGCTGTCAGACGTCAAGCAGGTGCGCTCGGCGCTGGGCGGCACCGTCAACGACGTCGTGCTCGCCTGCATCACGGGCGGCTTCCGGGCCCTTCTGAGGTCGCGCGGAGAGTCCGTCGAGCGCGTTGTGCGCACGCTCGTGCCCGTGTCGGTGCGCGCCGGCAACGAGCGGGGGTCCTATAACAACCGCGTCTCGGCGATATTCGCCGAGCTGCCGGTTGGAATCGCGGACCCGATCGCTCGCCTGGAGTCGATCAGGGTCCAGACGGCCGACCTGAAGCAGTCAAAGGAGGCCGTGGCGGGGGAGGTCCTGACGTCGCTCGCGGGCTTCGCCCCGCCGCTGCTGCTCGCGCTGGGCGCGCGGGTGGCGGGCAGGGTGCCACAGCACAACGTGAACACGGTGACAACGAACGTGCCCGGGCCGCAGTTTCAGCTGTTCGTCGCCGGGCGCCCGATGCTGGAGAGCTTCCCGTATGTCCCGATTGCCGGCAGGGTGCGCATCGGCCTAGCGATCTTCTCGTACAACGGGGCGATCACGTTCGGCGCGACCGCCGACTATGACTCGACCCCCGACGTGGACGTGCTATGCCAGGGAATCGAGCGGAGCATGGCCGAGCTCGTCGATTTTGCACAAGGCCACGATCAGCCCGGCCGTGCGAAACAGCCAAGGCGGACGAAACAGCCGGCACCCGCAAAGGCGCCGGCGCGCGCGGCCCAGCGGCCCAAACGGCCCGCTGCTGGCCGCAGAGCCGGCTAGTCTTATTGCAGATGGCCAGTTCGGAGCCGCAGCGGGTCGGCTTAGTGCTTGGCGCAGGCGGGGTACTTGGAGCTGCGTGGCTGACCGGCGCACTGCACGCGATCGCAAGCGAGACAGGCTGGGATCCGGGGAGCGCCGATCATGTCGTCGGCACCTCGGCCGGCGCTATGGTCGGAGCCCTCCTTGCCTGCGGCGTGCCACCGTGGTTCATGATCGACGGCTCGCTCGGCGAGCTCGACGACGGGGATGAGTCCGCCCGCGCCCATCGCGTCGCGACCGACGGCTACAGGCTGCATCGCGGGGCGCCCAGCCTCGGCCCCGGTTCGTGGCGGCTGGCCCTCTCATCGCTGGCCCGCCCCTACAAGCACTCGCCGGCGGCCCTTTTGGCAGGCTGGCTGCCGCTCGGCCCGATTTCGACCGAGCCGTTGAAGGAGACGGTCGCGCGGGTCTGTGACGGTCCCTGGGCTCCCCACCCCGGCTATTGGGCGATCGCCACCGACTATCAGACGGGTGAGCGCGTGGCCTTCGGGCGCGCCGGCGCACCCCCCGCTCGCCTGCCGGACGCCGTGGCCGCCTCGTGCGCGATCCCCGGGTTCTTCAGGGCGGTCGAGATCGGCCGACGACGCTACGTCGACGGTGGCCTCACCTCGGCGTCCAATCTCGATGTCCTGTGCACAGACCGGCCGGACCTCGTCATCGCCCTCAACCCCATGTCCTCTCTGCACGCCGACGCGCCGCGCACGCTTGGCGAGCGCTTTGCGCTCGCGATGCGCCAGGCTTCCGGCCGGCGCCTCGGGAGAGAGGCGCGGCGACTGGGGACGGCCGGGAGCCACGTCGTGCTGATCCAGCCGACTGTCCACGACCTGGACGCGATGGGCAGCAACCTCATGAGCGCCAGGCGCCGACACAACGTCCTGCAGACGGCGGTGCAGACCGTGACCGATCACCTGCGCGAGTCGCCGGTGGGCGAGCTCCTGGCGACCTTGCCGCCGGGCCAGCCCGAGCTCGTGCGCCGACCGGCCCACGGGGCCCACGCGCGATTGGACTTCGACGCGCTGGCCAGAGGTCGCCGGGTCGACCGCCCGCCCGGCGGTCGCGTCGCCGCGGCCGTGGTCTGAGCGTCGCACCGCCCCCTCCAGGCTCCCTCGTCAGCCTTCGAGTCACGCAAATGCGCACGGCGCATCTGCCGCGCCGCGAGCGGGTAGACAGACTGCATGGTCGAGAGACGACCGGATTTGCCTTTGTTCGCCGCAGTGCCCGACAGGTCCAGGCTCTCTTGCTGATCCCCAACGGCGGTTCACTGTCCGTCCCCCTGCAGGTCGGTCCACATTCTCGGAAAGTGTGAGTAGTTGTTGTGATCTTGTCCGGCCCTTCATATATCAGTCAAGGTCCGGATTCAAGTTACCCGTCGATGGCTTCATTGGGCTGCGCAGTGGGCGTGACGTTATTCGGAGCGAACCCCTCGTCGTATGCGTTTGCGAGGGCGCTGACGCACGCTGCGCGACCGGTTGAGCGAGCTCGGAGCCACCTCGGTATGGCAAGCTCCCTGGCTTGATCGACCTTCACTGCCACATCCTTCCCGCGCTCGACGACGGCGCGCTCGACATTGCCGACAGCGTCGCGATGGCGCGCGAAGCGCAGCACGATGGCATCACCGTCGTGTGCGCGACGCCTCACATCCGGGACGACCACGATGTACGCATCGGGGAGCTTCTCAGACGCGTGGGGGAGCTTCAGCGCGAGCTCGAGCGGCGCGGAGTTGGCGTACGAATCGCGCAGGGCGGCGAGCTCGCGCAGACCGCGGCCGACGAGCTGAGCGCTAAGCATCTGCGCTACCTCTCGCTCGACGGCGGCGGCTGGGTCCTGCTCGAGCCGGCGCCGGGCCCGATCGGCGAAGAGCTCGGGAAGCTGGCCAGCCGCCTCGAGGCCCGCGGTGCACACACGATCGTCGCGCACCCCGAGCGCCACGCCGGGCCGGACATCGAGCAGCGTCTGCGCGCGCTCGCGATGCAGGGATGCCTAATCCAGTGGACCGCCGACTTCATCGCACAGCAGAAGGAAGGCGGCCGCGACGCGCCCGTGTTGCGGTTCGCGCGCGAGGGCCTCGTGCACCTCTTGGCGAGCGACGCTCACTCGTCACACGGCGGGCGCCCGGTGCGCCTGAGCGCGGGATTCGGGCGTCTGCGCGAGATCTGCTCGCCAGAGCAGGTTGCCTGGATCGCCGAGGAGGCTCCGGCCGCGGTCCTGAGCGGGGCGCACGTCATCCCGCCCTGGTGACGATCAGCACTCCGGCAGCGATGACCACGGCTCGAGCTTCACCGCCGCCGCGAGCTCCTCGACGACCTCTCGCGAGGCATGGCCCAGCCCGTGCCGCAGGAAGTTCGCCGCGCCGGCCGCCGCACCGAGGATGAGCGCGCGCTCGAAGCTCTGGGCGCCGGCCCAGGCGGCGGCGAGCGCCCCCATCATGGAATCGCCGCAGCCCTCGCGAAAGCCGCGCTCGAAACGGGGTGGCGTGAGCGCCGAAGTCTCCTCCCCGTCGAGCACGAGCGCCGGCAGCTCCCCTCGTGTGACGAGGACGCGACGAGCGCCCGCCTCCCGAAGGCGCCTCGCAGACGCGAGCAGCAGCTGCGGTGTGGAAACCGGACCGCGCACGTACTCGGCAAGCTCCCAATCGTTTAGCTTCACGAGGTCAGGCTCGCCTGCGAGCGCGCTGTCCAGGCGCGGGACCGAGAGGTCGACGAGGGTGCGGCAGCCGCCTGATTGTGCATCAGCGACGAGATCGCCGTAGAGCTCGAGCGGCAGCGCATCACCGGGGAACGGATTCGTCACCAGCAGCCAGCCGCAGGCGAGCGCCTGCGCGCAGGTGAGCGAGAAGAGCTCGTCGAGCTCGTGGCGCGAAGGTGGCTCGCTGAACCTCATGGCGAGCACCTCGCGCCGCCCGCTGCGACAGTCCACTACGTAGCACCCGCTTGCGCCGTCCGTGCGCACCAGGTGCAGGTGTGCTGGTGCGATCGCCTTCTCGAGCAGCGGGCCCAGCAGCTGGCCGGCCTCGCCACCGATGAAGCCGCAGAGAAGCGGAGCGGCGCCCATCGTGAGCGCCATTTGCGCTGCCCACACCCCCTGCCCGCCGGCGTGAAAATGGACGCTGTCGCGGTCCGCCCCCTCGCGCTCGATCGCGACCGTGAGCAGCGGGTTGGGCGCGAACACCGAGATCGCGGGAGGATCTGTCGGTGCGCGCTCGGCAGACGTGGCGCTCGCAGTCGAAGGCACGCGGTGAGACTCTAGTCGCTGCCCCCTGAATCGGCGGATCAGAGCTTGTGCGCTCTTGAGGGCGTCGGTGGTGGCCGCTGACGTCTTGGCTTCCGCGCGCGGGCCTTGCGTAGCTCTGCCCGGACCGCGTCTTGGCTTGGGCCGCTCGATGCCTGAACAGGCGTCCGAGCCAAGGACTGGAGCGGGCGATTCATGGTCCCGCGCACTAAGACTGCCACGCGACGGACTGCTCGCGCCGCCTGCCCGGCGGACATGTATGGAAAAGTGGAATGGATTGGCATCGTAAACTCCTTGAAACCAATCGCTCCTTTGACAGTCCAGCGTGGGCTCACGGGAGGGCGCCGGCATCCGTACTTTGGGGCAGAGCTGGAGCGCAAACTTACGTCTTCCAAGCCGGAGCCCGTACACACTCCGCCGGCACGATGCCGTCGGCCATCGTGCTCTGTGCGCCGCACCTGGTCGATGCGTTGACTACCGAGGGGGCTGCCAGCGCGCGCCCGTGAGCGGACCTGCACGGAGATCGTGGTATATGCCACGTAGGGTGGCGAGGGGGCAAATATGAGCGGCGGAGCGAGACCCTCCGCACCTGCGCGTGTGGCTTCGAACGGCGCTGGCGTGAGGTCGATGCGCGACGTCGCGGTCGCGCTCGTCAAGCGCGTGTCGGCACGCCTGCCTCCGACGGATCTCGACGAGCGCGACCCTGCCTACATTCGCGAGACGCTCTCGCGGTGGTGGCTCGTCAGCAGCTTCTACTTCCGCGCCCAGGTTCGCGGTCTCGAGCGGATTCCATCGCAGGGACCCGTGATGCTCGTCGGAAACCACTCGGGCGGCTACCTGATCCCCGACACGATCGTGCTCAGCGTGGCGTTCAGCGCCTACTTCGGGGCAGAGCGGCGCTTTCACCAGCTCGCGCATAGTTGGGTGCTGGCGTTGCCCGGTCTCGGCTGGCTGCGCAAGTATGGCGTGCTGCGGGCCTCGCGCGAGAACATGCGACAGGCCTTGTCGGCCGGCGCCGCGGTGCTCGTATACCCGGGCGGGGTCAACGAGGTCCACCGGCCCTCGTGGGAGTCCGCCAAGATCGATTTCGCAGGGCGTACCGGTTGGATCGAGATGGCGCTCGAGACGAACGTACCGCTCGTTCCGGTGGTCGCGATCGGTGGCCAGGAGACCGCGTTGTTCCTGACCCGTGGCGAGCGGCTGGCGAGGACGCTGCGACTGAAACGACTGGCGGGACTCGAGGTGCTGCCGATCTCGATTGCGCTTCCGTGGGGACTGAACATCGGCGACATGGTCGGGCACATACCGTTGCCCGCGAAGATCACGATCCAGGTGCTCGAGCCGATTGACCTGCGCGAACGCTACGGACGCGATCCCAACCTACGGGAAATCTACGACGACGTGACGGGCATGATGCAGCGAACTCTGCATGACCTCGCAGACGAGCGACGCCTGCCGGTGGTCGGCTGATGCGCGTCGACGAGTCCATCACCGTTTCCGCACCGGTCGAGGCGGTCTGGCAGCTGGTTGCGAACCCGCTGTACTGGCCGCGCGATCTCGGGCGCATGCGCAGCGAACACGTGCAGGGAACACCCGAGGTGGGCATCGGCGCCCGGTACATGCTGCACTTCGAAGTCGGCGCCTTCCAGGTCGGCTCACTCATCGAAGTGACACGGCACGAGCCTCCACACGCGATCGACTGGGTGGCGATCCGGGGACTCGAGCAGAGTGGCTCCTGGCTGTTGCACCGGATCGACGACCGAAGTTGCCGAGTGCTCCTGCGCGTCCGCTATCAGGCGGCGGGCGGGCTTGCCGCGCTCATCACCGACGAGGTCTCCTCGATTCTCGTGCACCGATACATCGCCGGCGGACTGCGGGCACTCACGCGGCGCTGTGAGGGCGTTCCGCGGCGCCCGGATCGCGACGCGCTGACGTTGGCCGGAGATGGCCGCGAGTGGCTGGGCCGGGTCGGTCATAGCGCACGCGTCCTCGCCGGCGCGCGGCTGCTTCGCCCACTACGACCGGATCGCTACGCGCGCGCGGCGGCTGCAGTGGCGCGCTGGGGTCAGACGCCCGCAGGCGCCTACGCGTGCCTGGCGATCCTCTATCCGGATGAGCCCGCCGTGATCGATGAGCTCGGGGCACTCACGTTCGCCGAGCTCGACGAGTGTGCAGGACGGCTTGCCGGCAGGCTGCTTGAGGAGGGCATCAACGAAGGCGACCGCGTCGCCGTGATGTGCCGCAACCATCGCTGGTTCGTCATCTCGGTGATCGCGCTGTCCATGCTCGGCGCGAACGCGCTGCTTCTGAACACCGGGTTCGCCGGGCCTCAGCTCGCGGATGTGCTTAGGCGAGAACGACCGCGTGCCGTAATCCACGACTACGAGTTCACCGAGCTGATGCCGCGCTCGCTGCCGCGGCGAAGACGCTACGTCGCGTGGACCGAAGAGGGCGCCACCGAGCAACGAACGCTAGAACGGGCGGTCGAGGAAGCCGACGCGAGCGCTCCGGCGCCGCCGGAGCTGCCCGGCCGAACGACGATCCTCACGTCGGGAACGACCGGCGCGCCCAAGGGCGCTGCTCGGCCGTACCCGGGCTTAAGCGCCTCAGTATCGATCCTCGAAGCGATCCCGCTGCGTGCGCGCGAGCCCGTCCTGGTCTCGACGCCGCTCTTTCATCAGTGGGGCTTTGCACACTTCAGCCTCGGCCAGCTGCTCGCGAGCACGCTCGTGCTGCGCCGCAGGTTCGATCCGGAGGACGCACTGGTAATGATCGAGCGCGAGCGCGTCAGATGCTGGCCGATGGTCCCGGTGATGTGCCAGCGAATCCTCGAGCTGCCGAAGCGGGTGCGCGGCCGCTACGACACGAGATCGCTGCGAACCGTGCCCCTGAGTGGCTCTGCGCTCTCCGGAGAGCTCGCTTCGCGCTTCATGGACGAGTTTGGCGACGTGCTCTACAACCTCTATGGATCGACCGAGGTGGCATGGGTCGCGATCGCCAACCCGAAGGACCTTCGGCGCGCCCCCGGCACCGTCGGGCGGCCTCCGCGCGAGACAACCGTCCGCATCCTGGACGAGCACGGTATCCGTGTGCCCGCGGGTCAGAGCGGAAGGATCTTCGTGCGCAACGAGCTGCTGTTTGACGGCTACACCGGGGGCGGTTCCAAGGACATACTCGACGGGCTCATGTCCACCGGTGACG
>DASPVR010000005.1:0-5994 GCA_035622255.1 Solirubrobacteraceae bacterium | reverse complement strand
CTCGCCCCCCGGCAGCACCGTCACCTCGTCGCCCTGGCGCAGCGCTCCACTCGCCAGCTGGCCGGCGTAGGCGCGATAGTCGCTGTCCGTGCGCCCCGAGGGACGGATGACCCACTGGACGGGGAAGCGCGCGGGACGGTCGTGGGGATGGTCGTAGGCGACCTCGACCTGCTCGAACAGCTCGAGCAGGGACGGGCCGTCATACCAGTCCATCGCCTCGGAGCGGTCGACGACGTTGTCGCCGTGCAGCGCCGAGATCGGGATGTAGATGATCTCGTACTGGTGACCGGCGCGCTGTCCGTCGCGGCGCAGATTGGGCGCGAAGCTCTCGAATTCGGCGGCGATCTCGTCAAAGCGCGCCTGCGCGTGGGCGACCAGGTCCATCTTGTTGACGGCCACGACCAGCTTGGGGATGCCGAGCAGCGCGCTGATGAACGCGTGGCGCTTGGACTGCTCGAGCACGCCGTTGCGCGCGTCGATCAGCACGACCGCGAGGTCGGCCGTCGAGGCGCCCGTGGCCATGTTGCGCGTGTACTGCTGGTGGCCCGGGCAGTCGGCGATGATGAAGCGCCGCCTCGGCGTCGCGAAGTAGCGATAGGCGACGTCGATCGTGATCCCCTGCTCGCGCTCGGCGCGCAGCCCGTCCGTCAGCAGGGCGAGGTCCAGCGCTCCCTCGCCGCCGCGGCGCAGCGACGCCTGCGCGACGTGGTCGAGCTGGTCCTGGAGGATCGACTTGGTGTCGTACAGCAGCCGCCCGATCAGCGTGCTCTTGCCATCATCGACCGAGCCGGCGGTCGAGATGCGCAGCAGGTCGAGGGTCATGGGGAGACGGCGAAACGCCGGATCAAGAGGGGCCGGAGGCCCCGGTCAAGGAGGGCTGGATGTCCTCCTCCCCGATCAAAGGATGCGGCCGGATGAGAGGGCCCGGAGGGCCCGGTCAAGGGGGACAGGATGTCGCCCATACCGTCAGGGCGGCGGCTGGATGCCGGCGCAGGCACTAAAAGTACCCAGCCTTCTTGCGATCCTCCATCGCGGCCTCGGTCACGCGGTCGTCGGCGCGCGTCTCGCCGCGCTCGGTGATGCGCGTGGCGGCGATCTCGGCGACGACCTCGCCGAGCGTCGTGGCCTGCGAGCGCACGCCGCCCGTGCAGCTCATGTCGCCCACGGTGCGGTAGCGCACCATCTCTGCGAAGACGTGCTCGCCGTCGATCAGCTCGGCGCCCTCGCGCCAGGCGTAGAGCATGCCGTCGCGTTCGAACACGTCGCGCTCGTGGGCGAAGTAGATCGAGGGAACCTCGAGCTGCTCCTGCTCGATGTACTCCCACACGTCGATCTCGGTCCAGTTCGAGAGCGGGAACACACGCACGCTCTCGCCCTTGTTGATGCGCCCGTTGTAGAGGTTCCACAGCTCCGGGCGCTGGCTCTTGGGGTCCCACTGGCCGAAGTCGTCGCGGAAGGAGAACACCCGCTCCTTGGCGCGCGCGCGCTCCTCGTCGCGCCGTGCTCCGCCGAACGCCGCATCGAAGCCGTGCTCGGCGAGCGCGTCGAGCAGCGTGACCGTCTGCAGGCGGTTGCGCGAGGCCCGCGGCCCGGTCTCCTCCACGACGCGCCCGGCGTCGATCGAGTCCTGCACGCTCGCGACGATCAGCCGCTCGCCCAGTTCGTCCACGCGCCGGTCGCGGAACTCGATCACCTCGGGGAAGTTGTGGCCCGTGTCGACGTGCATGAGCGGGAACGGGAACGGTCCGGGCCGGAAGGCCTTCTCGGCGAGGCGCAGCAGCACGATCGAGTCCTTGCCGCCGCTGAACAGCAGCACCGGGCGCTCGAGCTCGGCGGCCACCTCGCGCATCACGTGGATCGCCTCGCTCTCGAGCGCGCGCAGGTGCGACAGCTGGGCGGCGGGCGTGGCGACGCTCATGTCAGCCGACCGCCGGCTCGACGTGCAGCCCGCACTCGGTCTTGTCCGTGCCCGCCCAGCGGCCCTCGCGCCCGCTCCCCGGCTGCGTGCACGGCGCGCACCCGATCGACTCGTATCCCAGATCGTGGAGCGGGTTGTAGGGGAGATCGCGCTCGTGTATGCGCCGCCACAGGTCCTTCTCGGTCCAGTCGACGAGCGGGTTGTACTTGAGCAGGCCGCGCGCCGCGTCGGGCTCGATTAGCTCCGCCTGCGCGCGCGTCGGCCCCTGCGCGCGCCGGATGCCGGTGATCCACGCCTCGGCACCGCTCAGAGCGCGCTGCAGCGCCGCGACCTTGGCGGCCGAGCAGCAGTGCTCGGGCCCCGTCCACGGCCCGCCCGGACCGCTCGCGTCCTGCGCCTCGATGCTCACCCCGAAGCGCTCTTCGAAGCGCCTCCACGTCTCACGCGTCTCGGGGAACAGGACGCCGGTGTCGATCGTCACGATGCGCACGCCGGCGCTCGATCCGTCGCCGATGCGCAGCAGCTCGTCGATCAAGACCGACTCCTCCTTCTGGAATGAGCACAGCAGCACCGCGCTCTCGCCGTGGCGCCGCGCCGCCTCGCCGAGCGTGCGCGCCAGGCCCGTGGCAGGGTCGGGCCGCGTGGCTGGGGCCGCTATGTCGCCCTGTGCTGACATCGCATCGCCCTAGACCGCGCACTCGCCCTCTCCGCGGATGACTTCGAAGGGCACGTCGCGATTCCAGTCGATGAACTCGTTGATCGTGTCGAGCGAGAAGTCGACGGGCATCGAGAGGTCTTTGACGAGCGTCTCGAGCTGCTCGGTGCCCACGCGCGCCACGAAGCTCGTCCACGTCTCTCCGTCCTCGCGCTGCGCTTCGTAGTGGCGCAGCCAGCGCTCGATCGCCGCCGGCACGCGCTTGGAGGGCAGGCGCAGCTTCAGGCGCGCGCCGAACTGCACCTCGCCGCCTTCGAACACGCCGCCGACGTGGGGGATGTAGGCGGGGATCGTGTGCTCGCCGACTTTGATCGAGGCGCCCGTGAAGCCGATGCTCGCGACGTGGTGCTGGCCGCAGCCGTTCGGGCAGCCGCTCACCTTGATGTGGATCTGGCGCGTCAGCCCATCTGAGATGCCCATCGACTCGAGCCGCTCCTGGATCGCCTCGTTGACGCCCATCGAGCTCGTGATCCCGAGCTTGCACGAGTCGGTGCCCGGGCAGGACACGACGTCTTCGATCTCGCGCGAGCCGGCGCCCCCGAAGCCGAGCTCAGACAGCGCGCGCCACACGTCGTACACGCTCTCCTCGCGCACCCAGCGCAGCACGAGGTTCTGCTGGACGGTCGTGCGGGCGTAGCCGCCCGAGTGCTCGCGCATGACCTGCGCGAGACCGCGGAACTGCTCGGGGGTGAGGTCACCGCGGGTGATCTTCACCTCGACCGTGACGAAGCCCTCCTGGCGCTGGGGAGCCACGTTGGCGGCGCGGAAGCGCTCGAACTCCGACACGTCCCCGACCCACGACTTTCCGTCGTGTGTGCCCGGACTGCCGGGGTTGGCGGGCGCCGCCGGCGCGCCCTCGCGCTCGTCGTGGCGAAAGGCGCGGTGCTCGATCGAGAAGTCGCGTTCTGAGACCCACTCGCCCTGCATCTCCTCCTCGGCCTGGCGGCGCAGCTCGTCGATGCCGTACTTGTCGACGAACACCTTGATCCGCGCGCGAGCGCGGTTGGCGCGCAGCCACTCCTGACGGTCGAAGATGCGCATCACGGCCTCGGTGCGCTTGAGGTACTCGCCGTCGTCGAGGGTCACGAAGTCATAGAGCTCCTGGGCCTTGCGCGGCATGATCGAGGTGCCGCCGCCGACGAGCATCTGCACGCCGCGCACCTGCTCGCCGTCGATCTCGCGGATGCGGGCGCGGAAGGCGATGTCGTGGATCTCGGAGATCGCGCGCCCGGGCTGCGAGGCGTCGAAGGCGGTCTTGACCTTGCGGGGCATCGCCTGGGTGGTGGGGTGGCGCACGAAGTAGCGCACGTATGCGCCGGCGTAGGGGGTCAGGTCGAACAGCTCGTCCTTGGCGACGCCGGCCCGGGGGTCGGCGGTGACGTTGCGCATCGTGTTGCCGCAGCCCTCGCGGCTGGACAGCCCGGCCTCGCCGAGCTCGCGGATCGCCTTCTCGGCGTCGAGCAGCGGTATGTGGTGCATCTGGATGTTCTGGCGCGTCGTGATGTGACCCTTTTTCAGCGGGGCGTACTTTTCGATCACGTCGGCGAACCTGTCCATCTGCTCGGGCGTGATGCCGCCGAAGGGGAGCTTGGTGCGGATCATCTGCACGTCGGGCTGGCGCTGCCCGTACACGCCCTGCTTGAGGCGGAACTTGATGAACTCGTCCTGCTCGATGTCGCCGGCGAGGAACTTCGTCGCCTCGGTCTTGAAGTCGTCGAACTCCCGCTGGAGGATCGGGATCACGTGCCCGGGCACGTTCTCAAGGATCTCGGGATCCGCGAGCGTGCCGCGCTGGGCGGGGATGGAAACTGGCTCCACGACGAAACCTCCTGATCCGTGCACACGTTCCCGCTCAACCTGGCTCTGACCGCGTCGAGCGGGATTGACGAAAAGCCTAGCGGCTTTTAGGTATTTATCCAGGGCTCGCGCGCGTCGTCGCGATCTGCCCGCGCCACGCCCTCGAGCATAGCCGCGCGCGTCCACGGGTCGGCAGCTGCGGCCTGGGGCTCGGGGCGCGCCGTCGCGCGCGCGAAACGCTCGATCGCAGCCATGATCGCCGCCGCCTCCTCGGGCGAGGTGTCGGGCGTGATCACCTTCAGCGGTGGCCGGCGGTCGGGCATGGCCTGCATCTTGACGACCTGGGGGCGTGCGGCGCCGGCGACGGGGCCCCTCAGAGGGGGATGTTCCCGTGCTTGCGCTTCGGCCCCGGTTCGCGCTTGCTCAGCAGCGTGTGGAGGGCGCCGATCAGCTTCGGGCGCGTCTCGTGCGGGATGATCACGTCGTCGATGTAGCCGCGCTCGGCGGCCGTGTACGGGTTGGCGAAGCGCGCCTTGTAGTCGTCCATGAGCTTCCTGCGCCGCTCGTCGGGTGTCGGGCTCTTGGCGATGTCGCGGCGGTAGATGATGTTCACGGCTCCCTCGGGGCCCATCACCGCCACCTCGGCGGTCGGCCACGCGAAGTTGAAGTCGGCGAGCAGGTGCTTGGAGGCCATCACGTCGTACGCGCCGCCGTAGGCCTTGCGCGTGATCACGGTGAGCTTGGGCACCGTCGCCTCGGCGAACGCGTACAGCAGCTTGGCGCCGTGGCGGATGATCCCGCCCCACTCCTGGGCGGTGCCCGGGAGGAAGCCGGGCACGTCGGTGAACGTGAGGAGCGGGATGTTGAACGCGTCGCACGTGCGCACGAACCGCGCGGCCTTGGATGACGCGTCGATGTCGAGCACGCCGGCGAGCTGGTTGGGCTGGTTGCCGACGATGCCGACGGCGAACCCGTCCAGGCGCGCGAAGCCGCAGATGATGTTGCGCGCGTAGTGCTCGTGCACCTCGAAGAACTCGCCCTCGTCGACGATCCGGCGCACGACGTCGCGCATGTCGTAGGGCTTGTTGGGGTTGTCGGGCACGACGTGGTCGAGCTCCGCATCCATGCGCTGGGGATCGTCGGTGGGCTGCACACGCGGCGTCGTCTGCAGGTTGTTCTGGGGCAGGAAGCTGAGCAGGTAGCGGCAGTCCTCCAGGCAGGCCTCCTCGTCCTCGGAGGCGAAGTGGGCCACGCCGCTCTTGGTGTTGTGCGACATCGCTCCGCCGAGCTCCTCGAAGCCGACCTCCTCGCCGGTGACCGTCTTGATCACGTCGGGGCCGGTGATGAACATGTGCGAGGTCTCCTTCACCATGAAGATGAAGTCGGTGATCGCCGGCGAGTACACCGCCCCGCCGGCGCACGGGCCCATGATCAGGCTGATCTGGGGGATCACCCCCGAGCATCTGACGTTGCGCACGAACACGTCGCCGTAGGCGCCGAGCGATACGACCCCCTCCTGGATGCGCGCCCCGCCCGAGTCGTTGATGCCGATCACGGGGCAGCC
>DASPVR010000004.1:0-3137 GCA_035622255.1 Solirubrobacteraceae bacterium | reverse complement strand
AGCGTACGCATCCCCGCCTCCGTCCACACGACCTGCTCGCGGCCCGGCCCGACGCCGAGCAGCGCGACCGGTGCGCCGACGTGGTCGCCGATGAACTGCAGGTAGTCGCGCGCGGCCTGCGGGAGGTCTGAAACGCTGCGGCACTCGCCGAGGTCCTCCTTCCAGCCGGGAAGCTCGGTGAGCTCGGCGGTCGCGTGGTGGAGCACGGTCTGGTGGTAGGGGAAGTCGTCGAACACGGCACCGTCGGGCCCGCGGTAGCTCGTGCACACCCGGATGCGATCGATGCCCGAGAGCACGTCGAGCTTGGTCACGACGAGCGCCGTGAGCGTGTTCAGGCGGGCCGCGTAGCGCAGCGCGACGAGGTCGAGCCAGCCGGTGCGTCGCGGGCGCCCGGTCGTCGTGCCGACCTCGCCGCCGCGGCGGCGGATGTGCTCGCCCATGTCATCGTGCAGCTCCGAGGGGAACGGCCCGGCGCCGACGCGCGTGGTGTAGGCCTTGGCCACCCCCCACACCTCGTTGATGTCCTTCGGACCGACGCCCGTGCCCACACACGCGGCGCCGGCGAGCGGGTTGGAGGAGGTGACGAACGGGTACGTGCCGTGGTCGATGTCGAGCATCGCGCCTTGGGCGCCCTCGAGGATGACGTTCTGGTCTGAGTCGAGCATCTCCCACATCAGCTTGGCCGTGTCGGCGATGTGCTGCTCGAGGCGATGGCCGTAGGTCAGGTACTCCTCGGTCATCGTGTGCAGGTCGAGCTTGGGGTCCTTCTCGAACGGTCGCAGCGACTGGCGCTTGGGCTCCATCGCCGCGACGATCTTCTTCTTGAGGATCTTCTCGTCGAGGAGGTCCTGCACGCGGATGCCGAGGCGCGCCGCCTTGTCGGCGTAGCAGGGGCCGATCCCCCTGCGCGTGGTGCCGATCTGCAGGCTCCCGAGCTTCGCCTCCCCGGCCGAGTCGAGCAGCAGGTGGTAGGGCATGATCAGGTGCGCGCTCGCCGACACGCGCAGCCCGCTCACGTCCACGCGCCGGGCGCGCAGCGCGTCGAGCTCGTCGATCAGGACCTTCGGGTCGATCACCACGCCGTTGCCGATCACGCAGCGCTTGCCCGGGTAGAGAATGCCCGACGGGATCAGGTGGAGCTTCCACTCGACGCCGTCGCGCACGATCGTGTGACCGGCGTTGTTGCCGCCCTGGAAGCGCACCACGGCGTCGCTGTGCTCGGCGAGCAGATCGGTGATCTTGCCCTTCCCCTCGTCGCCCCACTGGGCGCCGACTATCACGATCGACGGCATGGCGTGATGAGTCTGGCAGGTCAGGCCAGGCGCGCTGGCGCGTGCTCGAGCATGCGCTCGTCCTTGAGCGCGCGCCGTTCGTCGGCGCCGTACAGCGGCAGCCCGTCGCCGCAGATCGCCACGAGCCGCGACATCGTGCGCTCGCCGAGCTGGGCCACGAGCTCCTCGTAGCGCAGGTTGGTCGTCACGATCATCGCGCGTTCGTCCTCGTAGCGGGTGTTGACGATCGAGTAGAGCTGCTCGAGCACCCACTCGGTCGTGTTCTCGGCGCCGAGGTCGTCGATGTGCAGCAGGTCGACGGCCGTGAGGCGCTCGAGGAAGCCCACGATCCCCGACTCGGTCTCGATCGCGCCGCGGATCAGGTTGAGCAGCCGCGGCAGCGAGTAGATCGCGACCGAGCGGCCGGCGTCGAGCGCCGCCTTGGAGACGATCATCGCGAGGGTCGTCTTGCCGGTGCCGACGTCGCCCATCAGCCACAGCCCGCGCCCTTCATCGAGGCGGGCCTCGATGTGGCGCACGTAGCGGCGCACCTCGGACACGATCGGCTCGGGCATGCCGAGCACCGGCGGGCGATCGAAGGACACGCCGCGATAGCGCCTGGGCACGCGCCCCTCCAGGCCCGCCGTCCGCAGGCGGGCGATCCGCCCCGAGCGGCAGCGACAGTCGTGCGCGGTGTTCGTGTCCTCGTCCACGACGAAGCCGCTACCGTCACAGAGGCCGTGGGGACAGCGTGGCGCGCGCTCGCCCGCGTCCGCGCCCGCGCCGGGCGCCTCGCCTCCTAGCGAGTCGAGCGCGCTCGCGCGGGCGTCGCTCACGCCTCGAAGCGCTCCCCGGCGTAGTTCATGAACTTCGGGTACTCCTTCTGGAACGTGAGCGTCACCCGGCCGACGGCGCCGTTGCGATGCTTCGCGATGACCAGGTCGGCCTCCCCGGGCCGCTCGGAGTCCTCGTTGTAGTAGTCGTCGCGGTAGATGAACATCACCAGGTCGGAGTCCTGCTCGAGGTTGCCGCTCTCGCGCAGGTCCGACAGCTGGGGTTTCTTGTCCGGGCGCTGCTCGACCGCGCGGCTCAGCTGCGAGAGCGCGAGCACCGGCACGCCGAGCTCGCGCGCGAGTATCTTCAGCCCGCGGCTGAGCTCGCCCACCGCCGTCACGCGGCTGTCGTAGCGACTGTCGGTGCGCATCAGCTGCAGGTAGTCGATGATGATCAGCCCGAGGCCTCCTTCGCACTGGCTGTGCAGGCGGCGCGCCTTGGCGCGGATCTCCAGCAGCCCGACGTCGCTCGAGTCGTCGACCCACAGCGGCGCTGCGGCCAGGCGCTGGGAGGCGCCGAGGATCTTCGGCCAGCGCTTCTCGGCCACGCGTCCCTTGCGTAGCTCCTCGCCCTTGATCCGCGCCTGCGAGGCGACGAAGCGCTGCGCGAGCTCGGCCTCGGCCATCTCGAGCGAGAACAGCGCCACCGCCTTGCCGTGCTCGACGGCGGCGTTCTCGGCGATGTTGCACACGAGCGCGCTCTTGCCCATGGCCGGACGCGCCGCGATGATCACGAGGTTGCCCCGCTGAAAGCCGCCGGTGATCTCGTCGAGGTCCTTGAAGCCGGACGGCGTGCCCGTCAGCGACGTGCCCTCGAGCGACAGGCGGTGCAGCTTGTCGAGCTCCTCGTGGAGCACCTCCTCGATCGCGCGGAAGTCCTGCTGGCGGTCGTCGCGCGCGACCTCGAGCATCGACTTCTCCGCCAGCTCCACGAGCTCGCGCGGCGCGGCGCGATGGCCGAGCACGCTCTCCTGGATCTCATAGGAGGCCGTGAGCAGCCGTCGCAAGAGCGCGTTCTCGCGCACGATCTGCG
>DASPVR010000003.1:0-2896 GCA_035622255.1 Solirubrobacteraceae bacterium | reverse complement strand
TGCCCCCTCGGCGAAGTCCGAGCTGGCTGCCATCTCCTGCTGGATGCGCGCCTCCAGCTCCAGCTGCTCGGCCATGCGCGAGTACAGCCAGTTGTTGAGCTGGCGCTTGGCGCCGGCGTAGGAGCGCGTCGGTCCGCTCGCGAGCCGCTCTGCGAGCGCCGTCGTCTGACCGGCGAGATCGGCGTCGGGCACGACGCGATTGATCAGTCCCCAGTCGAGCGCCCGCTGCGCGGACAGGCGCTCGCCGAGCATCGAGAGCTCGGTCGCGCGCGCCAGGCCGACGCGGCTCGGTAGGAGCAGCGAGGAGCCGCCATCGGGCACCAGGCCGATGTTGACGAAGGCGAGTAGGAAGTACGCGCTCTCGGCCGCGACGATGAGGTCGCAGCAGAGCGCTAGCGAGCAGCCGATTCCAACTGCCGGGCCGTTGACGGCGGCGATCACCGGCTTGGGCAACTCGCGGATCAGCTCGATGATGGGGTGGTAGCGCTCGGTGAGCGTCTTGTACACATCGGGGCGTCCGTCGGGTCCGAGCTCCCCCTCGCCGATGCTCTTCAGGTCAGCGCCCGAGGAGAAGCCGCGGCCGGCGCCCGACACGACCACGGCGCGGACGCGCGGATCGTCGGCGACCTCGCGCAACGCATCCAGGAGATCCACGCCGAGCTGCAGGTTCCAGGCGTTCAGCGTGTCGGGTCGGTTCAGCTCGATCGTCGCCCAGTCGTCGTGCACGTGCACGTTGACGGTCTCGCGCTGCTGTGTGCTCGCGTCGCTCATCCGGTGCCTCCTGCGGCCTGCGCCTGTCGTGCGCCACCCGCGCGGTCGCGTCGGCGCGTGTCTGAGACCATCCTATGTCTGACCGGGCGGTCGGCACGCGAGCAGGAGGTCGGGTCGAGCAGGTGCGGGCAGGCCGGCGGGCTTGTGCGATCGTATTTGGCGATGGCAAGACCTGTGATCGGTATCTGCACCGCCCTCGAGCGGGCGCAGTGGAGCGTGTGGGACCAGGAGGCGCTGCTGCTCGCGCGCAGCTACGCCACCGAGGTGCAGCGGGCCGGCGGGCTGCCGATCATGCTCGTCCCCGACCCCGAGCTGATCGGGCAGGCAGATGAGGCGCTGCGCCTGATCGACGGGCTGATGCTCGCCGGTGGCGCCGATATCGACCCCGGCGCCTACGGCCAGGACAGGCACGCCGAGACGACCGAAACGGTGCCCGAGCGCGACGTTTTCGAGATCGCGCTGGCGCGCGCTGCGATCGCGTGCGACATGCCCGTGCTCGGAATCTGTCGGGGCATGCAGCTCATCAACGTGGCGCTCGGGGGCACGCTCGTTCAGGACCTCCCCGGGCACGTAGGGCACAGCGACCACCGGCGTGTGCTCGGATCGTTTGACGGCTCCGATCACGCGGTAGCGCTGCGCGAGGGCACGCTCGCACGGCGCGTGGTCGGTCAGGGCCGCCACGCGACCAAGTCCCACCACCACCAGGGAGTCGACCGGCTCGGCGAGGGTCTGGCGGTCGGCGCGACATCACCGCTCGACGGGGTCGTCGAGGCGATCGAGGCGCCCGATCGGCACTTCGTGCTCGGCGTGCAATGGCACCCCGAGGTCGACGCGTCCAGTCCCGTGATCGCGGCGTTCGTGGACGCGACCCGCAGCGGCGCGCTCGCCGGCGAGTCGTCCGCGCGCGAGGCTGTCACCTAAGGCCGGCGCACCGGCGCGACGCCCGGCAACGGGGTTCTGCGGCTACATATACTCCCGCCGAGTGCGGCGGGAGAGCGCGATCAGGACAATCGCCTGGGGTGCGGTTGCGGTTGGCGTCGCGGCCCCGTTGGTGCGCAAGCGGGTGAGCGCTTCGCCGCTCGCGATGCAGGCCGTGGCCTTCGGCGCTCCGCTTGGCCTATGCGTCGCCGCGCGCCGCTCGCGCGCCCGCGACGCGATCGCCTGCGGCCTTCAGATGTGGGCGTATCTGGCTGCCTACAAGACGCCGCACGACGACCAGGCCGCCCAGGCCGCCCGCGTGCACATCGACTATCCGATCGAGATCGACCGCGCGCTCGGCCTGGGCGAGCTGCCGACCGTGCGACTGCAGCGCGCGCTGGCACGCGTGCGCGCCGACGGAACGCCGAGCTGGAGGACGCTCGACGCGATCCTGGTGTGGACGCACTGGAGCTGGTTCATGGTTCCTCACGCCGCGCTCGGCTACATCCTGCTTTGCCACCCGCAGCGTTTTCCCCGCGCTGCGGCGATGACCTACGCGGTGTTCGATATCGGCGCGGCGGTTTACTGGCTGGCGCCAACCGCGCCGCCGTGGTATGCGGCCGCGGTGAGCCAGGGCCGCACCGACAACGGCGGCAGGGCGGCGTTGCGCAGGGCGGCCGTGGAGCCCGCGGCGCGGCGCATGATGGCCGAGTACGGCGAACACTTCTGGAAAGACGGCTGGGGCCCGCTCTACAGTGTGTTCGGGGGCAATCCCCTGGCTGCGATGCCGTCGCTGCACTTCGCCACATCGCTGATGGCCGCGCTCCTGCTCGCCGAGGTGGAGCCGGTTGCCGGCGCGCTGGGATGGACGTATACGCTGGCGCTTGCGTTCGCGCTGACCTACCTCGGCGAGCACTACGTGGTCGATCTCCTCGCCGGCGCCGCGCTCGCCGTCGCGGTGCGGCGGGTGGGTCGTCGGGCCGCGCCCGCGATCGCGCGCGGGGGAAGGGCCGTGGCTGCCCTGGAGGCGATTGCGCACGAGGCGAGCTGACCACGTGACTCACGATGTCAACGACGGGATGCCCGGTCCAGCGGGGGATCGCGATGCGACGTCCCTGCGTGACGAGCCCGCTCATGGACCAGACGACGCCGACACGACGCTCGGCACGGCTCCACGCCATCGGATGACCGCTGGCGCTGGGCCGGG
>DASPVR010000002.1:0-12951 GCA_035622255.1 Solirubrobacteraceae bacterium | reverse complement strand
CCCTGGGCCTCGGTCGCGCCGACCGCGAGCGCCGCGGCGTTCTTCGCCGCCCCGGCGAGCTCGACCCCGAGCGGGTCGTCGGATTGCTCGCACACGACCCCCGCGCGCGTGAACAGCTCGGCGATCGCCTGGGCGAGATCCTCCGAGCCCGAAGCCGCCACCAGCGCCGCCCCGGCGTGGACCATCTCCTGCGCATGGGCGGGCCCGCCCACGCACGCCACGCGCTCGGGGCTCAGGCGCGTGCTGAGCATCGCGGTCGGCGGCACTCCCAGCGGCGGCACGAGGCCCTTGGCGACCGACACGACCGCGCAGCGCCGCCCCAACACGGCGTCGCCGAGCGCCGCTATCACCTCGCCCAGACCGCTCGAGGGCACCGCCAGAAACACGTAGTCGGCTCGCGCCACGCCCGCGCCGGCCGGCTCGATGCGAAGCTGCGACGGCAGCTCCACGCCGGGGAGGTAGACGCGGTTCTCGTGCTCGGCCCCGAGCACAGCGGCCTGCTCGGGCGTACGCGTCTGAAGCGTCGTGCGCGAGCCGCCGCGGGTCAGCAGCACGGCCAGGGCGGTGCCGAACGAGCCGGCTCCGATGACCGTGGCGCGCGTCGCCCCGGGGGTCGGCAGCGCGCGGGCGCGCGAGCGCGGGGACGGGGCGTGCGACCGTGGCGAGGACTGCTCGGGTTCGGCCATCTGCGCAGCGAGCCTAACGGCCGACCGCCGCCGGTCCCGGCTAGAGCAGCGCCGCGAGTCTTCTCCCCGCGCCGGCCAGCGAGCGCGCGCTGCCCGCGGTCAGGATCGTCTGGAGGTCGAGCAGGCGCGCGTCGAAGGGGCTGAGGCGGTTGTCGGCTGTGATCGCGCAGGCCGGCACGCCCGACTGGCGCGCGCGCGTGGCGATCTCGAACACTGCGCTGCCCGCCAGCGTGTGCTCGTCGAGGCGCGCGCAGGCCAGGATGATGGCGCGCGCGCGGGCGATGCGTGCGTCGAGCGCGAGCGCGCGCAGCTCGCCCAGCAGCGCGCCGTGCTCGTCCTCGCGCTCGATCTGAAGCGGGCACAGGTCGGGCGGCGGCCACCCGCCCGTCTGCAGCCCGCGCCCGATCGCCTCGGCGACGCGCTCGGCCGGCAGCGCGCCCCCGAAGGCGCTGCTCGCGACGAGCGGGATCGTGGGTATGCGTGGCTGTCGCGCCGGCGGGTGCGACTGTCGCGCCGGCGGGCGCCGGCTGCGCCGCGGCTGGCCCGTGCGCGCCATCACGATCGGGCATCCTTCCAGGATGGCCAAGATCGAGCACGCGATCGTCGACGTCTGCGGGCGCGAGCTGCGTGTGAGCAATCCCGGCAAGCTGTTCTTCCCCGCCGCGCGCCTGACGAAGATGGACCTCGTCGAGTACTACCTAGCCTGCGCCGAGGCCGTCGTGCGCGGCCTGCGCGACCGCCCGACCGTGATGAAGCGCTGGGTCGACGGCGTCGAGGGTGAGCCCTTCTTTCAGAAGCGTGTTCCCGACAGCGCGCCCGAGTGGCTGCAGACCGCGACCGTCACGTTCCCGAGCGGGCGCCACGCGCGCGAGCTCGTGCCCAACGACGCCGCGCACCTGGTCTGGGGCGTGAACCTGGGGGTGATCGACTGGAATCCCTGGCCGGTGCGCCGTGGCGACCTCGACCACCCCGACGAGCTGCGCGTCGATCTCGACCCCTGTCCCGGGGTCCCGTTCGCCGAGGTGCGCGCGGTCGCGCTCGGTGCACGCGAGGTGCTCGAGGAGCACGGGCTGCTCGGATTCCCCAAGACGTCGGGATCGCGCGGGATCCACATCTACGTGCGCATCGAGCCCGGGTACGACTTCCAGGACACGCGCACGGCCGCGCTCGCGCTCGCGCGCGAGGTCGAGCGGCGGATGCCCGGCCGCGCCACGAGCCGCTGGTGGAAGGAGGAACGCGAGGGCGTGTTCATCGACTACAACCAGAACGCGCGCGATCGCACGATCGCCTCGGCCTACTCCGTGCGCGCGGTCCCCGACGCGCGTGTCTCCTGCCCGCTCGCCTGGGAGGAGGTGCCCGACGTCGAGCCGGCCGACCTGCGCCTGGCGACGGTGCCCCCGCGCCTGCGCGAGCGCGGCGACCCCGCCGCCGCGATCGACGACCACGCCGGTCACCTGGATTCGCTGCTGGAGCTGGCGGCGCGCGACGAGCGCGAAGGGCTCGGTGACGCGCCCTGGCCGCCGCACTTTCGCAAGCAGAAGGGCGAGCCGCCGCGCGTGCAGCCCAGCCGCGCGCGCAGGGCAGCGTCGTGAGCCTCGCGCTGCGCCCCCCGATCAAGCCGCAGCTCGCGCTCTCGCGCAAGGAGCTGCCGACGGGCGAGGGGTACTCCTACGAGGTCAAGCTCGACGGGTTTCGCTGCCTGGCCTTCGTCGATGGCGACGACGTCTTCTTGCAGTCGCGCAGCGGCAAGCCGCTCGGACGCTACTTCCCCGAGCTCGTGCTGCCCGCGGGCCACTACGTGCTCGACGGCGAGATCGTCGTGCGCGACGGCGGCGGGCACGAGGACTTCGACGCGCTCGGACAGCGCATCCACCCCGCGGGCTCGCGCGTGCAGCGCCTGTCGCGCGAGACGCCGGCCATCTACGTGGCCTTCGACCTGCTCGCGCGCGAGGGCGAGTCGCTGCTCGAGCGGGCCTTCAGCGAGCGCCGCGGCGCGCTCGAGCGCCTGCTCGGCGAGCGCGCGTTCGCGGGCGCCCCGATCGAGCTGATGGAGTCGACCCCCGACGCCGCCCGAGCCGGACGCTGGCTCGACGACGCCGAGGGCGCGATCGCCAAGGATCGCGCGGCGCCCTATCTCCCCGGCGAGCGCCGCGGGATGGTCAAGGTCAAGCGCGTGCGCACGATCGACGCCGTCGTCGTCGGCTGGCGCCCGGGCAAGGAGCCCGACACCGTGGGCGCCCTGATCCTCGGCCTCTATGATCGCGAGGACGCTTCGGGCGGGGAGGGCCGGCTGCGCGTCGTCGGACACTGCTCCGGCCTGCGCGCGAGCGAGAAGCGCAGGCTCGTCTCGTTCCTGGCCCCGTATGGGACCGGCGAGCGGGGGACGGCCGATCCCAGCCGCTGGAGCGCCGGTCGTGACCTGGAGTGGGTGGCGCTGCGTCCCGAGCTCGTCGTCGAGATCGACTTCGACCACACCTCGGCGGGGCGCATCCGCCACGGCGCCAAGCTCAGGCGCTGGCGGGACGACAAGAGCCCGCTTGAGTGCACGTTCGATCAGCTCTCGAGCTGACGCGTCGCGCTCGCCGTCCGCTGCGGGCCGTCGTCTAGCATCAGCGCCATGACGACGACCGACACCGCCACGACCGCCGAGGAGGAGTACCTGCAGATCCTCTTCTGGCTGCAGGAGGCCGGCCTGCCGATGACCGGCGCCAACGTCGCGCGCGCGATGCAGCTGTCGGCGCCGACGGTGCACGAGATGGTCGGTCGCCTGGAGCGCGACGGCTACATCACGCGCGCCAGCGACCGCACGATCGCCTTCACCGAGAGCGGCGCCGACCACGCCGAGCAGATCGTGCGCAGGCACCGCCTGATCGAGCGCTTCCTCACCGACGTGCTCGGCGTCCCCTGGGATGAGGTGCACGAGGAGGCCGAGCGCCTGGAGCACGCCATGTCGCCGGTGCTCGAGGAACGCATGCGCGCCGCGATCGGCGACGCCAAGACCTGCCCCCACGGACACCCGATCGTGGCCGGCGCGCGCCTGGCCGGCGTGCCGCTGGCCGACGTGCAACCGGGCGCCAGCGTGCGTGTGCTGCGCTTCGAGAACGAGGCCGAGGACCTGCTGCACTACCTCAAGGGCTCGGGACTGGAGCCCGGCCTGGAGGGGAACCTGGCCGAGCGCGACGACGACCAGGTCGTCGTGCAGACCAGCGATGGCCGGCGCTGCACGGTCACCGCCAGCGTGGCGGAGACGGTCTCGGTCGTGGCCGACCCCTCGCCGCCGCAGCGGACTGCGCTGCCGGAGCAGCTCGTGCTTGGCCAGCGCTACGGCCGCTGAGATCAAATAGCCGGCGCCGAGGCGGCGTCCTCGGTCGCTCGCGTGCGCCCGCACGCCACGCTCCCTGCGTCCTGGCCTCGCTTGGCTCTCTCTGATCTCAGACGCGTGCGGGTACGCCGCTGCAGCGAGCGGTAGGCCGCTAAAGCGAGCGGTAGGCGTCGGCCAGGCGCGCCACGCCCTCCTCGATCTGCTCGGTTGTGACGCCCGAGTAGGCGAGGCGCAGCGTGTTCTCGCCGCCCTCCAGGAGGAAGTCGCTGCCCTTGACGAACGTCACGCGGCGCTTTGAGGCGGCGTCGAAGAGCGCGTGCACGTTCGTGCCAGGAGGAAGCGTCACCCACATGAAGTAGCCCCCCTGCGGCGCGACGAACTCGGCGTCGGGGAGCTCGCTTCGCAGCGCGTCGCCGAGCGCGGCGGCCCGCTGCGCGAGCGCGCTGCGGACCATCTCGATCGAGCGCTCGATCGCGCCCGAGGCGCAGAACTCGTACACGATCGCCTCCGAGACCATGTTCGGCGAGATGTATGTGTTCGTCGCCAGCGACACGATCGCTTCGATGATGTCGGGCGGGCCGACGAGGTAGCCGACGCGCACACCCGGGCAGACGGTCTTCGTGAACGACGACGCGTATACCACGCGGTCGGGGTCCAGCGAGAGCATCGTCGGCAGCGGCTGACCGCTGAAGCGCAGGTCGGCGTAGGGGTCGTCCTCGAGCACGACGAAGCCGTGCTGCGCGGACAGGGCGAGCAGCGCCTGACGCTTGGGCAGCGACAGCGTGTAGCCGGCCGGGTTCTGGAAGTTGGGGATGATGTGGGCGAGGCTCGGCTGCACGCCGCGCCCGAGCAGACGGCCGAGCGCGTCGGTGTCGATGCCGTCTGGCTCCAGCTCGACCGCATGCACGCGCGCGCCCCGCCGTCGCAGCGACAGCAGCGTGCGGTCGTAGGTGGGGCTCTCGACGATCACGTCGTCGCCGCTGCGAACGAGCTGGTCGAACAGGAACGCGTCGGCCTGGAGCGAGCCGTTGGTCACGAAAACGTGCTCGGGCTCGACCCCGTGACGGTCTGCGATCCACGCCCGCAGCCGCGGATAGCCGACCGACGTTCCATACGCCGTCGTGCCACCGGGGTCGCTGTCGAAGGCGCGTACCGCCGCGTCGCGCAGGCCCTCGACGTCGATGATGTCGAGCGACGGAACGCCGCGCGCGAAGGAGATCGTCGGCCCGCTCGCAGCTGGCACAGCGGCGAAGCTTAGGCGCCCTAGCAGCTCGTCGTAGTCGTCGGTGAGCGCGCGCGCCACCTGCTCGAGACGTTCGCGAAAGACGAGCAGCTCGCCGCTGCTCGGCGTGCGAAGCGCCCGCGCTGGCGGCGCGGGCGTGCTCGTGGGCGCGGGCGTGCTCGTGGGCGCGGGCGTCCCCGTGGGCGCCGTCGGGGCCGGCGGTGCGCCCGCCGTGCCCATCGCGGCGTTCGTCGTGCCCGCCGCCGCGCGCGTCGCCCATGGCGCGGACTCGGCAGCGCCACGATCGGGCTCGACTATCTCGTCGACCAGGCGGCTGGCGCGGTGCGCCGGCGCCGGCGCGCTCGCCATGCTCTCGCCGGCGCCGGGCGCGGCGGCGCTGACGCTCGCGAGCGTGCGCTCGAGCTCGCCGAGCTTTCGCTCGAGCGCGGCGAGCGTCTGTGCCACGTCGCTATCCACCGTCAGGCAAGCGTAGCGGTCGCGGAGCAGGCGCTATGAGCGGACGGCGCCCCCGAGGATCTCGACGGCGATCGCCGCCACCTCGGTCGGTGTGCGCCCGACGCGAACGTCCGCCGCTTCGAGCGCCAGCGCCTTGGCGGCGGCCGTTCCGGCGCTTCCGGACACGATTGCGCCAGCGTGTCCCATCTGCTTGCCGGGCGGCGCCGTGAAGCCGGCGATGTAGGCCACGACCGGCTTGCTCACGCGCTCGGCGATGTACTGCGCCGCCTCCTCCTCGGCGCTGCCGCCGATCTCGCCGGAGAGCACGATCAGCTCGGTCTGCTCGTCGGCCTGGAACAGCTCGAGCACATCCACGAACGACGAGCCCGGCACCGGGTCGCCGCCGATGCCCACGATCGAGCTGCAGCCAAAGCCGGCCTGTGCGATCTCGTTGCCGATCTGGTAGGTGAGCGTGCCCGAGCGTGAGACCACGCCGACGTTGCCCTCGGAGAAGAACGACGCCGGGATGATCCCCACGTTGGCCTTGCCCGGCGATAGGACCCCGGGACAGTTGGGCCCGATCAGGCGCGTGCCGGGATGGTCGCGCACGAGCGTGTTGTAGACGCGCAGCTCGTCGTGCGCGGGGATCCCCTCGGTGATGGCGATCACGAGCTCCACGCCGGCCCCCGCCGCCTCGAGGATCGAGTCGGCGGCGAAACGCGGCGGGACGAAGATCATCGCGGTGTTCGGCGCCGCCGCCTCGGCGACCTGTGCCCAGGTGTCGAACACGGGGATGCCCTCGACGGCCTGGCCGCCCTTGCCCGGCGTGACGCCGCCGACCACGTTGGTGCCGTAGCGCCGGTTGTTGAGCGTGTGAAAGGCCCCCTCTTTGCCGGTGATCCCGGCTACCGCCAGGCGCGTGTCCCTGTCGACGAGCACCGACATCAGCCACCCGCCTCGGCGGCCGCGACCGAGCCGTTGCTCGTTCCCGCGCGCGCGAGCGCGACGACCTGCTCGGCCGCCTCGCTCATCGTGCGCGCGGCGTGCACGTTGGGCAGGTCGGCCTGCTTGAGCAGCTCGCGCCCCTGCACGTCGTTGGTGCCGTCCAGGCGAACCACGAACGGGACCGACGGCCTGATCTCCTCGAAGGCCGCGATCAGCCCCCGGGCGACCTCGTCGCAGCGCGTGATGCCGCCGAAGATGTTGAACAGGACGGCCTTGACCGCGTCGTTGGAGAGGATCAGCTCGACCGCCTGCTTGATCTTCTCGGCGTCCGAGCCGCCGCCGGCATCGAGGAAGTTGGCCGGCGCGCCGCCGGCCTGGGCGACCACGTCGAGCGTGGACATGACAAGCCCCGCGCCGTTGCCGAGGACCCCGATGTCGCCGTCGAGGGCGACGTACTGCACGCCCTGCTCGGAGGCGCGCCGCTCGATCGGGTCTTGGTTGGCGCTGTCCGACAGACCCTGGTTCTCGGGGTGTCGAAACAGCGCGTTGCCGTCGAGCGAGACCTTCGCGTCCAGCGCGCGGACCTCGCGACCACCGCCTTCGCCGGCGGTCCCCGGGGTCACGATGAGGGGGTTTATCTCGGTGAGCGTGGCGTCCTCCTCGGTCCACACCTCGTACAGCGCCATGAGCGCATCGGCCACGCCCTCGACCACGTCTGCGTCGACGCCGCCGCGCCTGGCTATGTCGAGCGCCTCCTCGCGCGACAGCCCGGCGAGCGCGTCGACGTGGTGACGGATGAGCTTCTCGGGCGTGCGCTCGGCGACCTCTTCGATGTCGACGCCGCCCTCGACGCTGAACAGCACGAGCGGCTGCTTGGCCGAGCGGTCGAGCAGCACGGAGGCGTAGTACTCGCTGGCGATGTCCGAGGCGCGCTCGATCCAGAGCGTGTGCACGGTGTGGCCCTTGATGTCCATGCCCAGAATGCTCTGAGCGTGCACGCGCGCCTGGTCGGGGTCGGCGGCGAGCTTCACGCCCCCGGCCTTGCCGCGCCCGCCGATCAGAACCTGCGCCTTGAGGACCACCGGATAGCCGATCTCCGCGGCCGCGGCGACGGCCTCGTCCACGCTCGTGACGGCCCGCCCGGGCGAGACCTTCAGCCCGTGACGGGCGAACAGCTGCTTGCCTTGGTACTCCAACAGGTCCATCTGCGACGCGGCACTCTAGCTGACATTGGCGCCGCGGCGCGAGGAGGGCCGCAGGTCACGATGCCTGTTTGCAGGGCATAATCACGGCGCCATGGCCCTGCCCAAGAACATCTCGTTCGTCACATTCGACGTCTACGGGACGCTCATCGACTGGGAGACGGGCATATGTGAGGCCTTCGCCAAGGAGGCCGCGCGCGACGAATTCGAGATCGACCGCGGCGTGCTCCTGCCGATGTTCCACGAGGTCTCGCGCGAGATCGAGAGCGGCTCGTATGAGCTCTACGCCGAGGTCCTGAGGCGCACGGCGATCGAGATAGCCAAACGCCTGGACTGGGCGCTCGAGCCGTCGCGCTCGGGCTTCCTGCCCGAATCGGTGCAGCGCTGGATGCCGTTCAAGGAGACCAACCCGCAGCTGGCGAAGCTGTCGAAGAAGTACCGCCTAGGGCTGCTGTCGAACATCGACGACAAGCTGCTCGGGCAGACCCGGCGCCACATCCCGATCGACTTCGACCTGGTCGTGACCGCCCAGCAGGTCCGCTCCTATAAGCCCGAGCCGGCCCATTTCACCGAGTGTGCTCGGCGCATGGGCGGAAAGCGCGGCTGGGTGCACGTCGCCGCAAGCCATTACCACGACGTCGTGCCGTGCGTCAAACAGCGCGTTCCCGTGATCTGGGTCAACCGCAACAAGGAGAAGCTCGACTCCTCCCAGAAAAAGCCGACCGCAGAAGCCGCCAGCCTGCGGGCGGCGGCGAAGCTGCTCGGCGTCTCCTAGCTACTCGACGCCGCCCCGTCGGACACGATCGTCGCGATCGGGGCGCCGGCCGAGATCGGCTCGCCCTCGACGATCGGGAGCTCGGTGATCGTGCCGGCCTTGTGCGCGGTGATCTCGTTCTCCATCTTCATCGCCTCGATGATGCACAGCAGCTGGCCCTCGGCGACCGTGTCGCCGGCCTTCACGAGCACCTTCCACATGTTTCCCTGCAGCGGCGAGGAGATCGTGTCGGGCCCGCCGCCGCCGGAGCTTGCGCGCTGGGTGCGCTTGGGCGCGGCCCGCCCGCCCCCTGGCGCGGCGCCGTTCATCGCGGCGCCGCCGGCAGGCGCTCCGAGCACGCGCACGTCAAAGCGCTTGCCCGAGACCTCGACCTCGAAGGTCTGCTCGAGCTTCTCCTGGCCGCTGGGCGCCTCGCCCACGGGCGCCGCCTGGGGCGCGAGCCCCTTCAGCCAGTCGGCGTCCTCCATCAGGTCGCGACACGTCTCCCCCCGGGCCCACTGCCCGGTCGCCAGCAGCGCCTGGTGGAACGGGATCAGCGTCTTCAGGCCCTCGATCTCGTATTCGCCCAGCGCGCGCAGCATGCGCCTGGTGGCCTGCTCGCGGTCGGCGTCCCAGACGATCAGCTTGGCGACCATCGGATCGTACATCGGCGACACCTCGCCGCCGGCCTGCACGCCGGAATCGACGCGCACGCCCGGTCCGGCCGGCTCGCGGTAGGAGCCGATCCGCCCCGGCGCCGGCGCGAAGCCCTTGGACGCGTCCTCGGCGTTGATGCGGCACTCGATCGCGTGCCCGCGCAGCACGACGTCCTCCTGGGTGTAGGAGAGCGGCTCGCCGGCCGCGGCGCGGATGCCCTGCTTGACGATGTCGATGCCCGTGGTCATCTCGGTCACGGAGTGCTCCACCTGCACGCGCGTGTTCATCTCGAGGAAGAAGTACTCGGGCTCTGAGCCCTCGTGCGAGGAGAACAGGCCCTCGATCGTGCCCGCGCCGACGTAGTCGACGGCCCTCGCGGCCTCGACCCCGATCTTGCCGATGCGCTCGCGGATCTCCGGGGTCACGACCCACTCGGGCGCGGGCGACTCCTCGATCACCTTCTGGTGGCGGCGCTGGATCGAACAGTCGCGCTCGCCGAGGTGGATGACGTTGCCGTGGCGGTCGGCCAGCACCTGGACCTCCACGTGGCGCGGATCGGGCAGGTAGCGCTCCAGGTAGACGGTCGGATCGGAGAAGAACTTCTCGCCTTCGCGGCTCGAGCCCTCGAACGCGGCCTCGAGCTCATCCTCTGAGAGCGCGACGCGAAAGCCCTTGCCCCCGCCGCCTCCCGCCGCCTTCACGGCCACCGGGAAGCCGATCTCGCGCTTGGCGATCTTCAGCCCGTCGGCGACCGTCGCGACGGGCTTGGTCGTGCCGGGGACGATCGGCACGCCGGCCTTGCGCATGAGCTCGCGCGCGCGCGTCTTTGAGCCCATCGCCTCGATCGCGCTCGCGGGCGGGCCGATGAACACGACGCCCGCGTCCTCGCACGCCTGCGCAAACGGGGCGTTCTCGGCGAGGAAGCCGTAGCCGGGGTGGATCGCCTGCGCGCCCGAGCGGCGCGCGACATCGAGGATCTTCTCGACGTCGAGGTAGTTGTCGGCGGCCGGGCCGTCCCCGAGGTTGAAGGCCTCGCCGGCGCGCGCGACGTGCGGCGCGGAGCGGTCGAGCTCGGAGTACACGGCCACGCTCGCGACGCCGAGCTCATCGAGCGCACGAGCAATCCTGACCGCGATCTCGCCGCGGTTGGCGATCAGCACCTTCTCGAACATCGGCGAAGAGCTGCAGCTTAGTCGCTCCAATCGCCGAGCACCAAGAAGCGAGGTCGCTATCTGGCGGCGTGGGCCGAGGCCGGGTCCATGTGCAGGGGGACGAGCTGCTGCAGTGCCAAACCGCTAGCGTTGCGCGTCGCCGCGGCCAAGCACGGCTGGAGTTCGGGGAAGTCCAAAACCTTTTCTTGACCAGGAGGAGTCATGACCAAGTTCCGCCACATCGTGGTCGCGCTGGTCGCGTCCATACTCATCCCGCTCGTCAGCGCGTCGCTGGCGCAGGCGGCATGTTCCACCACCAACCCGATGATGAATTTCGCCGGCGAAACCAAGTTCGCCTCCGACGCCGAAATCCAGAGCACGTTCACGGCGTCGCGGGCGGCAGAAGGCTGCGCCACGCCGTTGGTGCTCCCGGCGGGCTACGACTCGATGACGCCGCAGCAGCAGATGCTCACGCTGTTCAACCTCGAGCGCGAAGCGCGCGGCGAGACGGCACTGAAACTCGACCCGACGATCATGTCGCAGGTCGCTCAATCGCACAGTCAGGAGATGGCGACCTACAACTACTTCTCGCATGCCAGCCCGATCAACCAAAAGGGCCTGCAGACGTTCACCAGCGGCGTCATACGCGAGATGGTCAACCCGGTCTTCTCCAAATACTTCTTTGGCGAGAACCTAGCCGCCGGCTACTCCACGGCGGCCCAAGCCGTGTGGGGCTACATGTACGACGACGCTGAATCCAACTGGGGTCACCGCGGCGCGATCCTGCAGGGTGAATTCAACTGGGTCGGCATCGGCATCGTGCTCGGCGGCGGCGGGGAATACAACAACTACTGGACCGATGACTTCGCCCATATCACCGGCGCGTACACGCCGCCGGCCAAAGCAGACACAAAGGGGCCGGTGCTCGGTCCCGTCACGTATGCCAACGGCGAAGCGAAGGTGACGGGCGTCGCCGACAGCCCAGAAAACGTCAACGACAAAGGCGCCACCCCGCTGACCGCCGGCGTCACGGACGTGGTCTTCTACACCAACAAGATCGCCAAAAGCGGCGCGGAATTCGAACCCAACGAGTTCAACACCGTATCGGCGACCGAAACGCCCGCCGGCTCGGGCACGTGGACGGCGAAAATAACCGTCAACACCGGCGAAGTGCTCCACGCGGTGGCGGTGGACGGGAGCGGAAACTTCACCGACTCGAGCCCGCCCCCGCCGCCGGTGCCGTTGACCGGCGGCGAAAACACGGTGGCGCTGCCGGCGGCCGAAGCCGCCGAAGAACCCGCCGGCGAAGGAGCAGCGCCTGCGGTGGCCGCGGCGGCCAGCACCGGCGACCCGTACGCCACTGCGGCCGATTATCGCCAACCCCGCCACCAGGGCGAGCTCGCGATCACGCCGAACGCTCGCGCGCTGGTCGACTCGATCGACAGCCAGCTCGGTCGCAACGCCGTGAAGGACATCAAGGTGTACGTAAACGACGAATGGCAGACGTACTACCCCTGCGGTTCGGCCGGTTTTCCGCTCTATGCGGGCGAGGGCGTGGTCGTCGACCTCAAGCCGCACGTCACGGGCGTGTGGCAGCTGTCCAAAAAGGACATGCGTTTCAGCAAGCCGCCGACGCTGCAGCTCCAGGCGGGCTGGAACTTCGTGTCGGTGCCATACCCGGCAAACGGCCTGACGATCGAACAGATCGGTGACGAGATCGCCAGCGGCGGTGACCGCGTGAAGGAGCTCACGATCGGTCCCGCGCCGGAAGAGGGCGTCACGTATCGCCCGACTCGCAAGGGCAGGTGGGATCATGGCACGGGCGACGTGCCCGACGAGCAGGGCCTGTGGGTCAAGGTGGACAGCGCCTCGACGTGGACGCCCAGCGAAGAAACCGAAGAAGAATCAGGAAAGTCGGGCGAATTCGAAGAATTGGTCCGCGTGAAGTAAGCGGCGCGACGCCGCGCAGGCTCGCGCCGACGCCCCGAACCGGCGCCGGCGCGAGCCGTCGGTGTGCCCGCGGCCGCCGGCGCCAGGGGCCCGATGGCGACCACCTGCGCGCCGACCGGCGGCGCTCGCTACGGCGCCACTGTCTTGATCATGCCCGCCCCGACGGTCTCGTTGCTGGACTCGTCGATGAGGATGAAGCTGCCCGTGCGGCGGTTGCTCTTGTAGGGGTCGAAGACCAGCGGCGTGGACGTGCGCAGCCGCACGCGCCCGATGTCGTTGAGCGCGAGCCCGTCGGGGGGCGGGTCGCGTTCGAGCGTGTGCACGTCGACGATGTCGTCGACCCCGTCCACGATCGCGGTCGCGCTGCGCGTGGTCTGCTTGATCAGGTAGCGCTCGCCCTCGCGCAGCGGCCGCTGGGCCATCCAGCAGACGTCGGCCTGCAGCTCGCGTGCGACGAGCGGTTCCTGGGTCGGGTGGCAGATCAGCTCGCCACGTGCGACGTCGAGGTCGTCCTGCAGGCGGATCGCGACCGACATCGGGGCGACGGCCTCGTCGAGCTCGCCCTCGTATGCGTCGATCCCGGCGATGCGCGTCCGCTCGCCCCCC
>DASPVR010000001.1:0-5958 GCA_035622255.1 Solirubrobacteraceae bacterium | reverse complement strand
GCGACGTGTGCGTCGTGCAGAGGCGTCCGCGCGAGCTGCGTCAGCTCCGCGTGGGCGCCGCGCGAGGGAGGAGCAAGGGTCGACTGAGCCACGCCTCCGCAGGCTATCGAAGGGGGCGGGCGGCCCTGTCGCGCGCGAGGGAGCGACACACACTCCCTCGCCGTGTCGCGCGCGAGGGCGCGACACACCCCGCTCGTGTCTCGCGACTAGCGCAGGAACGGCGGCACGTCGATCTCCTCGTCGGAGATCTCGAGCGTCGAGAGCTGGCGCTCGTCCATACGCGGGCGCCGATCGGGGCGCTCGCTGCGCTCTTCGCGACCGCCGCGTGCGCCGCGACCGCGCGCGTAGCGCTGGTCGAAGCCGGTCCCGATCACGGTGACTCGCACTTCATCGCTCATGTCCTCGTCGATGACCGCCCCGAAGATGATGTTCGCGTCGGCGTCCGCGGCGCCGTGCACGACCTCGGCCGCGTCGTGCACCTCGAAGAGCCCGAGGTCGCGACCGCCGGTGATGTTCAGCAGGATGCCCGTCGCGCCGTCGATCGACTCCTCGAGCAGCGGCGATGAGATCGCCGCCTTCGCGGCCTCCGCGCAGCGGTTCTCCCCGCTCGCCGAGCCGATGCCCATGAGCGCGGAGCCGGCGTCGTGCATGATCGTGCGCACGTCGGCGAAGTCGAGGTTGATCAGCCCGGGAATCGTGATCAGGTCCGTGATCCCCTGCACGCCCTGGCGGAGCACGTTGTCGGCCTCGCGAAAGGCGTCGAGCATCGACGTGCGCCGCTCGACCACGCTGAGCAGCTTCTCGTTGGGGATCACGATCAGGGTGTCGACGACCTCGCGCAGGCGCTCGATCCCCTCCGTCGCCTGGCGTGCGCGCTGCGAGCCCTCGAAGTCGAACGGGCGCGTGACCACGCCCACGGTGAGCGCGCCGATCTCGTTCTTGGCGATCTCGGCGATCACGGGCGCGGCCCCCGTGCCCGTGCCGCCGCCCTCGCCGGCCGTCACGAACACCATGTCGGCGCCCTTGAGCGTCTCCTTGATGTCGTCGCGCGACTCCGACGCCGCGCTCAGCCCCACGTCGGGGTCGGCGCCCGCGCCCAGGCCCTTGGTCGACTCGTGGCCGATGTTGAGTTTGATGTCGGCGTCCGACATCGCCAGGGCCTGCGCGTCGGTGTTGGCCGCGATGAACTCCACGCCCCGCAGCCCGGCATCGACCATGCGGCTGACCGCGTTAGTCCCGCCGCCGCCCACGCCCACGACCTTGATCACCGCCAGGTAGCTGCCGCTGTTCTCCATGTGGGTTCTGTCCGAAGCCTTCAGTACTTGTTAAGGGTTCAGTCCGACGTGGCCGGGCGAACCGCGAATCGCGCACGCTATGCAGGGAACTTCGCCCTGTCAACGCGACCCCCCAACCTCGCAAGAATCATTGCAGATCGGGGAACTCTCGACCCGGCCGCGAGACCTCGTCCGGGATGGGCCTCGACCTCAAGCTGAGGTTCACGCTCTGTCAGCCGCCTGACGTGGACGATTCTGCGGGCGCCGCACCCCCGCCCGCTGGCGTCTGCGCCGGGGCCGTCGACGCTTCCCCGCGCAGCGCGCCCGCCCCCTCTCCGCCCTGGCCCGGGGTGCTCGATTCGCTCGCGCCGCCCGTGCTCTGCGCGCTCGCGCCTTCGCCCCCGCCCGCCGCACCCGCTGCGCTTTCGCCGCTGGTCGAAGAGGTGGCGGGCGAGGAGCCGATGCCGCCCGCGACAGCCGCTTCCAGCCCGGCCGCGAGCGCCGCCGCGGTGGTCGGGTCCGAGGCGCTCGAGCTTTCGCCTTCGCCTCCGCCCGCCCCGGCATGGGCGGTGCCCGGCGGAAACCCGGCCGCGGGGCGTTCGGGTACGCGCACGTCCACGTAGCTCGCGCCCGCTGAGCTCGGGTCGGCGAGCACGCGCGCCAGCGACAGCCACTTGGCGTGGGGCGTCGTGGCGTCACCGAAGTAGGCGCGCACGCGATCGGCGAGCACGACGGTCACGCCCATCGAGCCGGCGTAGGCGCGTGTGATCAGCGGCGCGAGTGCGGGCGGCGCGGCACCGAGCACGACGAGCTCCTGCCTGAGCATCGTTCCCGTGGCCTCCCGGCCGACCATGGGCAGGATCGCGGCGGCTGCTTCTCCGGCGTGCACCTCCGGCAGCGACCCGCGCAGCAGCCCCGGACCGAGCGCGACACCGTCGGCGGCCACGGCGGTGCGCGATCCGCCCGCTTCGAGCACGGCCACCGGTGGCTGCTCGACGACCTCGACCCGGAGCGCATGCGGGAAGCCCGCCCGCGCACGTACCGAGCGCACGATCGCAAAGCGGGCGACGGCGTCGCGCAGCGCGGCGGTGTTCACGTCAAGCGTGCTCATCCCCCGGGCGGCGTGCACCAGCGCCGACTCGATCGCGCGCGCTTCGGCGCCCTCACCGGCAACGCCGCTCACGCGCACGCGCTCGACAGCCACGAGCGACGAGTGGCGCAGCCACAGCCAACCGCCGGCGAGCAGCGCGAGCACGCTCGCCAGCACGAGCGCCGGTCGTTTGTGCGCGAGCAGCACGCGCACCCGCGGCCGCCCAAGCCCTCCGCGCCCGCGCTTGCGCCCATGGCTGCGTGAGCCGCCGGGTGCGCGGCCGCGCCGCAGCGGCCCCGCGAGCCCCGATGGCTCGCGCGCAGCCCCCGACGGCGAGCGAGCGCCCGGTGCAGCGATCGCGCTTTCGCCGGCGAGCGAGCGGGCCATCGTCTTCTGTTCGACCAATCGCCCGCAATCCCTCGCTCAGAGCTAGGCACTAGGACGTGATGATGCTCAACACGATCAACACGAAGCGGCTCATTGGAGGATCCTCGCAGGGCTGCTTCTCGCTCTGCCAGCATCGGCGCTTGCTCAGCCGCTCCCGAGCGGATACGGTCAGAGCGCCTCGCTGCAATGCTCTAAGGGCTGGCAGTACGTGTTTTACGCAGCGGCCTTCTACGGACGAGCGGAATCCGTAGCCGCGAAAGAACAGCTGCTGCACGAACTCGTCGCGGGCCTGGACCGCACAGAGCTGGCCTGCCTGCTCTAAGAACCAGCGACCGAGTCGCAGCTATCGCCTGCTGACACGGGTGCCCCGTGCGAGCCCGGGGGCACCCTGTGCGGCGCGTTGCTAGCTGTGGTGAGCGGCTAGCTGGCCGAGCCCTCCTGGCTCTGCCAGTTGCCCTGCTCGGTGTTGTTGGCGTTGCCCGCCTGCGAGCTCGTGCTGGCCTCGTTGGACTGGCTCACGCCACCACCGTCGGCGGGGCTGCTCTTGCCCTCGCCGCCGTAGCTACCGCCCTTGTCGTCCTGACCATCCTTGCCGGACGAGCCCTTGGAGAAGGGCACGTTCACGTTGCTCTGTTCATTGCTGGCAGAGCTCTTGGCCGACTGGTTTGTGCTGTTGCTGTTGGACGCGCTCTGGCTGTGGTCGACCGAGCCCGAGCCGCCCTGGCCGCCGTAGCCGCCCTGGCCGCCGTAGCCGCCCTTGCCACCGTGGCCACCGTTGCCGGGGCGATTGCCGCGGCGGTGGTGCCTGTGGTGGCGTCGGTGACGCCGGTGGTGCCAGTGGTCCCGGTGGTTGTCCTTGCCGGCGTTGCCGCCGCAGGGGCCGCCGTTGCCCTCGGGCCCGTTGCCCTTGAGGCCGCCGCCCTGCGGGCCGTTGCCCCTGGGGCCGTTGCCCTCGGGGCCACCACCCTGGGGTCCATTGCCCTTGGGGCCGCCGCCGGAGCCGTCGTCGCGACCGCCGTTTGCACCGGCCGAGCCGCTCTGCTCCTGCCCGTTTCCCTGCTCGGTGTTGTTGGCGTTGCCCGCCGCCGAGGTCGTCTTGGCCTCGTTGGACTGGTTGACAGCGCCGTCGTTTGACCCCGAGCTGAGAATCGAGATCGGAGCGTTGACGTTGGTCTGCGTCGAGTTAGCTTCGCTCGAGGCCGACTGCTTGGTCGAGTTCTGGTTTGTGGCCGTCTGCGTCTGCTCGACGAGCGCTCCGAGCACGCCGCTCGGTCCGCTGTCGGCCAGCGCGGCGCTCGGCGCCACAGCAAGCGCGCAGGCGCTCGCGACCACTGCAATGCAATGGCGTTTCATTCACTAGCTCCTTTCGAGCTTTCGAGTTGTGCGTACGGGACCCGCCTCGCGTGCCTGCGGCAGCGAGAGCGGATCGGGTCGCGCGCCGGTCGCTTCACCGACGCGCTCGATCACTCGCGGGAGCTAGCCCGGGCGCTCGGGAAGGAGAACGAACGCCGCCGGGAGATGCGGCCTGCTCGCCAGCCGCCTGCGGCGTCGCGCCTGCTCGGCCCCAAGCACCAGGAGACCGGCAAGCAAGAGCAAGATCGAGAGCCCGGACGCCGACGGTGCGCCCGCGCCGGAGGGCAGACCCCCGAGCGGCACCGGCGCCGGCACGGGAGCGAGCGGCCGCTGCAGAGCTGTGGCGCGGCGCAGGCTCGCGGGTCCGGCTTCACCGAGCGCAGCGCCAGCACCACCCTCGGGACCCCCGACGCCCCCGGGCGCGGGGCCGGCGTCCGCGGTCGCGAGGATGAGTCCGGTCACCGGGGCAAGGCCGGTCGGCGGCGCGGGGCCGGTCGGCTTGGCGAGGGCGAGGCCGGCCGGCGATTCGCTCGACGGTGAGAGCGCTGCGAGCGGCGTCGAGACACCCCTCGCGGGGGAGGCCGGCTCGAGCAGCCCCGCCAACGGGCCGATCGCGGCACCGGCCACGGGAGTGCCCGTGGGGATGTCGATGGCCCGCGCGAGCGGAGCCGTGGCGGAGGCGAGCGAGCCCACCGCCGAGGCGAGCGTGTCGGAGGCGGTGGAGGCCACCGAGGAGAGCGTGTCGGTGACCGGAGCGGCCACGCTCTGAACCGCGCTCGTCAGCGGCGCGGTGAGCGGGGTGACGACGCGCGCGACCGGGCCGGTCGTGGACGCCACGGATGCGATCGCCGTCGAGGCGGAGGCGATCGCCGTGGCCACGGCGGTCACGTTCGCGGCGGTCCTCGTCGGCGATGTGGCGACCGCGGCGACGGTCCTCGCCGTGGAGGCGGGCGCGCTCGTCGCGGAGGCGGACGCGGGGGTGGCGCCGCCGTGCTGGGCGCCGGCGACCGGAGCGGTGGCGGTTGCCGAGGTGAGCGTCCCGGCGGCTGGCGCGGTCACGCTCGCCACGGCCTGGGTGACCGGAGCGCTCACCGGCGCCGCGGCGGGTGTGGAAGAGGGGGCCGGTGGCGTCTCGGAGGAGGAGGCCGAGGGCGCCACCGGCTTTGCATCACTGGTGGGAGCGAGGCTGGTCGTCGCCGCGGCGCCTTCAACGGCCTGCGTCGCGGTCGACCCGACGCTCGCCAGGGCCGGGGCCCCCGTAGCCGCAGAGGCGGCGGGAGACGCGCACGCGGCCGCGCCCACCGCGGCCGTCAGTGTTGCGAGCGCCACCCTGAGCCCCGTCGACGGCGAGAGATGTCGAGCCCTGATGAGCATCGCCTCGGTGTGCGTAGGTTTTCCCCACTCTCGCCCCCGCCAAACGTGTCTTTACGAACTTCCGGCGATTTCCCGTGCGCCCGCGTCAGGCGAGCGCCATGGAAAGCGCACGGGCCCGAGCGTCTGGGCCTCGGGCTCGAGCGCCACGCCGAAGCGTTCGAGCACGCGCGCCCGCCCGGCGGCCATCAGCTCGACGATGTCGGCCGTCGTCGCCGAGCCCGTGTTCTCTACGAAGTTGGCGTGCTTGGGGGCGAACCTCGCGCCCCCGACGGCCAGCCCGGCGCAGCCCGCGTCCGCGAGCAGCTGCCCAGCCGTACGACCCTGCGCGCCGGGGTCGCCGGGGTTGGTGAACGTCGAGCCGAACGTCTTGATGCCCTGGGGCTGGGCCTCGTGACGTCGTGCGCGCATCGCGTCGATCGTCTGCCTCACCCGCTCCACCGGCGCAGCCTCGAGTCGCAGCGACGCCCGCACGACGATCTC